>NZ_JBIWML010000003.1:0-209827 GCF_044766665.1 Kitasatospora sp. NPDC101801
AGTACCGCTTGCCCTGCTTGTTGCTCACCTGGCTCTACTTCCTCTGGAACCTCACGTCCCAGTCTCCAGGTGTCCAGGTCCACGGGGAAGCTTCAGGTTTCCTCCGGCTGACGAGGCGTGACCCACCGGCGGGTCAGGCTGGTTGCGTGCGGGCGACCACCGACCCCGACCCATACCGTTCGTGACGTGCCGGCTCTGATGACCGATCCACCGTCACCCGATCGCGGCCTCTCCCGTCGCTCCGCGCACGGTCGGCCACCTCCGATTCGGGATCCGGTACGACCAACTGCTCCGTGGGCCACTGGTCACTTCCGCGACGAGTGCGCCCGGGCCGGGCCGGTCGGAGCGGGTGACGGCGACGGCGCACCGCTCATCTGTGGACTCGGCGATGCGCCACCCCCAGCCGACGGCCGACGCGGGCAAGCAGCATCCGCCCGGCCTGGGATCGGAAACCAGACCCTCACCGCCGCCGCCCGCCAGTCCTGGCCTCGACGGCACGGGGGCATTCGTTGACCTCGAAGCGCAGCAGCCCCGCGCTCCCCCGCCATCGCCCATGACGGACGGATGACCGGCCCATGACGAAACCGTGCGAGCCGTTGGAAGGCTGCGGCAGCGCCGGTCACCGATGTGGCCGGTGCTGCCTCACTCATGTCCACCTCGATGCGAGGAGCACCAACCGTGAAGCCCCTCGGTCGCCTTGCCGCCACCGCCGTCGCGGCTGCCGCCGCACTGGCACCGCTCGTCGCCACCCCCGCGCAGGCCGGCCCCGCCGCTCCCCACCTGGGCATGACCTGGGGCGTCCTCGGGTACGGCTCGGCGGGGACCGTCGTGGTCGGCGGTCCCCGCGGCTCGCCGAGCACCGCCTACGACGGTGACACCGCGCCGTCCGTCGCCCTGCCCGTGCTCTGCCTGCACCGGGATGGCAGCCCGGTGACGCCCGGGATCAACCTCGGCTTCTACAACGACTGGGTGCACGGCACGGTGGCGCTGAGCCCGCCGGTCTACGGCTACCGGCTGAACAGCCGGGCGGCCGCCGACGGCGTCTGCAGGGCCAACTTCGGCGCAGGCTGGCGCGAGGCCGAGTTCCACGACGGCCACTACGGCCCGGACGAGTCCCCGCCACCCACCTCCGCCAGGCCCTCGCGGTCATCGACGGCAGCACCGGGCACCCGGCGCTGCGCGCTCGTGGGCTGGCCGCCCTGGCGGGGGTCGGTGCCGCAGCCGATTCTTGGTGAGCCGTTCGGGGCCCGAAGCCGGTCGGCTCAGGTGTCGAGTGCGTGCCCGGTCGTCGCGTCCACGTGGTCCGGGATCTCGTCGTGGCGATCGCCCACGGTCGGCGTCCCGGTGGGCTCGAACATCAGGATCGCGGCGCCGGACGGAGCGTAGGGCTTGTGCTCGGTGCCTCGGGGGACGGTGAAGACCGCCCCTCGTGGCAGCAGGACGGTGCGCTCCCCGTCGGGCTCGCGCAGGGAGATGTGCAACTCGCCGTCGAGCACCAGGAAGAACTCGTCGGTGTCGTCGTGGACGTGCCAGATGTGTTCGCCCTCGACCTTGGCAATGCGGACGTCGTAGTCGTTGACGCGTGTGACGATGCGGGGGCTCCACAAGGCGTCGAAGGAGGCCAGCGCCTTGCTGAGGGCGATCGGTTCGTTGCTCATGTGCTCATCCTTCGGCCTGTCGTGCACCGGCCGTGAGTGCTAGGAATTGCACATGCCGAAAGAATCCTCGCAGCCGGCCCGACCGACGGGCGCGCACCGGGTCGTCGTGGTCGTGGACGAGAACTCCAACCCCTTCGAACTCGGCTGCGCGACCGAGATCTTCGGGCTCCGCAGACCCGAGATCGGCCGTGACCTCTATGACTTCGGGCTCTGCTCCCCCGAGCCCCGCACCCTGATGCGCGACGGGTTCTTCACGCTCACGGGGGTCGCCGGCCTGGAAGTGGCCGACACGGCGGACACCCTGATCGTCCCCAACCGTCCCGACGTCGAGGTGCCCCGCCGACCGGCCGTGCTCGAAGCCGTCCGACGCGCGCACGCACGCGGTGCCCGCCTGATCGGCTTCTGCAGCGGCGCCTTCACGCTGGCCGAGGCCGGAGTCCTCGACGGGCGCCGGGCCACCGCCCACTGGCAGTGGGCGGATTCGTTCCGGGCCCGCTTCCCTTCGGTCCGCCTCGAATCGGACGTGCTGTTCGTGGATGACGGTGACATCCTCACTGCCGCGGGGAGCGCGGCCGCGCTCGACCTCGGACTGCACGTGGTCCGCCGAGACCACGGGGCGGAGGCCGCCAACTCCGTGAGCCGGCGGCTGGTCTTCGCGGCGCACCGGGACGGCGGGCAGCGGCAGTTCGTGGAACGCCCGATGCCCGATCTCCCCGACGAGTCCCTGGCACCCGTCCTGGCCTGGGCTCAGGAACGGCTGGACGCACCGCTCTCCGTGCCCGACCTGGCGGCACGTGCGGCGGTCAGTCCGGCGACGCTGCATCGACGTTTCCGGGCCCAACTGGGCACGACGCCGTTGACCTGGCTCACGGGGGAACGGCTCGCCCTCGCCTGCAGGTTGATCGAGCGCGGCGAGTCCCGCTTCGAGCTGGTCGCGCGGCGCAGCGGCCTCGGCACCGCCGCCAACCTGCGTGCACTGATGCGCCGCGAGACCGGCATCACACCGTCGGCCTACAAGCGCCGGTTCGGGCCCGAGGCGACCTGACGGCGAGACGGCTCCCGGTAGGTACCGGGCAGACACCGGCCGCCTCGCTCGGCCCCGTGCGGCGGTGGTGGCGTCGCGTCCCCGAAGTCAGTCCGGTGCGAGGTGATCTCGGCCTCCGGGTGCGGTGCGAAGCCATCTGGCCAGCGACCACGGTATGAGGCCCTCCGCAAGATCTCCCCCTGCGGATTGATGTGGCGTCAGTACCCGAACCGTGAAGCTGGCGCCTGCCGGACCCTCCGGTATCCCTCGAAGGAGAACCACATGACGGACGGTCAGACTCGGTCGTGGCACAGCACGGGCAGCCGTCTCGCCGCCGGGCTGCTGCTGGGCGCCACCGTCCTCGCACTCGCACCGGCCGCAGTTGCAACACCGGCGGAGGTCCGCCCGGCGGGCCGGACCGACGGCGCCGCACTCCAACGGGCGCTGGACGCGTTCGTCACGCAGGCCGGCGCCAGCGGCGCCCTCGCCGAGGTGCGGGAGAACGGCAGGGTCGCCTGGAACGGCACGTCCGGCGTGCGGGACCTCGTCACCAAGGCGCCGGTACCGGCCAACGGACGGTTCCGGGCCGGCAGCGTGACCAAGACCTTCGTCGCCGAGGGCAGGGTCGGCCTGGACGACTCCATCGAGCACCACCTCCCCGGCGTCGTCCCCGGCGGCGGCGCGATCACCGTGCGCCGGCTGCTCAACCACACCTCCGGCATCTTCGACTACACGGAGGACCCGAAGTTCGAGGCGGTGACCGAGGCCCAACTGGAGCAACTGGTCGCCACCGACCGCTGGACGACCTACACCCCGCAGCAGTTGATCGCCGCCGCCGTCGACCACCCGCCGTACTTCGCGCCCGGCGAGGGCTGGCACTACTCCAACACCGGCTACCTGCTGATCGGTGAACTGATCGGGAAGGTGACCGGCCGGTCCTGGCGCACCGAGGTCCAGCGGCGGATCCTGCAGCCGATCGGCCTGCACCACACCTACCTTCCCGGCACCGCCACCTCGATCCCCGGGCCGCACAGCCACGGCTACCTCCCGCTGGCCACCGGACCTGCCGACATCACCGAACTCCACCCCTCGGTCGCGGGGGCCGCCGGCGAGATCATCTCCACCACCGAGGACCTGACCAGGTTCGACGCCGCCCTGCTCGGCGGCCGCCTGCTCCGCCCGGCCCAGCTCGCCGAGATGACCACGACCCTCCCGGCCAACGTCTACCCGCCCACGGAGTACGGCCTGGGACTGTTCCGCCTCTCCCTGCCGTGCGGTGACGTCTGGGGCCACCCCGGCGGCATCCACGGCTACCTCACGTACGTGTTCGGCGACCGCAGCGGCACCCGCCAGATCGCGATCTCGGGGAACCTGTACGACCCGGTCAAGGCTGCGGCACTCACCCCGACCGCCCTGACCCTGATCGGCCAGACCTTCTGCCAGGGCACCCCCGACCCGACACCGTCGCCGGCTGCGACCGCTCCCGACAACCGGGCCGCGCACGGCGCTTTCCAGGCGATCGGTCTCTCCTGACGGGACCACCCGGTGTGGTGAGACGTGACGGCTGCGAGCTGTGTCCAGCGTACGAGCGAAGCGATTGCCTCATCTGCGGGGACGCTCCGGCGGAGCCGGACCGCTCGGACACCTCACAACTCGTAGGTGGAGGTTTCCCCCAAACCGGATACATCTCGCTCCAGGGGCCGTAGATTCACCACTACAAGCGGTAGTTGACGACGTTTTGGGAGTGGTCGTGGGAGACAGCGCCAGCATCTTCGGTTCCGACAGCGGTGTGGGATCCACCATCGCGCTGCTGGAAGCCCGGCTTCCCGCAGCGCAGGAGCGGCGCCGCGAACTCGAGGAGGAACTCGCGGCCGTCACCGCGCAGATCGAGGCGATGAGCGGCGTACTGGAAGGGCTACGTGCCCTGGCGGGTACTCCCCTGGACACCCGGGGCGAGCCCGCCGTCGCTGCTCAACTTCCCTCCCCCACCCCGGGTTCCGAGGTTCCGGAGGCGGCAGCCGAGGCGGACGCCAAGCCCGCACCGGCTGCCGCCCGCACCACGCGCAGGAGCAGCGCCAGGAAGAAGGCGGCCCCGGCCGCCACCGTCGCGAAGAAGGCCACCTCGCGGAAGCCGGCCGCCCGCAAGACGGTGACCACGGAGAGCACCGAACCCGAGCCCACGCCGACCGTCGACACGGACCCGGCAGCCGCGCAGCCGACCGCCCCGACGAAGAAGGCCACGGCACGAACCAGGGCCGTCAAGAACCCGAAGGCCACCACGTCCAGGACGGCGGCGAAGAAGGCTCCGGCCGACAAGCCCCTCCCGGTCGAGGTCCCGGTCGAGGTAGCGGTCGCGGACGTGCCGGCCCAGACCCGGCGCCGCAGCGTTGCCGACGCCGACAGCGTCCTGGCCGTCCTGGCCACCGCAGCGCAGCCGCTGCGCGCCCGCGAGGTGACCGAGCAGCTCGGCCTGGAGCCCGTCGCCGCGAACGTCGGTGCGATCCGCACCCAGTTGGAGCGTCTCACCGGCCGCGGCCGAGCGCAGCGGCCGAGCCGTGGCCTGTACAGCGCGGCGGCCGAGCAGCCCGCAACCTCTGGCTGAGACCACCCGGGCACCGAGGCTCGCAGGCTTCGCCGGCATGACCTGGGATGCGTCCCGGGACGCGGTCATCACCCGGTGACACGAGCGGCTCCTGGCCGCCCCCGAGATGAGCGTCTGGAACCTCACGGCCACCTGTACCCGGTGCCGTGAGGTCCAGCCCCGATCCCGAACGATCTGCCTCAGCCATGAGGGAAGCGGCGGGTTCACCTGGCTCGTCGTACGGCTCTTCCAGTTCTGGCGGAGGGTCAACCGGTCCGTGGGGCTTGATCGCTGCCGGGCTTGCTGCTTGGTTGGTCGGTATGACCGACCTTGGACCCGTCGTCTGGCCACCTGCCCCGATCAGGACCGCGCGGCTCGTACTCCGTGCACCCGAGGCCCGGGACCGTGCGACCTTCCTCGAACTGCTGGCGTCGGCAGAGGTGCACACCTACCTCGGCGGCCCCCGGTCGCGTGACGACCTGGAGCGTGAGCTGCCCGAGGTGCCCGAGCGGTGGCCGGGGAGTTTCGTCGTCGATCTCGACGGGGTGATGATCGGCCAGATCCTGCTGAGGAGAGCAGCGGAGCACCATCGCCCGTCCGCTGTGGGCAAGGCCGATCTCGGCTACCTGTTCCTGCCGCAGGCGTGGGGATCCGGGTACGCCGCCGAGTCGTGCGCGGCGGCACTCGACTGGTTCGACGGTGTCCTCCCCGGTGAGCCGGTGGTGCTCGCCACGCAGACCGCCAACGTCGGCTCGATGCGCCTCGCGGCGAAGTTGGGGTTCACCGAGGTGGAGCGTTTCTGGGCCTGGGACGCCGAGCAGTGGCTCGGCCTGCGGTCCCCGCATGAGCCGGCCCTCGAACCTCCGACCGCCTGACGCCACTACCTGCGCGGCTCACGGCGTCGTCTTGGAGGAAGGGCGGTGGGTCCCGGGGATGCTCCCGGCACGCTGTTGTGGGTCCGTGCCGGCGGCCTCTGGCCTGCCTGGCCCCGAGGCTCCCGCTGGTCGCCAGGCATGCCGACATCGGTGCGGACCTCCTGGAACACCTGCTGGCCGACTCGGAACGCATGGTCGCCGATGATACGGCGGCCAACCCCGAACTGTCACAGGCACGGAGGGACCGCGTCGTCACCCGGGCCCGCCCCTGACGGCGCATCATGCGCCCTGTAGGCGAGTAGCGGCAGGTAGCCCGGCGGGTACCTGTGAGCGGGTGGCGGGCGGTGCGCCGTCGGCCGATCCTCGCCCGTGCCGGGGCGAGTGCGCGCAGCCCGGTACGGAGGCGCCGACCTGACAAGCAGTCAGTGGACCATCCGCAGGTCACAGGGCCGGGCCCCAACAGCAGCCAACGGCGCCACCACCCGCTCGGCCGCCACCGCCGACCGCAGCCGGTGCAGCAAACACCCGGCAACCCCCCACCCGACGCTTGTCGGCCGACTGCATACCGGGTATACATACTCAGTATGTAGTCAGGGTGGTTCCACTGACCAGGTCTGACAGCACGGTGACGGGGGTGCCCGTCCCGGCGGAGCCATGTCGTGGCACCGCCGCCGGGACGGCACCTGCGCTGCGCCCGTATCCCGGGGCGGCTGCCGACGAGAAGGAGCCGACCAGTGACAATCCCAGCGACCGACGGCCTGCTCCTACGCGGAGTGTCCCGGATGCACGGACCGGCAGCCGGCCCTGGTGCACGCCCTGCGCGAGGTGAATCTGACGGTCCGTCCTGGGGAATTCGCCGCGTCGGTCTTCTCGCACTCCCCGCGACACGCCCCCGGGCGCAGTCATCGCCGTAACGGCCAGCCGCACAACACACGTCCGGACACCGGAAGTTCGCGGGACTTCCCCCGCCACACCGACACCTCCGCACTCGCTGAAAGGTCCCACGTGCGTCCTCGCTTCCGCACACCCACACCGCTCGGCCTGGCCGTCGCCACGGTGCTGGCCCTGGCCCTGGGCAGTACACCCGCCCTGGCCACGCCCAGCACCGACCCCGGCCCCGACCCCGTTCCCGCACTGGTGGCCGGAACGGACACCGCCACACCGCAGTTGGTCACCGGCCTCGCCGAACCCGCCCCGGGAAACCCGGCCGCCGCCGCACTCGCCCATCTCGCCTCCCACCCGGAGCGGTACCGGATCGTCCCCGGCCAGTTGGCCGAACTCACCACCGACACCACCGCCGACGGCCGACGCACCGTCAGGTTCCAGCAGCACTACTCCGGCATCCCCGTGCTCGGCGGCCAGTACCTGGTCCACCTCACCGGCGACGGCACCGGACAGCGGGTCGAGGCGGCCGGCGGCAAGTACTTCACCGGGCTCACCGCTCCGACCAGCGCCACCGTCCCGGACACCACACTGCGCACCCTGGCGCTCGGCTCCCTCTCCGACCAGCGGGCCCCGGCCCGGCCCAAGGCCGCGACAGCCGAGGACCACGGTCAGCTGATCCTGCCCGGCGGCGGCGGTCGGCTGGTCCGGCACTACACCGTACGCGGCACCGGCCCGGACCACGGCCCGCTCGCCCGCGAGGTCTACCTCGACGCCACCACCGGCACCGTCGCCCTCGCCTACGACGCCCGCACCGGCCACGACGCCGGTGCCGCCCGCACCGCCAGCGGTGCCGTGCCCGCCACCGGGACCGCT
This sequence comes from Kitasatospora sp. NPDC101801, assembly GCF_044766665.1. Taxonomy (NCBI): domain Bacteria; kingdom Bacillati; phylum Actinomycetota; class Actinomycetes; order Kitasatosporales; family Streptomycetaceae; genus Kitasatospora; species Kitasatospora sp. NPDC101801. Next base: position 7,897 of record NZ_JBIWML010000003.1, read on the forward strand.
CCGGACGTCCTCGGCCGCTCCGTCAAGGTGAACATCGGCCGCCTCCCGGACGGGAGTTACCAACTCACCGACCTCACCCGGCCGAGCGTCATCACCACCTACGACGCGGCGGGCCGTGACCTGGCCGATCCCACCGAGAGCCTCCCGGTGAGCTCACCGGGGCCGGACTTCCCGGCCTCCGTCAGCAGCATCGGCGCCGCCGAGGCCCATCTCAACGCGGCGGCCGTGTACGACTTCTACCACGACCGGCTGGGCCGGAACGGGCTGGACGGCAAGGGCGGCGCCATCAACTCGGTCGTCAACGTGACCGCCGACGGCGCCCCGTACGCGGGCGCGGGCTGGGACGGCCAGAAGATGGTCTACGGCAACGGCAACGCCACCCGCTACCCGTACGCCGCCGCCCTCGACGTGGCCGGGCACGAGATGACCCACGCCGTCATCAAGTACACGGCAGGTCTCACCGCTTCCGGTCAGTCCGGCGTCATGGACGAGGCGTTCGCCGACTACTTCGGCAACGCGATCGACGTCACCACGCGCGGCCTGTCCATGGACGACCCGCAGGCCGCGCTGCTCGGCGAGCGCCTGTGCCGCACCGGTACCCCGCAGGCCTGCGCGGACCGCCGGATGGACGACCGCCGCACCACCGTCGACAACTACATCGGTGCCGGCTCCTTCGTCGACCAGGGCGGTGTGCACCTCAACTCCCCCATCTTCAGCGGCGCGCTCTGGGACATCCGGCGCACCCTGGACCCGCTCACCGCCGACCGCTTGGTCTACCGGGCCCTCTCCGGCTACCTCACACCGCTGGACAAGCTCGTCGACGGACGCAACGCGGTGCTCGCCGCAGGCCGGGAGATGAAGCTCACCCGCGCCCAACTCCGTTCGGTGGCAGCCGCCTTCGACGCGCACGGCATCCGGGACGGCTGGCAGAACCGGATCCCCACGGACAGCCGACTGCTGCAGAGCGGCATCACCGCCCCCACCATCGCTCCTGCCGTCGCCGCCGGGCACTGGGTGATGACCCTCAGCACCCCGGGCGGCACCACGCCGCCCGCCCTGTACACCGGTTCCACCACCGCCGCCGACACGCCCACCAGGCTCAGCCCGGACGACGGCCGACGGCACAGCGATCCGGCCACCGACGGCGCGTCAGCCGTGTGGCTTGCAGCCGACGCGCAGGACGCACGGAAGCTGGAGGTCATGACCCGTTCGCTGTCCGGGGGCCCGGTCCGCAGCCTGTTCAGCTCCGCGACGCTGCGTCCCCACTCGGTCCAGGTCTCGGGCCCCGACATCGCCTTCCTGCTGACCGACGACGCCACCGGCCGGACCCGGGTCCAGCTGTCCCGCAACGGCGCACCCACCGTCGAACTGCCACTGCCCGAGGATCACGGCCTGGCCGACCTCACCCTGAAGAACGGCAAGCTCGGCTGGATCGAGTCCTGGACGGCCAAAGACGCCCAGATCCAGGCGCCGACCGTCTACTCCGTCACCGCCGGCCAGGTCACCGCCCAGTACGTGACCTCCACGGCGGACAACGGCCCCTTCATCTCCGCCACGTTGCTCGCAGGGGGACGGCTGCTCTGGACCGAGACACCCTTCGAGCGGATGAAGCCGAGCTCGATCCGCTCGGGCGCCCTGGACGGCTCCGGGGTGACCGACGTGCTGCCCGCGACCTCGCCGTACGCCACGAGGATGCCGACCATCACCGCCTCCGACCAGGCGCTCACCTTCACGGACGATTCCAACCACAACCCCGTCGGCGGCTGGACCAACGCGGCGCTGCCCAAGATCTGGCAGCTCCCGATCACCGGCGGCACCCCCGAGCGCCTCTCCTGCAACCGCGGCAGCCAGTCCCAGGCAGCCGCCGACCAGGGCACCCGGGTGGTCTGGTTCGACGCCACCCTCGGCCGCACCGACCTGGTCTCCCGCAACCGCCCCGCCGCCAAGTGCTGACCCCGCCACCCGGCCGCCGGTACCACCTGGGTCGGCCCCTTCCGCCGCGGGACACCGAGTGCTCCCGGCGCGCGAACTCCTCCGGCGACGGTGAAAGCATCAACTCCATTACTCGCTGGGCTGGTTAATAGCGCGAGGACGCGGTCGGCACGGAGCGACTCGCCCAACGACCCATCAGGTCGATGGGCCGGCTTCCCCCCTCGACCGGGGGAAGCCGGCCCGCCTTCGTGCCATGAACGTGTGCGCCGACAGCTGCGTCAGGTTCGGCAACCTCGTACGCACGAGCTCTGCCTCGACGTTCAGGTCCGGCTCGTCGAGGACGATGGCGGACCACCGTTGAACCATGGCAGGATCGCCTCTCGCGGAACGTGAGACGCCGCAACGACCTGGGGGTGCATTCGGTCGCCCTCGACCCGACCGCGATCAGCCGCCCGACGACGGCGCGGCCGAGACCCGCTCCTTCGGCGCTGGCGATGGATCACCGATCGTTCACGGAAGGCAGACCTCCGGGCACGCCTCCGGCGAGACGGTGTCGGTGCGAACGAGGAGGTCGTCCCGAAACGGAGCCCCGCTCGCGGCGAAGGTCCAGGGCTCCCTGCTCAGCCGCCGACTCCATGACCCGCACTACGTCCTTCGCATCCCCACTTCGGCCTGAAATCGAACGGTCGGCAGGCTACACCGCCTCTGCCGGCACTTCGGTCGACAACCGGTGCCGTCGGCCGCCGACACCCGCTCGCCGCTTTCCGCCGTCCCGGGATGCCAGAAGACCCGGCCGACCCGCAGGTCTGCTACCAGTTGCACTTGGTGGCGAGCATCTTCGCGAAGTTCATGCCGATGTCGTCACGCCAGACCTCGAGGTCCCAGGTCGGACCGCCGAAGTGGTCGCCGCTGGGCTTGCGGAAGGAGTACTCCGCGTGGCAGTAGAGCTGCTCGTAGGTCGAGTTGATCTCGCTCTGGGTGGCGTTCGGGAACAGTGGCGTGTTGGACCACACCTGCTTCCAGTCGTCCGGCACGTCGCTGGAGGCGGTGGTGTGCCCGGCGCTCTGGAATGCACTGGGGGTCGGGGTGACGTGGACCGAACGCTTGCTGTTGTCAGCCAGGTTGATGTAGACGTCGGTCGTCTCAACCCACTTCGAGTAGGTGTTCCCTCGGTAGCCGATGCACTGGGTGTGGCAGGTCTCGAAGGCGTCGGACCGGCCGGGGCTGTACAGGAGGTACCGGAAGTTCTCGAAGGCCTGCTCCACCCCCGTGTTGCTGTCGAGGTTGCCCCCGATGTGGGTGCCGTTGAATTCGTCCGTCGTCGGGTAGCCGAAGTTGCCGCGCTCGTAACCGTTCTGTCCCCAGAACCATCCGATGAGGCCGCGCACGGGGTGCGCTCCGGTGTTGGGGCTCCAGTAGATCGTCGCCTGTTGGAACTCCTGGCGGACACCCTTGCCGTCCGGGTTCTTCAGCTCGTCACTGAGCGGGTACCCGACGTTGCCCCGCTCCCAGCCGGACTCGGCCCACTTCTGGCCGATGAGGCCCCAGACGGCGTGGGCCCCGGTGTTGGGGCTCCAGTAGATCGAGCCGTTCTCGAACACCTGGCGTCGGCCGACGCCGTCGGGAAGAGCGAGTTCGTCGGTGGTGGGGCAGCCGAGGGACTGCTGCACGCCCGGCGTCTGGGTGTACTCGGTCCAGATGGCGCCGTCGACCGAGTGGCCCTCGTTGCAGAAGACCTGCGCGGACGCCGGAGCGGCCTGGACACCCAGCAGCAGCAGGGCACTTGCTGCGAGCAGAGAGAAAATCCGTGTACTTCTTGACCTGGTCATGCCCAGCAGTATCCACGGGCAATCCGGTGCGGGCTACGGAGGAAAGCGCCAGAGTCCGAGCCGACGATGGCCGAAAACACGAGCCGCTCGCCGACCCGGTCGCTTGCCGGGGATCGAGCCTGCCGGCAGTGTCCGTTCCCAGGGCTGATCCGGCAGCCGAGGCCGGTTCCGAGGAGCGACGCACCATGGCAGAGCAGGTCCCCGAGCCGACGGCGGTCGCACCGGCCGAAGCGGCGCGAGCTCGAACCGCGAACGAGGCCGAGACCGAGACCGCACCGGACGTTCCGGCCCCCCCTGCTGGAGCTGTGGCGGACCCGGGACGGCCTGCTCACCGAAGCCGGCATCGCCGTCTACTCGGCCGGGTGCATCGGCGAACGCAACACCACCTACGAAGTGGCGCTGTACGCACCGGGCTTCGTCCTCATCGGCGACGACAGTGGCGGCCGGGGGTTCCTCCTCCGTGCCGACGGTCCGGGCCCCGGCTCGGCCGTGTTCTCGTCGGACCTGGGCGATCTGGATCCTGCGGACTTCGACGTCGAGTCGACGGACTTCGCGTCCTGGATCGAGTCGCTGGGCCCCACCGAGCCGTCGGGGTGACAGGACACGCACCCCCGCGACCCGCCGTCAGGAGGTCATGGTGAGACCGGCCGCAGCGCCGCCCCGGCTGAGCACGGTGGTGCGGATGTGCTCGAGGGCCTTGGTCCAGTCGGCGTTGCCGGGGTTCTGCTTCAGTGCCTCGTTGAGGTTGAGCACCCGGTTGGGGGTGCCCAGGTCGATCACCTGGGGGATGAACTCCGCCTTGCTGACGGTCCAGGGCTGCTTCGGGCCGGTGGGCGGGGTGAAGGTGAACCGGGCGATCGTGCTCTGGTTGCCGCGCGGGTCGAGGTCGCCGGAGTAGTTGTACATGTCGCCGGCGATCTGGTCGCCCATGCCGTAGACCACCCAGGTGCCGTTCACCAGCTCGTACGCCTGCGGGATGTGGGCGTGGGTACCGAGCACCAGGTCGACGTCGCGGCGGCCGTCGGTCTGCGCGGCGGTCAACTCCTGGGCCAGGGTGAGCTGCTGCTCGTTCGGCTCGTCCTGCCACTCGGTGCCCCAGTGCATGCTGACCAGCACGATGTCGGCGCCGGCCTTGCGGGCGGCCCTGGCGTCGGCCAGGATCCGGTCCCGGTCGATCAGGTTGACCGCCCAGGGCTGCCCCTCGGGCAGCGCGATGCCGTTGGTGTCGTAGCTGTAGGCGAGTTGGGCGATGGCCGCGCCGCCGGCGGTCAGCAGGGCGGGGCGGGCGGACTCGGCCGCGTTACGGGCCGAGCCGACGTGCTCCAGGCCGACCGCGTCCATCGCGCCCAGGGTGCGGGTGATCCCCTCGGCACCGGCGTCGAGGGTGTGGTTGGAGGCGGTGGAGCAGGAGTCGTACCCGGTGTCCCGCAGCGCCTGGGCCACCTGGGGCGGCGACTTGAAGGTCGGGTAACCGGTGTACGGACCGCCGTCCGCGCCGTAGACCGTCTCCATGTGACAGATCGCCAGATCGGCACTGGCGACCACCGGCTTGATCCCGGCCAGCATCTTCCCGAAGTCGTACCCGGTGCCGCCGGCGTCCGCCTGGGCCTGCCGGATGATCGAGGAGTGCGGCAGCACGTCCCCGGAGGCCACCAGCGTGAACGGCCGCACCGGCGGCGCGGTCGGGCCGGGGCTCGGTGCGCTGCTCGGCGTGCTGCTCGGGGAGGGCAGCGGCTCGGGCGCGGCGGACTGCTGCGGGGCGGGTGCGGAGCAGCCGGCCCCGGCCACCAGCAGGGCGGCGATCGGCAGCAGTACCGCTCGGCGGGGAGGGTGCATCATCGCCTCGTCTCATGGTCAGGTGATCCGACTATGTGTCAGCCCGCCTCCCTTCGAGCGCCGCCACGCCCCGCCGTCACCCGAAGGACAGCACGTCGGCGGAACTGCCGGGGCAGGACGCCGGCACTGTGATCGCGATCACGCCCGGAATCACCAACGCATCACACTTCCGCACACGTCTTCCCACTGGGAACACCGGGTCGATCGATGACGAAGCGGGGGCAGACTGTGCGGATCCGATCGCGCGGACCGAGGACGGCAGCCGAAGCCGGACGGATCCGTCGCTGGACCGGACGCCAGGACCGACGGCGCGTGGACCCCCCACCCCAAGGCCCCCCACCCCAAGACCCGCCGCGCCAGGACCCGCCACCCACGGACCGCGCACGCCGAGGCCGGCCACGCCTGGACTACCCGCGCCGGGGCCACCACGGCCTGCGCCGCTGGCTCCCGTCCTGGCGCCAGCTGCTCACCGCCTCGCTGCTCGGCACCGCCGCCCTGACCGCCACCGCCGCGTGGACGTACGCGCACACGGTGATCCCGCGCGACCTGAACGCCTTCGCCACCCAGCAGAACAACGTCTACTTCTGGGCCGACGGCACCGAGTTGGCCCGCACCGGGCCGGTGAACCGTCAGGAGATCCCGCTGGAGCAGGTGCCCGAATCGGTCCGCTGGGCGGTGCTGTCCGCCGAGAACGCCTCCTTCTACTCGGACCCTGGCATCTCGCCGAAGGGCATCGGCCGGGCCGTGGTCCAGCTGGTCACCGGCGGGGACACCCAGGGCGGCTCCACCATCACCCAGCAGTACGTCAAGAACATCTACCTGCGGCAGGACCGGACCTTCGCCCGCAAGCTCGACGAGATCTTCATCGCCGTGAAGCTGGACCGGCGGGTGGGCAAGGACGAGATCCTGGCCGGCTACCTGAACACCAGCTGGTTCGGCCGGGGCAGTTACGGGATCGAGAGCGCCGCGCGCTCCTACTACGGCAAGCACGCCGCCGAGTTGAACGCCAGCGAGGGCGCGTTCCTGACCTCCGTGCTGAAGGGCGCCGGCCTCTACGACCCGGCGGTCGGTCCCGAGAACCACCGGCGGGCCGTCGAGCGCTGGTCCTGGACGCTCGACCGGATGGTGGAGACCGGCCACCTGTCCGCCGAGGAGCGCGGGCGGTACACCGAGTTTCCCGAGCCGCAGAGCCCGCCGCGGCTGACCGGCCTGAGCGGCCAGACCGGCTACCTGGTGGAGCTGGCCCGGTCGTACGTCGAGGGCGGCAGCGACCTGACGGCAGCTCAGCTGGACCTGGGCGGCTACCAGATCCACACCACCTTCGAGAAGCCGAGGACGGCCGCGCTCGGCCGGGCCGTCGAGCAGGAGGGCCGGCGGCTGGACGCCGAGCACCGGCCCGCCGACAGGAACGCCCGGGTGGGCGCCGCCAGTGTCGCCTCCGACGGACGGATCCTCGCCCTCTACGGTGGCCCCGACTACCTCAAACAGGGCTTCGACAACGCCAACACCTCGAACGTGCCGGCCGGTTCGGCCTTCACCCCGTTCGTCTACGCCGCCGGCCTCGACCACGGCGTGCAGCTCCGGCGGGGCAGCAGCCGGGAGCCTGTCTCGCCGACCACGCCCTACGACGGGAACGACGGCATCAACGTGATGACACCCGAAGGGCCGTACTGGGGGCGGAACGGCCGGATCGTGACGGCCACCAACGACGGCCGGCGCTCGTACGGGAGGATCGCCCTGCGCACGGCCGTCGAGCAGTCCGTCAACGGCCCGCTGACCCAGCTCGGCATGGACGTCGGCCTGGACGTGGTGCGTCGCACCGCCCTCGATCTCGGCCTGCTGCCCGCCAGCCTCGGCGAGGCCGTGCCGGCCTTCGCGCTGGGCAACTCCAAGCCGAGCGCGATCCGGATGGCCGCCGCCTACACCACCTTCTCCGACGACGGCCGCCGGACGGACCCGTACTCGGTGACCCGGGTCACCCGTGGCGGAGTGCCGGTGAAGCTGCGGCTGCCCGCCGCCGCCCAGGCGCTGCGCCCCGACGTGGCCCGTCAGGTCGACGAGGCGCTGGAGGGTGCGGTCACCGGCGGCACCGCCGGTGCGGCCCGGGCGGCCGGGCCGCAGGCGGCGGCGAAGACCGGCACCACTCCGGAGCGCACGGCCGGCTGGTTCGTCGGCTACTCGGGCGGGGTGTCCACGGCCGTCGTGGTCTTCCGGATGGACCCGAAGACCATGGAGCTCTCCTCGCTGGAGGGCCTGGCGGGGGCGGAGCCGGCCACGCCGGACTGGTCCTACCCGGCCGACATCTGGCGGACGAACGCGGCCTCGCCGTGAAAGCGCCTTCCGGACGGCGTGCCCGCCCGCCTACTTGAGGAAGGTCGCCCAGTCCGGCGCCTGCGCCGGATCCAGCTGGCGCAGCTGCGCGAGCACCTTCGGGTCCTGGGCGTCCAGCCAGTCCGCCAGTTGGCGGAAGGAGACGCAGCGCACGCCGTCGCGGCGGCACACGGACTTCACCACGTCCTCGACGGCCTGCATGTAGATGCCGCCGTTCCAGGTCTCGAAGTGGTTCCCGACGAACAGCGGGGCCCGGCTGCCGTTGTAGACCCGCTCGAAGCCGTTGAGGTAGCCGTCACGGGTCTCCTTCCGCCACTCGGGGTACTTGCGCGGGTCACCCTGGGTGCTCTCGCCGGACTGGTTGGCCAGGAAGTTGAAGTCCATCGAGAGCACCTGGACCGGGCGCCCCGGATAGGGCAGCAGCTGCAGCGGGAAGTTCCAGATACCGTCCTTCCTGGTCGGCCAGACCTGGAACTCGCCGGGCGAACTCGCGTCGTAGCGCCAGCCGTAGGACTTGGCGGCGGCGAGCAGGTTCTTCTGCCCCTCCAGGCAGGGGGCGCGTCCGCCGGCCAGGTCCTTGCGGACGTCGAAGGGCAGCGGCGGCAGGTCCTTGAAGCCGGTGTTGGTCTTCCAGCCGGACACGAAGGCGTACGCCTGCTCGATCTCGGAGCGCCACTCGTCGACGCTCCAGTCACCGCCGCCCTTGGCCTCGCAGAAGTGCCCGTTGAAGTGGGTGCCGATCTCGTTGCCCTCCCGCCACGCCTCGCCGACCTCGTGCAGGGTCTCCTTGAGGTGCGCGTCCGTGGGGAACGAGATGGCGGAGTCGCCCTGCGAGTGCTGCGGTGGGCGGTAGAGCGAGCGCTTGGCGTTGGGCACCAGGTAGATGCCGGACAGGAAGAAGGTCATCTGCGCGTTGTTCTCCCGGGCCACCTGGCGGAAGTGGGAGAACAGGTGGTCGTCGTTCTCCAGCGCGCCGTCCCAGGAGAACACCACGAACTGCGGCGGCTTCTGACCGGGCGCCAGCTTCTCCACCGGCGGCTGGCCCGGCTGCGGGCCGGTGTCGGAGGTCGAACCGTCACCGATCACCTTGACCTGGCCGTCCCAGGAGGGCTTCGGGCTCGGCGTGGGTACGGCGGGCGGTGGCGGTGGCTGCGGGCTCTCGGCCTTGGGCGTCGCCGTCGGGGTCGCAGCCCGGCCGGCGTCCTGCCCCGGCGCGGCGCAGCCACCCGCGACCGCCGCGAACACGACGGCCACCGCCGCCGCCGTACGACGGCTCCGCCCGCCACCCCTGGTCCCCGTCATCGAACCCGCCCCCGGAACATGTCGCTCGTGAACTGACGATCATTCAGTATGCCAGTCCGACCGTATGCGAAAAATAACTGCCCGCCCCCACCGGACGGGACCACGCCGGGCCGACTGGTTCGACCGCCGGATCCCGGGCAGACGGGTGGGCATCACGCCCCGGCCGGCCGGCCGGGGCGGCGCGCACCAACAAAGGAGTACGCCATGTCCTTTCTGTGGGCGATAGTCGCTGGCCTGGTCATCGGCCTGCTCGCCAAGCTGGTCCTGCCGGGCCGTCAGCCGATCCCGCTCTGGCTGACGGTGCTCCTCGGCATCGGCGGCGGTCTGGCGGGCAACGCGCTCGCGAGCGCCCTGGGTGTCCGCGACACCGGTGGCATCGACTGGATCCGCCACTTCCTCCAGATCGGCGTCGCCGCCGTGCTGATCGCGGTCTGCGCGCCGGGCTGGGCACGGCGGGGCCGTTGACCGGTCGGCCGAAGGAGAAGAGGGTCCGGCCGGTCGCCGATCGCTTCGCGCTGGCCTTCCCGGGTGACCCGGGCTCGCCGGATGTCCAGGACGTCGTGGTGGTCGAGTCGACCGGCCGGCTGGGCCCGGGCGGGCATCCGGTGTACGCCGACCGCTCCCGGATCATCCGGGCCGAGATCAGCGACCGGGGCGAGGTCCGGATGCTGGCCAGCGGCGGACACCAGCGGTCACGCACCCCCAGCGCGGCGGAGCGGCTTCCTCCACCGGGCCTCTCCCCGGCCGACCTCGCTCAGTAGACGTCCCGCAGGTAGCGCTGATCGTTGGTCAGCAGCCGGACGTACGCCCCGGCCGCCTCCTCGTCCATCCCGCCGTGGGTCGCGACGATCTCGCGCAGGGCCAGGTCCACGTCCTTGGCCATCCGGCCCGCGTCGCCGCAGACGTAGAAGTGGGCGCCCTCCTGGAGCCACCGCCACAGCCGGGGGCCGTGCTCGCGCATCCGGTCCTGCACGTAGACCTTGTTGCGCTGGTCCCGGGAGAAGGCGACGTCGAGGCGGGTGAGGTGGCCGGTGGCGCGGAACGCCTCCAGCTCCTCCCGGTAGTAGAAGTCGGTGGCCTCGCGCTGCTCGCCGAAGAACAGCCAGTTCGGGCCGGTGTGGCCCCGGGCCTGCCGGTCCTCCAGGAAGCCGAGGAACGGCGCCACGCCGGTGCCCGGGCCCACCATGACCATCGGGGTGGCGGCGTCGGCGGGCGGACGGAAGTGCGGCGCGCGCTGGACGAAGACCTGGACCGGGCCGTCGTCCGCACAGTCCGCCAGGTAGGTGGAGCAGACGCCCTTGCGCTCGCGGCCGAGGTCGTTGGTGTAGCGGACCACGGAGGCGGTGAGGCGGATCTCGCCGGGGTGCGCCAGCGGGCTGGAGGAGATCGAGTACAGCCGTGGCTGGAGCCGCTTCAGGATCCCGGCCCACTCCCCTGCGGCGGCCCGGACCGGGAAGGCACCGATCAGGTCGGCCGCCTGCCGGCCCCAGCTCCACTTCGCCAACTCCCCCTTGTTGTCCGGTCGCAGCAGCCGCTTGAGGCCCCGGTCACCCGTCCGCTCCGCGACGAACCGGAGCAGGTCCGGGGTGATCCGGGCGATGTCGAGCCGGGTCCGCAGCGCCTCGCCGAGCGGGAGGGCGACGCCGTCGGGCAGCGTGACGCTCTCCTCCGGGTCGAGCCCGGTCAGCGCGAGCCACTCGGCGACCAGCCCGGCGCCGTTGGCCGGCCACACCCCGAGGGCGTCCCCCGCCTCGTAGGCGAGTTCCCCGCCCCGGGTGTCGAAGGCGAACTGCCGCACCTCCTTCTGCGAACCGGGCAGGCTGAGCAGCCGGTTGCCGATCAGCAGCGTCGCGAACGGGGACGCCTTCGAGTACCCCTTCGGCGCCGGTCGCCCGTCCGTCGGGACCACCACGGCCGGGGCGGCGGTCAGCGCCTCGGTGACCTGCTCCAGCCACCGCGCGGCAGCCTCGTCGTAGTCGGCGTCGCACTCGGTGCGCGGCAGCAGCCGGGTCGCCCCGAGCTCCGCGAGGCGTTCGTCGAGGCGGCGGCCGTGGCCGCAGAAGTCCTGGTAGCCGGAGTCGCCGAAGGCCAGCACCGAGTACCGGACGCCCTCCAGCCGGGCGGCGTCCGAGGAGTTGAGGGCGTGCCAGAAGTCGGCGCCGTTGTCGGGGGCGTCGCCGTCGCCGAAGGTACTGGAGATGACCAGCAGGTCGGCGTCGGCGGGCAGGCTGCCGGCCGGGCAGTCGGCCATGCTGCGGACCGACGGCGTCCGGCCGGTCCCGGCCAGCCGGGCCGCGACGGTCGCGGCGAAGTCCTCGGCGTTGCCGGTCTGCGAGGCCCAGAGCACGATCAACTCCCGTGCCTGGGAAGGCTCGCGGACATCACCGGCCGGCCCGGTGGCGGCGCTCCGGGAGAACGTACCGCCCAGCAGGCCGTTGACCCACAGCGCCGTCTCCGGGCTGAACGGCGCGTCGGCGGGCAGCACCGGCACGCCGCCGGGCGCCGCCAGCGCGACCCCCGCGAGGTACCCCGACAGGTACCGGCGCTCCGGTTCGCTGAGCGTCGGCGGCGCGAGCTCGGCGATGCCGAACAGCGCGGCCAGCGCCGGGACGCCCGCCTGTGCGGGCCGGGCCACGGCCACCGCCGCCGGCCCGGCCACCACCCGCAGGGCCACCGCGCAGGCCTTCAGCTCGGGCTGGTAGGAGATCGGGTCGACGGCGTCGCTGGTGACCGCGTTGATGCTCAAGTACTCCCCGAACAGGTCGTTCCAGTGGAAGGGCGCGAAGCAGTTGCCGGGCCGGACCCGGTCGGTCACGACGGCGGGCAGCACGGCGCGGCCCCGGCGGGAGGCGACCTCGATCCGGTCGCCGTCCCGGGCGTCCATGGCGGCGGCGTCCTCGGGGTGCAGCTCGACGAAGGGGCCCGGGTCGAGCTTGTTGAGCTTGGCCACCTTGCCGGTCTTGCTGAGGGTGTGCCACTGGTGCTGCAGGCGGCCGGTGTTGAGGACGAACGGGTAGTCCTCGTCGGGCAGTTCGGCCGGCGTCAGGTGCGGGCGGCCGAAGAACCGGGCCCGGCCGGTGGCGGTGGGGAAGGCCAGCCGGGGGCGGCTCCCGTCGGCGCGCTCCAGCAGGGTCTGGCTGACGCCGTCGTTGAGGTAGCGGATCGGGTTGCGGTCCGGGCCACCGGGGACGGCGGGCCACTGCACCGGGGTCTCGCGCAGGCGCCCGTAGCTGACGCCGCTCAGGTCCCAGCCGGTCTTCGGGTTCCGGAACCGCTTGATCTCCTCGAAGACCTCCTCGGCACTCGCGTAACCGAAACCGTCGGCGAAGCCCATCTCGCAGGCCACCCGGGCGATCAACTGCCAGTCGGGCAGCGCCTGTCCGGGCGGGTCGACCACGCCCGGGACCAGGGTCAGGTTCCGCTCCGAGTTGATCATCACGCCGTCGGACTCGGCCCAGAGCGTGGCGGGCAGCACCACGTCGGCGTACGCGTTGGTCTCGGTCTCGGCGAACACGTCCTGGGTGATGACCAGTTCGGCCGCCTCCAGCCCGGCGATGACCGTCCTGCGGTTGGCCACCGAGGCCACCGGGTTGGTGCAGATGATCCAGCAGGCCTTGACTGTGCCGGCCGCCAGCTGCTCGAACAGCTCCACGGTGCCCCGGCCGACCTCGGTCCGCAGGGTGCCCGCCTCGACACCCCAGAGCTCCTCGACGAAGGCCCGCTCCTCGTCCACCAGTACCGAACGCTGCCCGGGCAGGCCCGGGCCCAGGTAGCCCATCTCGCGTCCGCCCATCGCGTTGGGCTGGCCGGTGAGCGAGAACGGGCCGGAGCCGGGGCGGCAGATCGCGCCGGTGGCCAGGTGCAGGTTGACCAGGGCGTTGGTGTTCCAGGTGCCGTGCGTGGACTGGTTGAGCCCCATCGTCCAGCAGCTCGTCCACTCCCCCGCCTCGCCGATCCACCGCGCCGCCAGCCGGATGTCGGTCTCGGGTACCCCGGTGATCGCGGCGACCGTCTCCGGTGGGTAGTCCGCCAGGAAGGCGGGCATCTCGCCCCAGCCCTCGGTGAACTCCGCGATGAATGCCTCGTCGGTGTGCCCGTTCGCCACCAGCAGGTGCAGCAGGCCGTTCAGCAGTGCCAGGTCCGTCCCCGGCCTGATCTGCAGGAACAGGTCGGCCTTGGCGGCGGTGGCGTTCCGCCGGGGGTCCACCACGATCAGTTTCGCCCCGGCCGATCTGATCCGGTCCATCATCCGCAGGAACAGGATGGGGTGGCAGTCCGCCATGTTCGCGCCGATCACCAGGAAGGCGTCCGCGTGGTCGAAGTCCTGGTACGAGCCGGGCGGGCCGTCCGCGCCGAGCGACAGCTTGTAGCCGGTCCCGGCCGAGGCCATGCACAGGCGGGAGTTGGACTCGATCTGGTTGGTCCGGACGAAGCCCTTGGCCAGCTTGTTGGCCAGGTACTGCGCCTCCAGCGACATCTGTCCGGAGACGTAGAAGGACAGCGCGTCGGGGCCGTGCTCGTCCAGGATCGCGCGCAACCGCCCGGCCACCGCCGTGATCGCCGCGTCCACGTCCAGCTCGGCCGGCTCGGCGCCGCGCCCGGCGCGGATCAGTGCCCGGGTGGCCCGGCCCTCGGCGGCCATCATGTCGGCGCTGGTCGACCCCTTGGTGCAGAGCCGGCCGAAGTTGGCCGGGTGCCCGCGGTCGCCCGAGGTCTTCCGGACGGTCCGCCGACCGGTGACGGCGTCCCGGCCGAGGTCCAGCACGATGCCGCAGCCGACGCCGCAGTACGAACAGACCGTGCGCACGCGGTCGGTCTCCTGGCCTGGCATCGGCACCGTGGCTCCCTCCCCAGGGATCAGGTCCCCGCCGGACACCCGTGGGGCGTGGTGCGGCGGGCGGTGGGTGGCTCCCACGCCGGCCACTCTAGAAAGCTCGCATTAACGGGTGATCACGGTGGGAGGGCGTCGGGAGTTAACCGGACCGCACAGCATGCCCGCCACAGGTGTGAGCCACGCACCCCGACCGGGGCCCCATCGCGGACCCCGTATCCTCGGCCGGCCCCCACGCCGGAGGGCCCCCGCTTGAGGAGGCCGGGAGCCAGGCCCTACAGTGAGCCCCGGCATGGATTTGAACGCGTTCGAAATGGGGCCGGAGATGGGCGACGCAGCAGCGACCAGCACAGCGGAGCAGCAGCAGCCGACCGTTGAGCCCGAGGGCGGGAGCCTGCCACTGCCCATCGGCTGCGGCGGCTTCCTGCTGCTCGGTTTCGCCGCGATCGGGCTGTTGGTGTGGGCGATGATCGCGGGCGGCAGGCTGTCAGCCGTGCTCGGGCCGCACTTCCCGGCCCAACTCGGCTGGGACTGCTACCTCCTGACCTCGGCCCTGTGGGGGCTCGGCATCGGCGCCACCGGCGCCTTCCTGGTCGTCCGTCGGCACCGGCCGCACTTCGCCGACCCGCTCGTCCTGCTCCTGCTCTGCGACCTGGGGATGCTGTTCGCCCTGTTCTGGCCCGCCCAGGCCCTGGTGCTGGCCGTATTCGGCGCCGCCCGGGCCCGGAAGCAGCGCCCCCGGTACCGTCTCGGCGCCCTGGCGGTGGGCCTCCTCCTGCTGGTCGGCGGCTGCCAGTGGGGCGTGGCCGGCCGCGCGAGCCAGGAGATGCACGGCGCGGGCGCGGTCACCGCCGCCGCCCTGCAGGGCACTTGGCACAACGTGACCGGCCCGGGCCGACTGGAGCTGGGCGCCGACGGCCGCTTCACCGCCGACCGGATCCCGGCCGCCCTGGACTGGGGTCGCGCCCCCGACCCGATCGACGCGACCGGCACCTGGGCCCTCACCCGGGTCGAGGGCGGCCCGGTCCTCACCTTCACCGTCGCACCGGAGGCGTCGACCCCCGGACTGAGCCCCGTCACCCACCTCGACGTCGCGCACTACGGCTCCTCCCTCGTCCTCTGCCGCTGGAAGGACGATCCGGACGCCGCCTGCGCCGACGGCTTCCACCGCTGAGCCACCATCGGTCGACGGCCCGTCAGGCAGCGGAGCGGGCTGGGCATCGGTCCTCGGCTCTTGTTATTGCATCATCCTGATCGCTTTTTGCGTCTTGTGACAGCTCTATTGCGCTCACATGTCCACCTCATTACGCTCTCCCGCATCGGGCTCCGCGCTGCCGTCACCGCGCAACCATCCGTTCCGGCAGTGGAGTTGACGACCAATCGGAGGAGATCCAGATGGGTGTCACGCGACGGGCGTTTCTGCAGGCCGCAGCTGCGGCGGGGGTCGCCGGAGCGGTGGGCCTCGGTGAGACCGCGCTCGCCGGACCGGCGGTGGCGGCGAGCGCGCCCGGTGACGTGGTCGGCAAGGTGACCGTGGGCTACCAGGGCTGGTTCGCCTGCGCCGGGGACGGTGCCCCGATCAACGGCTGGTGGCACTGGGCGCAGAACTGGGGCCAGTCGCCCTCCCCCACCAACAACGCGATCGTGGCCTGGCCCGACGTCCGCGACTACCCGACCGCCTACCGCACCGCCTACGGCAACCTCGGCAACGGGCAGCCCGCCTCGCTGTTCTCCTCCTACGACCAGTCGACCGTGGACGTGCACTTCCGCTGGATGAAGCAGTACGGCATCGACACCGCCGCCCTCCAGCGCTTCAACCCCACCGGCGGCGAGGGCCCGACCCGCGACGCGATGGCGGCCAAGGTGCGCAGCGCGGCCGAGTCCCAGGGCGTCAAGTTCTACGTGATGTACGACGTCTCCGACTGGACGACCATGCAGGCGGACATCAAGACCGACTGGACCGCCAAGATGCGGACGCACACCGCCTCGTCCGCCTACGCGCGGCAGAACGGCAAGCCGGTGGTGTGCATCTGGGGGTTCGGCTTCGACGACAACCAGCGGCCGTTCGGCCCGGACGCCTGCCTGGACGTGGTGAACTGGTTCAAGGCGCAGGGCTGTTACGTGATCGGCGGGGTGCCGACCTGGTGGCGGACGGGCGACCGCGACTCCCGGCCCGGGTTCAGCGGGGTCTACCACGCCTTCGACATGCTCTCGCCCTGGCTGGTCGGCCGGATCGGCAACGTCGGGGACGCCGACAACTTCTACAACGTCGCGACCGTGCCCGACCTGGCCGAGTGCGCCGCGCACGGCATCGACTACCAGCCGTGCGTGCTGCCCGGTGGTGTGTCCGGCCGGCAGCGGGCCCACGGTGACTTCATGTGGCGGCAGTTCTACCACATGGGCCGGGCCGGGGTGCCGAGCGTCTACGTCTCGATGTTCGACGAGTACAACGAGGGCAACCAGATCGCCAAGACCGCCGAGTCCCAGGCGTGGGTGCCGGCCGGGTCGGGTTTCCTCGCGCTCGACGAGGACGGCACCGCCTGTTCCTCCGACTACTACCTCCGACTGACCGGCGACGGCGGCCGGATGCTGAAGGGTCAGCTCGCCCTCACCGCCGTCCGGCCCACCCAGCCGGTGGTCGGCGGCGGTGGCGACACCGTGCCGCCGACCGCCCCCGGCGGCCTGCGCGTCACGGCCCTCACCGACACCACGGCGGCGCTGGCCTGGACGGCGTCCACCGACAACGTGGGCGTGACGGGCTACCGGGTCCGCCGGATCACCGGCGGCACCGCCACCCCGGTCGGCACCACGTCCGGCAACACCACCGCGTTCACCGTGACCGGGCTGACCGCCTCGACCTCGTACACCTTCGACGTGCAGGCGCTGGACGCGGCCGGAGGCGTCTCCCAGCCCTCCGGCCAGGTCGCCGCCACCACGACCGCCGGCAGCTCACCCACCGTCAACCTCGCGCTCCACCGGCCGACCTCGGAGAGCAGCCACACCCAGGTGTACGGCTCGGGCAACGCCGTGGACGGCGATCCGAACAGCTACTGGGAGAGCGCCAACAACGCCTTCCCGCAGTGGCTTCAGGTGGACCTGGGCGCCGCCACCGGCATCCGCCGGATCGTCCTCACCCTGCCGCCCGCCACCGCCTGGGCCACCAGGACGCAGACCGTGGCCGTCCAGGGCAGCCCCGACGGCGGCACCTTCGGTCAGCTGCTGGGCGCCACGGCCTGTGCCTTCGACCCGGCCACCGGGAACACCGCCACCCTGACCCTGCCGGCCACCGCGAGCAGCCGGTACGTCCGGCTGGTCTTCACCGGCAACACCGGCTGGCCGGCCGGGCAGGTCTCCGAGTTCCGGGTGTACGCCGCCTGACCGGCCGTCAGCCGGTCAGGTCACCCTCGTCGGCCGGCAGCCGAGCGCGCCGTTGACCCGCTGCATGTGCGGGTCGTTGTCGGCGGTGTCGGTGAGCAGGCCGGCCAGGGATGGCGTTCACGGGCGTCGGCGAGGGAGGCGGCCTTCCTCCAGCGGGTGGGGCCACGATGCCGTGGTCGACCCCGACCGCGGCGCCGCTCAGCCCTCGCGCTCCGGCAGGGTCGGGTGGCCGGGCATCGGGTACAGGCCCACCGCGAACCCGTAGACCTCGTCGCCGGAGCGCGGCAGCCGGTCGAACTCCTGGACCACCTGGTCGATCCGGGCCCAGAACTCCGCCGCCCGCTCCTCGGGAATCCGGGCGTGCCGCAGGAAGCCGCGCAGCCGGCCGCTCTCGTACGCCGGGGCGGACTCCTTGGCCGCGACCTCGAAGTCGTTGAAGTCCAGCGGCAGCGCGACCCCGTCCACCTGCCGGCCGAGGCCGACGAAGAACATCCGCGCGGTACGGCCGTAGTAGCGCTCCTCCATCGCCCGGACCCGCCTGGTCCGCACGACCCGCAGCAGGCCCGCCCGGACCAGCACGCCGACGTGGTGGGCGACGGTGCTCTTCGGGCGCCCGACCGCGTCGGCCAGCTCCGTCACCGTCGCGGCGCGCTCGTGCAGCAGTCCGAGCAGCGTGGTGCGCAGCGGATCACCGATCGCCCGTACCTGCGCCGCCGTGGTGAGCTCGATCGTGTCATCGAGGTAGTAGTCCGGGGTTGGATCATTGCTCGACATGGTTGGACTAGTTTAACATCACCGAACGTTCCACATTTTCGGATCATTAGACTTTTAGGGGTCCACGCCATGGCCGAGATCGTCCTCTACCACCACTCGCACGGGCTGACCGAGGGCGTGGCGTCGTTCGCCGCCGAGCTGCGCCGGGCGGGCCACACCGTTTACCTGCCCGACCTCTACGAGGGGCACACCTTCGCCACCCTGGAGGAGGGCATCGCCTACGCGCGCCTGACCGGGTTCGACACGCTCCTGGAGCGCAGTGTCGCGGCCGTCAAGGAGCTAAGCAACGAGCTGGTCTACGTGGGCTTCTCACTCGGCGTCATGCCGGCCCAGCTGCTGGCCCAGACCCGGGCCGGGGCCAGGGGCGCGCTGCTGCTCCACGCCTGCTTCCCGGTCTCGGAGTTCGGGGAGCGCTGGCCGACGGGCGTGCCCGTCCAGGTGCACGGGATGGACGCCGACCCGTTCTTCGTCGACGACGGTGACCTCGAGGCGGCCCGCGCCCTGGTCGAGTCCGCGCCCGAGGCCGAGCTGTTCCGCTACCCCGGCCACGAGCACCTGTTCACGGACGCCTCGCTGCCGTCGTACGACCGGGCGGCGACCGCCCTGTTGACCGAGCGGGTGCTCGACTTCCTCGCCGGGATCGACGGCTGACTCCCCCTCCGGGAGTCGGCGCCGGGCTACTGCTCCGAGCCACCGGCCTGGTTGCCGGGCGCCCGTTCGAACCGGACCGCCAGCGAGCCCCGGCGGCGCATCCGGGCACCGGGGGCCGGATTCTGCCCGGTGACCACCCAGACCCCCGGCCAGGTCAGCGCCCCGAGCGGCGGCCCGTCCGGATCGTCCGTGGTGATCACCAGGCCGGCCTTCCACGCGACCGTGCGCGCGTCGGTCACGATCAGCCCGACGATGTCGGGCACCGTCACCTCGTCGGCGGTGCTCGGTCCCATCCAGGTCATGTCACGGCCTCCCACGACCAGCATGACCCTGATCCCCGGCCGCCGGAAGACCGCACCCGGCGGGCCGGGTACGTCGGCTGACGCGGGCTCGGCCCCTTCACGGCCCGGTGGGATTCCCGCCCGTGCTGTCGTTCAGCAGGTCGACGGCGACCTGCCGGCTCCCCGGCACCACCGTGACCCGGACGCAGGTCTGCGACCGGTCCAGGACCCACCCGCTCGGGCGGCAGTCCCGGCCGCTGCTGTCGAGGTGCCAGCCGTGGCTCCGCTCCAGGTGCTCGCGCACCCGCTGCTCGATCTGCTGCACCGTCAGCCCCGTACTGCTCGTGACCCTGAACCCGACCCCGCACCGGTCGGCGTCCGCGTCGCAGGCGGGGCCCCGCTCCTGCGAGACCAGTCCGACCGGCAGCGGCAGCACCAGGGCGGACGACGGCAGGTTGTCCTTGCCTCCGTCGTGGTAGACCAACCCGGTCACCACAGCGGCCACCAGCGTGTAGCCGATCAGACCCGCGATGGCCGCCTGCGAACGGTCCTGGAGCGGCGCCACCTTCCGCGGCCCCGCCGTCCAGCGCTCCAGCGACCACCCAGCGACGATGACCGGGACCGGTATCAGCAGGGCCAGCCCGACCAGATCGTCCCGTCCCCGTTCGACGGCCACCAGGTCGTTCTGCACCAGGAACTTCCCCACCGCACATGCTGCCAGCACCGCACCGACCGCCCAGCCCACCCGATGGGTCCGCACCGTCATGGCCCACAGGCCCCCCGGCACCACCGTGAACACCAACCCGACGACGAACAACACCGCTTGACCCCCCGTATTCGATCAACAGCGGCCACAGCATGCCACGCACCCCGGCGGCCGGAGCACGAAATGATCACACCGGCCCCACGCCGACGGCATGTGTCGACACGTCGACAGTGGTGCGCCCAGGCTGCTTCCTGGTGCGGAGGAGTTTGGCGGCAGCGGCCACGACCGCCGCCCGCACCAGCAGCCGCACCTCTGCTACCGGCCCAGCACCGCGCCGCCGTTGAGGCCGATCACCTGCCCGGTGAGGTAGCCGGCCCCGGGGGAGGTCAGGTAACCGACGGCGGTGGCGACGTCCTCGGGAGTGCCGGCCCGGCCGACCAGGGTGTCGGCGATCTTGCCGGCGTGGAACTCCGGGGTCCAGTCCGCACCGAAGATCTCGGTGTCCGACACGTAGCCGGGTGCCAGCACATTGACCGTGATGCCCTCCGGCCCCAGCTGTCGGGCCAATCCGAACGCCCAACCGTGCAGCGCGGCCTTGGCAGCTGCGTACGAGCCGGCCGAGTGCGGGCCGGCACCGCCGCGCTGGGCGGCGGCCGAGCTGATCACGACCAGCCGTCCGCCCGGGCGGCGCAGGTGGTCGAGCAGCGCGGTGGTGAGCAGTACAGCGGTCAGCAGGTTGGTGTCCAGGTCCCGCCGCCAGGCGTCGGCCAGCGCGTCGAGGCTCCCGTCGGTGGGCTGGGTGATCACCGCTCCCGCGTTGTTGACCAGGACGTCGACCTCGCCGATGTCCGCGATCGCCTGTGCGGCGTCGTTCACCTGGGCCGGGACGGTCAGATCAGCCGCGATCGGCACCACACAGGGGCTGCCCACGGCGCGGTCGATCTCGGCCCGGGCCCGTTCCAGTACGTCGATGCGCCTGCCGAGAATGACCACCCGGTTTCCGGCTGCGGCAAGCTCTCGTGCGATCGCCCTCCCGATTCCCGTCCCGCCACCTGACACCACCGCGATGCGCTGCTGCATTGCCGACCCCGCCCTCGTCCATGATCGCCTTCGGCCTGTCAGCGTAGTGCTGCTCCGCAGCAGCTCGGGGCGGGGTGTGGGGCCGGGCCGCATCGGGGAGGTGGCGGCCAGGATTCAACGCTTCATCGCCCGGTACCGCTTGAGCAGGGCAGTGATCCGCTCGGGAGCGGCGGCACCGTTCAGTTCGACCAGGAGATCATCGGGGCAGCGCTCGTAGCGGTCGCCCCACCCGGCACCTCTCTCGCCACGTACCGCCTCCTGCTCACGCGCCCCCAGCCCTCGTCCACCAGCGGGAACGGTATCGCGAGGACGTTCCGGCGAGCCCGGAACACTCGCTCCCGCACTCCCCGGACGGCCAACGACACGACGCCCACTCGGCCCCTGGTGGCGGCCCCACCCCGCCTGGCAGGCCCACGGATTCGCCATCGCCACCGCACTGCGCGCCGCGCTCGTACCGTTGGCGCTGCACGTCGACCACATCGGCAGCACCGCGATCCCGGCATGGCGGCCAAGGCGACGTACGACGACGACCCGGCCCGCTGGGCGAAGCGGCTGTGGTCGAGGCCGACTACTTCCGGCGCGAACCGACCGTCGGGGACGAGCCCTGCACGTACGCCGACCAGGACGCGGCCACCACCGCGAACCTGACGGTCGAGTGGCAGCACGGTATCGGAGACGTCGTCAGCGCCCTCACCGCCACCGGGCTTCACCTGAAATTCCTGCACGAACACGACTTCTCGCTGTTCCCCTCTTCCCCGCCCTCGACCAGCGGGACGCGGGCTACCGCTTCCCGTCCGACCGGCCCCGGGTCCCGCTGAGCCACTCCCTCCGCGCGGCGAAACCGAAGTAGGCCCTCGGCGCTCCGGTCGCCCCACGGAATGACAGAGTGGGCTGATGCCCACCACCCGCGAGAACCCGCTCGAACCGCTGCCCTGGCCCGACACCGGCGCGCTGCCCGGTGATCTCCGCGTGGCGAAGGCGCAGGTCTACGACCCGTGCGGGTTCCGCTGCTCGCCGCCCGTCCCCGAGGCCGAGAGCCCCGAGTACGCCGCCCACACGTTCACGCTCGACGGCCGGGCGGTCCGGTTCCGGGCGGCCCGGACCACCCCGACCAAGGCCGGCCAGTTCGTCACGGTGTGGAAGAGGTCACCGGACGGACCCATCGCACCCTTCGACACCTCCGACCCGGTCGACCTGTTCGTGATCGGCACCCGCGACGGCGACCGCCTCGGCCAGTTCGTCCTGTCGATGGAGACGCTCCGCCGGCAGGGCATCGTCTCGACGGCCGGGGTGGGCGGCAAGCGGGCGTTCCGGGTCTACCCGCCCTGGGTGGCCACCACCAACCGCCAGGCCGAACGCGCCCAGCAGTGGCAGCTGGAGCATTTCCTCACGCTGCCGACGGACGGGCCGGTCGACCCGTCCCGGGCACGGCAGCTGTACCACCCCCGAAGCGGCTGAACGGGACGTCAGACCCACCGCGCCGTGGCGCAGTTGCCCACCGCCCGGCGCGGGCAGGCCGCGGCGGGCCGGGTGCGTGCATCCGGAATGTCCGGTATATCTGCATGCGTACCCGCACGCGCCGTTCCCGCCGCCCGAGGAGACACCCGTGGCCCTGCACGAAGCCAAGGACCCAGGCGCCGAGGACTCGGCCACCGACCTGTTCGCCTCCCCGCTCAGCGAGGACGTGCTGCCCAAGCACCGGATGCCGGCCGACCACTCGCCGCCCGGCGTGGTCTACGCCCTGATCCACAACGAGTTGCTGCTGGACGGGAACGCGGCACAGAACCTGGCGACGTTCTGCACCACCTGGTCGGACGACGAGGTGCACCGGCTGATGGACGAGTGCCTCGACAAGAACATGGTCGACAAGGACGAGTACCCGCAGACCGCCGAGATCGAGTCACGGTGCGTCAACATCCTGGCCGACCTGTGGAACGCGCCGTCCACCGGCGAGAACGCCCCCAACGCGATGGGCTGCTCCACCACCGGCTCCAGCGAGGCCGCGATCCTCGGCGGACTCGCCCTGAAGTGGCGCTGGCGCCAGCGGCGGCGCAACGAGGGCAAGTCCACCGAACGGCCCAACCTGGTCTGCGGGCCGGTGCAGATCTGCTGGGACAAGTTCGCCCGCTACTTCGACGTCGAGCTGCGCCAGGTCCCGCTGGAGCCCGGCGCCACCGGCCTGCGGGCGCACCAGCTGAAGGACTACGTCGACGAGAACACCATCGGCGTGGTGGCCATCCTCGGCGTCACCTTCACCTGCGACTACGAGCCGGTGGCCGAGTTCGCCGCCGAACTCGACCGGATCCAGGCCGAGACCGGCTGGGACGTGCCGATCCACGTCGACGCCGCCAGCGGCGGGTTCATCGCCCCGTTCCTCCACCCCGACCTGGTCTGGGACTTCCGGCTCCCCCGGGTCGCCTCCATCAACACCTCCGGCCACAAGTACGGGCTGGCCCCGCTGGGCGTGGGCTGGGCGATCTGGCGCACCGCCGACCTGCTCCCCGAGGACCTGGTGTTCCGGGTCAACTACCTCGGCGGCGACATCCCCACCTTCGCGCTGAACTTCTCCCGCCCCGGCGGTGAGATCGTCGCCCAGTACTACACTTTCCTGCGCCTGGGCCGTGGCGGCTACCGCCGGGTCCAGCAGGCGTGCGCGGACACCGCCCGGTACCTGGCGGGCGAGGTGGCCGCGATGGGCCCCTTCACCCTGCTGTACGACGGGAACGGGGCGCTGCCCGCCGTCTCCTACAAGCTCACCGACCCGGCCGGCGCGGGCTTCAGCCTGTACGACCTCTCCGACCAGCTGCGGATGCGCGGCTGGCAGGTGCCCGCGTACCCGCTGCCCGCCGACCAGCAGGACACCGTGATCCAGCGGGTCCTGATCCGGCACGGCGTCGGCCGCGACGAGATCGCCCTGCTGGCCGCCGACATGCGCCGCGCCCTCCAGCGCCTGACCCACGGCGTGCCGCCCGAGTCCGACCGCGCCGGCTTCCACCACTGACGGCCGGTCAGCACAGCCCCGGCCCGGGGCACCTCAGCCGCTCACCGACAGCGCCCGGCTCGCGGACGGCCCCGCCCACGGCAAGAGCGTGCACCGGATGGCCTGAGGGTCGCTCGGCCGTCGCCGGGACGGGACCGCCGGAGCGCCGTCACACCTTCGGGGTCCAGTAGTTGTGCACCGGCAGCACCTCCGGCCTGCCGGGCGTGGCGGGCCAGCCCTGTTCCACCGCGATCGGCATCATCCGGTCCGCGAACGCCGTCATCTGCTGCTCGCTCGCCCAGACGTCGAAGATCTCCAGACCCTGGTCGGTCGGTGCGCAGACATGCGAGAGGCACCCGTCGAAGATCCCGGGTGTCTGCTGGAGCCGCGCGTTCAGCGCGTCGTACTGCTCGACGGTGATACCCGGGACCACCGCGTGGATGAGAACAGCCATGGCCGGACCCTCCTTGTGCACCGGGGCGCCGCCGCCTCGACGGCGCGCTTGTCCCTCTGCCCAGCACATCACTTCGGGGCGGCGACGGCATCCGGATCGCCGCCCCGGCCGGCTACCAGGAGCCCCAGGGGACGTTCCAGCCGCCCAGGCCGTTCTCCGGGGAGACCACGTCGCCCTTGGAGTTGACCACCCTGACCACGTCGCCGACGACCGTCGAGTTGTAGAACGTGCCCGCCCGCGAGCCGTCGCTGCCGCCCTGGACGTCCTGCACGCCGATGCAGCCGTGGCTGCCGTTGGCCGAACCGATCGAGCCGCTCCAGTAGTTGCCGTGCACGTAGGTGCCGGAGTCGGTGAGCCGGATCGCGTGCGGGACCACCAGGTCGTACTCGTCGCCGGAGCCGGCCGAGGTGACCCCGGCCGAGGTCATCCGGGTGGTGCCCTCCATCGCCTCGACCACCATCGTGCCGCTCCAGGTGTCGAAGCCCGACTTGCCGCCGGTGACCGGGACGGTGTCGACGACCTGGCCGTCCCGCTCCACGGTCATCCGGTGCGAGCTCAGGTCCACCGTGGAGACCTGCGACCGGCCGATGGTGAACGGCTCGTCCTTGTCCGCTCCGCCGTACACACCGGGGGCCGTCTCCACGCTCGCCAGGCGGCGGTGGACCGTCACCTTGGTGCCCGGGGTCCAGTACTTCTCCGGCCGGAAGTCCAGCCGCCGGCCGTCGAACCAGTGCCCCTTCACCACCGTGCCGTCCGAGGCTTCGACGGTGATGCCCTTGAGCACCGCGTCCTTGTCCTGGACCGCCTTGTCGAAGCGGACCGAGACGATCATGCCGACGCCGTAGCTCTGGCCGCTCTCGATGTTGGTACTGGTCCCGGCGCTCTTGGCCGGGGTCAGCGTGCTGAAGCTGCTCTCCGCCGTGGTGGCCACACCCGCCGCGTCGGTGGCCGTGGCCTTGACCGTGTAGGTCGAGGAGATCTCCAGGTGACCGGCCGTCGGGGCCCAGCCGAGGCCGTCGGCGGTGACCGCGCCGGGCACCTCCTTGCCGTCCTGGCCGGTCACCCGGACGGCGGCCAGCTTGCCGCCCGCCACCGAGACCTTCAGCGCACCGGCCGGTTTGACGTCCTTGGCGCCGTTGCCCGGCTCGATCGAGACCACGGCCGTCGACACGGTCGGCTTGGCCGGAGCCGACGCCGACGGGGCGCCCTGCAGGGCGGCGGCGGCCTGGCCCGATCCCGACCCGGCCGGGCTGTTCCCGCCACTGCACCCCGTGGCCATCAGCACCAGAGCGCCTCCGAGCGCCCCCACCGCGAGGCCCCTGCGCATCGACTTCACCGTCGTCACTCCCCCAACACTCCGGCACAGGCCGGTCCACTCATGATCGGCTCTCGACTTCTCAGACGCGCGACCCCACCGAAAAGGTCGCACCCGCAGGTCACGGTTTGGTCTGATTCCCACCAGGCCCAGCAACCGCCCGCCGCTCGGAGGTAGGTGTACACCCACCCCGGAGGGGGGTTCCGGTCCATGGCGCCCACCGGGTCCCGCCCCGCACCATGATCTTCGGACCGCAGAGCGCGGTCCGAACGAGGGGACGGGGGCCGCTATGTGGCCGTTTCACATCCACGCCGGAGCCTGGCCGCAGGGCGTGATCATGGCGCTGACGGCGGTCTGCGCGGTGCTCGCCGTCCGGGCCGAGCGCGCGGCGGACGGCCCGGCCCGGGCGGCGGGCCGACTGGCGAACCGGATCGGGTGGCCGGTGGTGGCGGCCCTGGTGGGCGCGGCGGCGTACAGCAGCGTCTCGGTCCTGCTGGTCGACCTGCACACCCCGGGGCCCGGCGCCGGCTCGGGCGGCTCCTCGATCCTGATGACCGTGCCGGACCTGCAGCCCGCAGGCCCGCTCCCGGCCGCGCTGCTGCTGTCCGGGTTGCTGGCCACCGCGCTGCTCCCGACCGGGCCGGTCGCCGGGGGTCCACTGCTGCCCGCGGTCGCCGTGCTGACCGGTGAGCTGCTGCTCTGGCTCGGCTCGTTCGGGAAGGGTCCGACCGCCCCGGGCCTGGCTCTGCTGCCGGGTGCCGCAGGCGTCCTGGTGCTCGCGGCGGGCGCCGCCTTCGCCCTGCTCCGGCCGACCGTGGCCGGGCCGACCGGAGCCGGACGCTGGGCTCTGCTGCTGCCCGCCGTCGTGGTGATGGCCGCCGACCTGCTCGGCCCGGACCCCTGGGCACCCGCGTCCCCGGGCACCGGGGTCGGGGTGGCCGTGCTGGGCTACCTGATCGGGCTGGCGCTGCTGCCCGCCCTGCTGGTCGCGCTGGTCCGGTGGCCACGGGCGGCGGCGGACCTGGCGGCGCTGGGGCTGGTGGCGGTCGGGGCGTACGACGTGGTCCAGGGTGGCTTCGGGCGTTCCCTGGTGGAGCTGGAGACCTTCGGTACACCGTCCGGCCCGACGCCGCCGATACCGCTGGAGCTGGGCAACCACATGGCGGTGCTCGGCGGCATCCAGGGCGCGCTGCTGCTGGCCTTCGGCCTCTGGCTGCTGCCGCGCACCGTCCTGCCGGACGCCCGGCGGCTGCTCGGACGCGCACCCGATCCGGCGCTGGCCCGCCGGGTACGGGAGCTGACCGAGACCCGGGCCGACGCGGTCGGCTCGGCGGCCGCCGAGCTGCGCCGGATCGAGCGGGACCTGCACGACGGTGCGCAGGGCCGGCTGGTCGCCATCGGGATGGGCCTGCGGGCCGCGGAGGGACTGGTGCTGAGCAACCCTCAGGAGGCCACCGCGCTGCTGGTGGAGGCCCGGGTCTCCGCCACGGCGGCGCTGGCGGAGCTGCGCGGGCTGGTCCGGGGGATCTATCCGCCGATGCTGGCCGACCGGGGGCTCGGCGAGGCCCTCCGGGCGCTGGCGCTGGACCTGCCGCTGCCCTGCACGACCGAGATCGAGCTGCCCGAACGGCTCGACCTGCCGCTCGAATCGGCCTGCTACTTCGCGGTCGCCGAGCTGGCCACCAACGCCGTCCGGCACGCCTCGGCCGACAGCCTGCTGATCCGGGCCGGCCGGACCGGCGGACTGCTGCGGATCGAGCTGACCGACGACGGCGTGGGCGGCGCCGATCCCGCCCGGGGCAGCGGACTGACGGGGGTGGGGCGACGGTTGGCGGCCTTCGATGGCATCCTGACGGTCAGCAGCCCGCCCGGCGGGCCGACCGTCGTGACCGTGGAGGTGCCGTGCGGGTAGTCGTCGCGGAGGATCTCTTCCTGCTCCGCGAGGGGCTGGTCCGGCTCCTCAAGTCGCGCGGGTTCGAGATCGCGGCGGCCACCGACAGCGCCCCCGGCCTGCTCGCCGCGCTGCTCGAACATCGGCCGGACCTGGCGATCGTGGACATCAGGCTGCCGCCCACCCACACCGACGACGGGCTCCGCGCGGCTCTGGCCGCCCGGCAGCGGCTCCCGGGCCTGCCGATCCTGCTGCTCTCCCAGTACGTGGAGCGGATCTACGCCGAGGAGTTGCTCGCCGACCAGGCGGGCGGGGTCGGCTACCTGCTCAAGCACCGGGTGTTCAGCGACGACCAGTTCCTCGACGTGATCCGTACGGTCGCCGGCGGCGGCACCGTCATGGACCCGGAGGTGGTCACCAAGCTGCTCGGCCGTACCGAGCCGCTCGCCAGACTGTCCGTGCGGGAGCGCCAGGTGCTGGAACTGATGGCCGAGGGACGCTCCAACAGCGCCATCGCGAACCGGCTCTTCGTCAGCGAGAAGGCCGTCTCCAAGCACAGCACCAGCATCTTCACCAAGCTCGGCCTCACCCCCTCCGACGACGACAACCGTCGGGTCCTGGCCGTGCTCGCCCACCTGATGTCCGGCCCCGGCCGGTCGGTCTGACGGGGCGTCGGCCCAGACGGTGGGGCACCGTCTGGGCCGACGGTGCCCCACCGGTCGGGGTCAGCGGTCCTTGAACTCCTCGATCGCCGCCCGGACCGCCGCCGCCATCGCCGCGCTGCCGACGTGCCCCGAGTCCTCGAAGATCTCCAGCCGCGCGTCCGGCCACCTCTTCGCCAGCTCCCAGGCCGTCTGCACCGGGCTGCCCATGTCGTGCCGGCCGTGCACCAGCACCGCCGGGATCCCGGCCAACCTGTGCGCGTTGCGCAGCAGTTGGTCCTCCTCCAGCCAGGCGCCGCGGCTGAAGAAGTGCGCGCAGATCCGGACGAACGCGATCTGCGCGTCGAGCTCCCGGTCGCTGTACATCCCGGGCACGCCGTTGGGCTCGTCCGAGATCACCGCGTCCTCCCAGGCCAGCCAGTCCCGGGCCGCCCGCACCCGGACCGCCCGGTCGGGGTGCTCCATCAGCCGGGCGTACGCGGCCAGCAGGTCACCGTCCCGCTCCTCCTCGGGCACACCGTCGCGGAACCGGTCCCACGCCTCCGGCCGGAACCGCCCCGCACCCCGGTAGAGCCAGTCGGTCTCGGCCGGCCGGGTCGTGGTCACCGCCTGGATGACGATCTCGGTGACCCGCTCGGGATGCTGCTGCGCGTAGGCCAGCAGAAGCGTCGAACCCCAGGACGCGCCGTTCAGCAACCACCGCTCCACGCCCAGGTGTTCGCGCAGGCGCTCGATGTCGTCGATCAGGTGCTGAGTGGTGTTCAGGCGCATGTCCGCCGCCGGGTCGCTCGCGTGCGGGGTGCTCCGCCCGCAGTTGCGCTGGTCGAAGCGGATGAGCCGGTACCGCTCCGGGTCCCAGGACCTGGTCGGCCGGTCCGGCGTGCCGGATCCCGGGCCGCCGTGCACGTAGAGGGCGGGCTTGCCCTCGGGGTTGCCCAACTGTTCGTAGTAGATGCGGTTGCCGTCCCCGGTGTCGAGCATGCCTTTGCCGTACGGACCGGTGGGAGGATAGAAGTCGACCATGACCGTCGAGCCTAGGGCCTGCCCGGCCGCCCGGTCCGACGGAGCGGTCGGTGCTCACCGCGGCCTCCGGGTGACCAGGGCGGCCAGCGCGCGCAGCGCCGTACTGTCGCCGCCGGGCAGCAGCGAGCGGTCCAGGATGCCGAGGGCCGAGACGGTGTACAGCTCGGCCTGTTCCTCCGCCCAACTGCGGCCGCCCGCCAGGACCACCGGCTCGGCGGCCCGGGCCGGCTCGGCCGGGGTGAGCGGGCGGTGCCGGCCGTAGCGGACGCGCAGGCGCCGGCCGGGCCCGGTGCCACCGACCGGCGCGGCCACCACCGGCAGGGATTTCTTCCGGGCCCGCAGGTCGGCGCCGGCGGGGCTGCCGGTGACGGCGGGGTCGCCCCGGATCCCGAGCAGGTCGTCGGCCAGGTGGAACGCCGTGCCCAGTTGGCGGCCGAAGGCGTCCAACGCCAGCACCACCCCGATGGGGGCCCCGACGGCCAGCGCACCGAGTGCGCAGGACAGTCCGAGCAGTGCACCGGTCCTCCCGGCCGCCATCTCCAGGTACTCGACGATACTGACCTCGTCGCGCTGTTCGAAGGCGCGGTCCAGGTGCTGCCCCTCGCACAGCTCCACCACGCAGACCCCGAGCCGGCGCACCGCCTCGGCCCGCGCGGGATGGTCCCCTCGGGCCAGCACCTGCGGGGCGAGCACCAGCATCGCGTCCCCGGCCAGGATCGCGTCGGCGGTGCCGAACGCCTGCCGGGCGGAGGGTCGGTGACGGCGCGTCTCGTCCCGGTCCAGCACGTCGTCGTGCAGCACCGAGAAGTTGTGCACCAGCTCGACGGCGGCCGCCGCCGGCACTGCGTCGGCGCCGACCCCGCCGACCGCCCGGGCCGCGGCGAGGGCCAGCGCGGGACGCAGGGCCTTGCCGGAGCCGCCGGCCCGCTTGCTCCCGTCCGCCTCCCACCAGCCGAGCTGGTAGCCGCAGACCAGCCGCATCCTGGCGGGCATCTCCTGGACCGAGGTGCGCAACAGGGCGTCGACCAGCCCGCGCGCCCGGTCCAGCAGCGGCCCGGCCCGGTGTTCGCCGTGGTCGGCCGCGACGCCGGTCATCACCCGGCCCCCTTCCGTCCGCTCGGACGGCGTTACGGAAGTCACCGGGCGTCCTGCCACGGTGGCCGGTCGGCGCCCACAGTAGTCAGTACGCTCCCATGTCCGGTGGGGCGACAGCCGTGCGGTGACCTCATCTGTTGAACATCGGACGGGCGTTGAACATCTGACAGGCGTCGGCCTCCTCTCCCTGATCGGAATTCGGCACGAGTGCTCACCGCGTGCCGGTTCCGCGACTCCCCACCGCCGGACGGCGGTTCGCCGTCCGGCTCGAAGTCCTGATGGAGAGACGTTCCGTCAGTTCGACGGTCAGATGCGGTCGGCGGCGATCAGGAGGTACTGGAAGCTGCCGTCCTGGTAGGAGGAGAGGAAGGCGTCCTCGATGCCGGTGGTGACCGAGGACTTGGTGCGCAGTTCCCAGTAGGGGATGGTGGCGGCGGTGAGGTTCTCGACGTGGACGGGGACCAGGCGGTTGGCGGCGAGTGCGGCGAAGTACTCGGAGCGGCCGTGGATGTTGCACTCGTAGTGGGCGTTGATGGTGGACACCGCCTTGGACGGCTGCCCGTAGACGTCGTTGTAGCAGCCGGTGATGGTCACGTACCGGCCGCCCCGGGCCAGCAGGGCCGAGTGCGCGGCGAACAGGTCGTTCAGGTCCACGTACATGGTCGACTCGTTGTTCCAGATCGCCTGGTACCCGCCCCGCTCGAAACCCGTCTCCAGCATGTTGCCGACGTGGTACCTCACCCGGTTCTCGATGCCGAGCTCCGCGGCCCGGCGGTTGGCGAAGTCGACCTGCTTGGAGGAGAGCGAGACGCCGTCCACGTGGCAGCCGAAGGCCTGGTGCGCCAGCACCGAGGTGCCGCCGCGCCCGCAGCCCGCGTCCAGGATCCGCTGCTCGGACCCGACCCGGCCCAGGTGACTGATCAGCAGGTGCGCCTGCGCGGTCTCCAGCCGGTGCATCTCGTTGATGATCGCCTGGTCGCGGTCGGTCTCGGGGGTGTCGAGCACGGACCAGTCGACGTCCCCCACGCCGTAGTGGTGGTGGTAGAGGCCGTCCACGTCACCCAGGCGCAGGTTGACGGGCCGCTCCTCGGCGTTCCAGTAGTTGGCGATGTCCTGCTGGTACCGGCTGCGGATGGAGGTGGTCATGACACTGTCCCTTCGGGTCCGGTGATCGGGGTGCGGCGACCGGTGCCGGTGCCGGCTCTCGGGCGCGCTGGCCGCCGGGCGTTGCGAGCAGTGCTCGCGGCCCGATCGGCACGTCCAGTAACTCCCGCCGACCCGCTGGTGCGTAACGTCCGGTCGGTACCGACCTGTTGAAAGCCGTAATCCGGTTGAACCCCCGTCGGAGCGGCGCACCCGGATGCGAAGGACCGGCCGTCGGACCCACCGCCCGTGGTTCGTGATCGGCGCACCCCCTGGACGTCCGGGGAAGGGCTTCGCAGGCTCCGGCCCCCCTGACGGGTCGTCGGCCGGCGCGGTGCCGGAAGTCCCGTTGATGTGACCGTTCGGCTCCGCTGAGCGACGCGCGGGTGCCATGCTGATCGGGCCGACGCGGGGGGTTCTGCGTCGGCTGCCAGGCGTGTTCGGACGGCCGGGGGGCCGTCCCCGGTGGTGCCACGGGGGCCGGGGCGGTCGGGACTTCCGCGGTCGC
This sequence comes from Kitasatospora sp. NPDC101801, assembly GCF_044766665.1. Lineage (NCBI taxonomy): Bacteria > Bacillati > Actinomycetota > Actinomycetes > Kitasatosporales > Streptomycetaceae > Kitasatospora > Kitasatospora sp. NPDC101801. The sequence goes on from NZ_JBIWML010000003.1 coordinate 39,899, forward strand.
TCCGTACCTGCCCGGCCCGTCGTGCGTGACCGCGCCGCCACGGATTTCCCCAGGGGCCGCCGGTCCCGCCGTCGTGGTGCGGAGGATGAGAAGGGAAGACCACTGTGTCCTCGCGATCCGAGTTACTCCGGGCCCGTACGGAACCGCGTCGTCGGTTCACCTCGCTGGTGGCCTCCGGCGCGCTGGCCTTCGCCGGCCTGACGGCGGTGGCCGCCACCCCGGCCACCGCAGCCGCCCCGGCGCTCGCGGCCGCCCGGGGCGTGGCCTACGTCGCCGACTCCGGCGGCAACTCCGTCTCGGTGATCGACACCGCCACCGACGCCGTCGTCGCCACCGTGCCGGTCGGCCGTGGACCGCGCGACGCGGTGCCGAGCCCGGACGGCAGCCGGGTGTACGTCAGCAACTACGTCAGCGACACCGTGTCGGTGATCGACACCGGCAGCAACACCGTGCTGACGACCGTTCAGGTGACCAACAGCCCGTGGGAGCTCTCGGTCACCCCGGACGGCAGCCGGGTCTACGTGGCGAACTTCCTCGACGACAGCGTCTCCGTGATCGACACCGCCACCAACACCGTGCTCGCCACCGTGCCCACCGGTGACGGGGCCCGCGATCCTGAGCCCACCCCGGACGGCAGCCGGGTCTACGTCGCCAACAGCAACGCCGGCAGCGTCTCGGTGATCGACACCGCCAGCAACGCCGTCACCGCGACCATCGCCGTCGGCGCCGGCCCGTACAACCTCGCGTTCGCCCCGGACGGCAGCCGCGCCTACGTCACCGACCGCTCGGCGGACACCGTGTCGGTGATCGACACCGCCACCAACACCGTCACCGCGACCGTCCCGGTCGGCTCCGGGCCCAGCGGGGTCGTCCTCACCTCGGACGGCAGCCGTGCCTTCGTCGGCAGCAGCCTGGTCGACACGGTGTCGGTGATCGACACCGCCACCAACACCGTGACCGCCACCTTCGCGGCGGGTGACGGCCCGTTCGGGATGGCACTGACTCCCGACGGCGGACGGCTCTACGTGGCCGACAACGTCAGCGGCAGCGTCTCGGTCCTCGACACCGCCACCGGTGCGGTGACCGGTACGGTCGCCGTCGGCCCGGGCCCGTTCGGCGTCGGCATGCTCGCCGTCGCCGCGCCGGTCACCGGCGCCGATCTGACCGTGGCCGTGACCGACTCCGCCGACCCCGTCGCGCCCGGCGTCCCGTACACCTACACGGCCACCGTCACCAACCACGGGCCGGGCACCGCGACCGGGGTCGCCCTGAGCACCACGCTGTCCGGCGCCGCCCGCACCGTCACCGGTGCCACGCCGGGCTCGTGCGCGATCGCCGCACCGGTGGTCACCTGCCCGATCGGTGCCCTGGCCAACGGGGCCCAGGCCACCGTCACCGTGACGGTCCGCCCCGACGCGGCCGGCAGCATCACCGCGACGGCCACCGCGACGGCCACCGAGGCCGACCCGGTGCCCGCCGACAACACCGGCGCGCAGAGCACCACCGTGCAGGCACCCGCCGTGCGGAGCGCCGACATCGACGTGGACCTCACCGCGACGCCGCACGTCGGCCTGCTGGCGCCGTACCTCACCTACACCCTGGCCGCCCGCAACACCGGCCCCGACGCGGTCGGTTCGGCCACCGTCACCGCCACCCTGCCTCCGGGCGCCGTCGCCACCGGCCTCTCCACCGGCTGCACCACCACCGCCGCCACCGTGACCTGCACCTTCGGTGCCATCGCCGACGGTGCCGGGGCGACGAAGTCCTTCCGCGTCCCGCTCGGCCTGCTCTCGCTGGGCAAGGTGACGGTCACCGGTGCCCGCACCAGCTCGTCCCCGACCGACCCCAACGCGGGCAACGACCGCGCGAGCGTGACCTGCAACGTCGTCTCCGTCCTGCTGGTCTCCTGCCCCTGACGGCCCAACCACCCTCCCCGCCAGGGGAGTCGGCCGAGTCCGCCCCCGGTCGGAACCGGGGGCGGGCTCGGCCCGCTCACCGGAAGTGCGCGAAACCCGCCGGAAGGAACCACTCCGGACCGCCTCCCGTACTCATAGGATTGACCGATGAATGGTGGGCGCAGGCGCGGGCCGAGTAAGGGCGACCTGAGGGAGCAGAGCATCCTCCGGGTGGCCGCCGCCATGGTGGCCGAGCAGCCGATCGCGCAGATCAGCGTCGACAGCCTCGCGGCGGCCGCCGGGATCTCCCGGTCCTCGTTCTACTTCTACTTCGGCTCCAAGGCCGAGGTGATCGCCCGGCTGGTGGCCCCGGTCGCCGACGAGTTGAGCCGGGCGCTGGTGCCCTGGAGCGAGGGCACCGGTCCCGACCCCGAGCCGCTCCGGGCCGCCCTGCGGCGGAGTGCCGAGGTCTGGCGCGAGCACCGGGACCTGCTCCGGCAGGTCCTGCTGGACGCCGCGCCCGACCCGGCAATCGCTCCGCTCCGGGCCCGGATGATCGGCGACTGCATCGACCTGATCGCCGCCCGGATCCGCCGCGAGCGGGCGGCCGGCCGGGCCCCGGACGGGCCGCCGCCGGCCGAGACGCTGGCCCGGGCGCTCAACCAGCTGACCTTCGCGGCCCTGGCCACCTCACCGCTCGGCACGCCGGGGGACGAGGCGGAGGCGGCGGTGGTCGAGCTGCTGGAAACGGTCTTCCAGCGCGCCGTCTACGCCTCCACTCCGGTCTGACCGTCCCCTCCACCGACCTGACGTCGGCAAACCTGTGGTGCGCATCATGTTGATTAATTTCGACACAGCGTCGATTCTGATTGCGCCCTGACAGGATCTCTCGCCCAACGGATGGACCGAGGCGCGTACCCGGGGGCGGAAGAGGTGGGGGATGGGGAGCGTCCTGGTGCACGTGGCCTCGGCCGAAGGCACCGCGGTCAGCCTTGAGCTCGGCCCGGGCGAGGTGACCAGGTTCGGCCGGGGCTGTGCGGAGCAGCCGGTCGGGATCGTGCTGCCCGACCCGGCGGTGCCCCGGCTGGCCGGTGAGATCCGGGCCGCCGAGGACCACTGGCAGTTGAGCAACTTCAGCAGCTCGCTCAGCTACGTGGTGGAGAACCCGGAGGGCGCCGGCGAGTACATCCGGATCGCGCCCCGCCGGGTCGGCGCACCGGTGCCGTTCGAGTTCGCCCGGGTGGTGCTGCCCACCCAGGGCGCCACCCAGAGCTTCCAGGTGTACGCACCGGCGCACACCTACTACGACGCGCCGCCACGCCCGCAGTCCGCCGGTCCGGCCACCCTGATGGCCTTCCCGCTGGACGAGTCGGCGACCTACTTCCTGGTGCTGGTGGCCCTCTGCGAGCCCCGGCTGCGCGACCTGTCGGTCCCGGCGGTGCCCACCACCCGGCAGGTGGTGGAGCGCCTCCGCACCCACCCCGGCTGCCACGGGATCTCCGAACCCACCGTCAGCTTCCACATCGACTACCTGGCCCGCAACAAACTGCGGGTCCGTCAGCCCGAGAACGGCGGGCGGATGGACGGCAAGCGCGAGGCCGTGGTCTCGCTCGCACTCCGGTTCGGGCTGGTCCGGGAGGACCACCTCGCCCTGCTGCCCGCCCGTCCCGCGACCCGCCTGGAGACCTCATGAACGACTCCCCCGCCCTCGCCGTCGGCCGGCCGCTGCCGGACGGCGCGCTGGCCGTCCCGCCCGGCTACCGGGTCGGCGACTGGGAGGTGACCGGCTTCCTCGGCGCCGGCGGCTGGGGCAGCGTCCACCTGGCCCGGCGGGTCGGTCCCGTCCCCGGGGGCGAACCGGCCGAGGCCGCCGTGAAGTTCCTCTCCACCACCGGGCTGGCGCCGCGTCAGGCCAGGGCGCTGGCCGAGACCGCCGACCGCGAGGTCGCGTTCAGCCGCTCCACCGACCACCCGCACCTGATCCGGGTGCTGGGCACCGCGGTGGTCTCCGACCCCGACACCCCCGCCCTGGACGGCGCGATCGCCCTGATCATGGAGCGCGCCGAGCGGAGCGTGCTCGACGCGCTGGGCCGGGACGACGCACCGGGCGAGGACGGCGCCGACCCGGCGCCCGGCCTGCCGGAGACCGGCCGCCTGCTGATCCAGATCGCCGAGGCGCTGGCCCACCTGCACGAGTCGGGCTGGGTGCACGGCGACCTCAAGCCGGCCAACATCCTGCTGATGGCCGACGGCACCGCCCGGCTCGCGGACTTCGGACTGGCCGCCCGGATCGAGGGCACCCACGGCTACGCGCCGCCGCTCGGCTCCCCGGACTACCTCCCACCGGAGCGCCGGACCGAGCAGCTCAGCGAACGGGGCGTCATGACCCGCCCCGGCACCGACCTCTGGGCCTTCGGGATCACCGCCCACCAGATCCTCACCGGCGGCGCCATGCCGTTCGGCGGTGGAACCCCGGCCGCCCGGGCCGCCGCCGTGCACGAGTACGCCACCGGGCGCAGCCGGCTCCGGCTGGCCACCGAACTCCCCGCCTCCTGGCAGGCCGTGCTCGGCGACTGCCTGGCCGCCGACCCGGCCGAGCGTTCCCGGCACACCATGGAGACCCTGCTGCCCCGGATCCGGGCCGCGGCCGCCGAGGCCGCCCCGGCCCCGCGCCGCCGCAGGCGGTGGCCGCTCGTCGGCGGCGTGCTCCTCGCGGCGGCGGTCACCGCCACCGCGCTCGCCTGGCCGTTCGGCGACCAACCCACCGGGGCCGCCGCCCCGGTGAGCAAGCCGATCCACGTCTACAACATGGACGGCAACTGCAAGGAGCTGGCCGAACGGGTGCCCGCGTGCAGCCTCGGGCTGGCCCGCGACCCGCACCGCAAGTACGCCGCCGACAACGTGGTCTCCCAACGGGTCTGGCACAACGACGTCCTGCTCACCGACTGCGTGGTCAACGACGGCGACCGGGTCGAGGACGAGAGCGGTACCGGCACCCCCCGCTGGTACCGGGTCCGGCTGGACGGCGGCGCCGATCAGTACGGCTGGCTCCCGGCCGTCCGGACCCGGGACGACCCGCAGGCGCCGGTCTGCGCCGCCTCGGTCGTCACCGCGACCGGCTGACCGACTGTCCTGGCCGAGGCCTTCCGCACCCCCGTGACGGAAGAACCCGGCCGGTCCGGTCGGTCAGCCTTCATGATCGACCAGAACGGCGTCCCGCCGCACCTGCATTTCTGCAGGTTGACCCCGGTCCGCCGAAGCGCTATGGCCTGTCGTCGGACTCCCGACGTCGCCCGAAGGGCGGCCCCGCGGCGGTCGGTGCGTGCTCTCGGCGTGCCCGGCGGGAGCCCTCGCACTGGGTCGTACCCGGGCTTTCGTCCGGTGCGGCGAGAGTGCGTGCCAGGCGTCGTAGGGCAGGCGGGAGTCTGACGACAGGCCCCGGCGGCCGGTCTGACGATTCGCCTCCGGTCAGCCCTTGTTGCCGACCTTCAGCACCTTGGCGGCGGCCGGCCCGGCGGCGTCCGCACCGTGGCCGCCGGCCTGGAACTCGGCGGCCACCGCCAGGTTGCCCGCGTAGGCGGTGATCCAACTGTTCGGCTTGGCCTGGCCGTTGACCTCGGCGGTGCCGGTCTTCGCGGCCGCCCCCGGGATCCCGCCCAGCGACCCCTGCGCGGTGCCGCTCTGCACGGTGCGGCGCATCATCGACTGGAGCTGCCCGAGCACCGTGCCGCCGAGCGAGCGGGCGGCCTTCGGCTGGGCCAGGCCGGGGATCAGGATCGGCTGCCGGAAGGTGCCGTTCTGCACGGTCGCCGCGACCGAGGCCATCGCCAGGGAGTTGGTCTGGATCCGGCCCTGCCCGATGTAGGCCATCGCGGTCTGCGCGGGGTCGCTCTCGACCGGGACCTTGCTGTCGAACGCCGACAGGCCGGTCTGCCAGACCAGCCCGAGGCCGAAGACGTCCTTGGACACCGCCGGCAGGCTCCCGGCCTTGAGCTTCTCCTGACCGGCGATCAGGAACGCGGTGTTGCAGGACTGCGCGAAGTCGTCCTTGAACGTGTTGCCGAGCCGCTCGTCCAGGAAGTCGTTCGGCACCGCCCGCCCCGCCACGTTGGTGGTCTTCGGGCACGCCAGCGGGGTGTCCGGGGTGAGACCGGCCTCCAGCAGTGCGGCGGCGGTGACCACCTTCATGGTCGAGCCGGGCGCGAGGATGGCACCGAAGGCCCGGTTCGGGCCCTGCGCGGGGTAGTTGGCCAGTGCCAGCACCTGCCCGGAGCTCGGCTCGATCGCCACGACCGAGCCCGCCCCGCCCTGCTCCTTCACGGCCGCCTCGGCGGCCCGCTGGAGGTCGGCGTCGATGGTCAGCTGCTTCTTGGCACCGTCCGTCGGCGCGGTGATGGTGAACAGCTGCTCGGCGGCACCCGTACCGCCCGCCTGGGTCAGCACCACACCCTTGCCGGTACCGGCCGGGGCGCCCTCGCCGTCGAACCGCACCTCCCCCAACACCGCCTGCACCGAAGGGAATTCCGCCAGCGGACGCCCCTTGCGGTCCACCACCTGCGAGGGTGCCGCCGAGATCGGCTGCACGGCCAGCACCTTCGTCCCGTCGAGCTTGGGGTGCACCACGCCCGGCTCCCAGTGCACCACCGCCCGGCCGTCGTTCAGCTTGACCATGGCCACCCTGCCGTCGTACTGCCAGGCGCCGGTCGCCCCCGCCAGCTCCACCTTCGCGTGGAACGCCAACGGCACCGCCGTCCCGGCCGACGAGGCCGACGGGCTCGGCGCGGAGGTGGACGCCCCGGCCGGGCCGCCCGGGGTCAGCCCCAGCGCGGTCGGCTTCAGGGCGTCCCGGAACCGGGCCAGCGCGGCGATCTCCGCCTCCGGCTTGTCGGTGTTCCGGCCCGCCTCCTCGTAGTCGCCCTTCGCCCACGCGGCCAGGAAGTCCGCCTCGCCCTTGGCGGCCGCCTCGGCCGACGGGGCCTCGGTGACCACCGCGAGCACCTTCGGTGCCTTCGGCGCCGCCTGCGTGGACCCCCCGGAGCCGTTCACCAGGGCGTACGCCGCGTAGCCGCCACCCGCGACCACGGCCGCCGTCACCACCGCTATGCCGATCTTGGCGCCGTTCTGCATGTCCGGAATCCCCCGATGGTCAGTACGTGGGCAGACGAACCGTTGGTCCGAGCCCGCCGCAAGCGTCTCCCGGGAACTGGGCCCGGGTCATGAGTACGAGTACTCAGAACACCCACGCCGCAGCACCCCCGGAAGTTACACCCGAACTCGAAAAAGTTTCCGGCCCCCGGAAACCGCCGACGGGCCGGCGCCGGATCCTCCGTCCCTACATGGGCGCGGCCCCGCCCGGGCGGCACCCGCAGTCCTCCATCCGCCCGGAACTGGGATGCCGCCGCAGTCGGCACAGCAGCAGGTCGAGATCGAGGTGCTCCCGCTCCGACCCGATCGGCACCAGCCGCTCGGTCCGCCACAGGAAGCCCCCGACGTCCCGGCTCCGGGCCCGCAGCACCGCGCCGCCGGCCTCCCCGCGCAGCGAGACGTAGACGTTCTGCCCGCCGCCCGCCCCCGGATGGACCGTCACGTCGCCCACGCCGGTCCACTCCCGCAGCCCGGTCGCCAGCAGCTCCCGGGCGAACGCCCACACCACCGGCGCCTCCAGCCCGACGTGGAGGTCGAGGAACACCGCGTACGGGTCCCGCACGTCGTACCTCAGACAGCTCGGCACCGGGACGGCCGCGCCGGGGGCCACCACCAGGTGCAGGTCGAGCCGGGTGCTGACGGTCGGTGCACCAGCGCCCTGGACGGGCACCCTGGAGAGACGACGCACCGTCACCACCCCGCCGGCGGGACGTGGTTCCGCACCGCACCGGCGTCCGGCCGGAAGCTCCGGGGCGGTCGGGTCAGTCGTTCCCACTCCGGATCGCTCCGGCCCGGGACGGTCCGTCCTCGGGCCTCCCAGATCCCGGCGAGCTGGGAGAAGATGGGAGCCTGGAGGAGAAACGTTTCTTCAACGGCCATGTCGCTGGCCCCGGTCACAGTACGCACACCGGAAGAACGACCGAGCCGGTCCGGGGTAACCCTCCTTCCCGACGACGGCCGCACCCGCCCGGCGCTGTGGGAAGGTGGTCATATGACCTTGGAGGACCTCGTCCGGCTGCGCCGGGCCCGTGACCAGGTGGACCGCGACTACGCGGAGCCGCTAGACGTTCCGGCGCTGGCCCGGACCGCCCTGATGTCCCCGGGCCACTTCTCCCGCAGCTTCCGCACCGCCTTCGGCGAGACGCCGTACAGCTACCTGATGACCCGCCGGATCGAGCGGGCCAAGGCGCTGCTCCGCCGGGGCGACCTGTCGGTGACGGAGGTCTGCTTCGAGGTCGGCTGTACCTCGCTCGGGTCGTTCAGCTCGCGGTTCACCGAGCTGGTCGGCGAGAGCCCGAGCGCCTACCGGGCCCGCACCCACGAGGAGGGCGCCGACGTCCCGGCCTGCCTCGCCAAGATCCACACCCGACCGGTCAGGAATGGAGAAGCACAAGCCACGGCCCGCCCGTAGCGTGAAACGCATGGACATCAAGCTTTCACAGTGCTTCATCGCCGTCGACGACCACGAGCAGGCGATCCCCTTCTACCGGGACGTGCTCGGTCTGGAGGTGCGCAACGACGTGGGCTACGGGGAGATGCGCTGGGTGACCCTCGGATCGCCGACGCAGCCCGACGTGAGCGTCGTGCTCGAACCTCCGCTCGCCGACCCGAACGCCCCGGCCGCCGACCGGGAGGCCGTGGCGCAGCTGCTGGCCAAGGGCCTGCTGCGCGGCGTCATCTTCGCCACCGAGGACTGCGACGCCACCTTCGAGCGGATCAGCGCCGCCGGCGCCGAGGTGCTCCAGGAGCCGATCGACCAGCCGTACGGCGTCCGCGACTGCGCCTTCCGCGACCCGGCCGGCAACATGCTGCGGTTCAGCCAGCCCCGCACGTAGCGTTCCCCACGGAGGCGGATCCCGGCCGGGGTCCGCCTCCGCTGCGGGCCGGACCGGCTTGGATACCTTGGTTCCCGGACCGGGCGCGACAGGTACGGAGACCGCGCAGGCGGTCCCGCGTGAACAGATGGAGACACCATGAGCAGGGCCAAGCGGACGGACCCGCAGTCGGCTGAGCCGCACGTCGCCGACCGCCACGATCTGATCCGCGTGCACGGCGCGCGCGTGAACAACCTCAAGGACGTCAGCATCGAGATCCCGAAGCGCCGGCTCACGGTGTTCACCGGTGTCTCGGGCTCGGGCAAGAGCTCCCTGGTGTTCGGCACCATCGCGGCGGAGTCCCAGCGGCTGATCAACGAGACCTACAGCGCCTTCGTGCAGAACTTCATGCCGACGCTGGCCCGTCCCGAGGTCGACGTGCTGGAGGGGCTGACCACCGCGATCATCGTCGACCAGGAGCGGCTGGGCGCGGACCCGCGCTCGACGGTCGGCACCGCGACCGACGCCAACGCAATGCTGCGCATCCTGTTCAGCCGGCTCGGCAAGCCGCACATCGGCTCCCCGCAGGCGTTCTCCTTCAACGTCGCCTCAGCCAGCGGGGCGGGCGCGATCACCATGGAGCGGGCCGGACAGACCGTCAAGGAGCGGCGCTCGTTCAGCGTCACCGGCGGCATGTGCCCGCGCTGCGAGGGCCGGGGCTCGGTCTCCGACGTCGACCTCACCCAGCTCTACGACGCCACCAAGTCGCTCGACGACGGCGCGCTGACCATCCCCGGCTACAAGGCGGGCGGCTGGAACTACCGGCTCTACAGCGAGTCGGGCTTCTTCCCGGCGGACAAGCCGATCGGCAGGTTCACCAAGCAGCAGCTGCAGGACTTCCTGCACCGCGAGCCGACCCGGATGAAGATCGCGGGCATCAACATGACCTACGAGGGGCTGATCCCACGGATCCAGAAGTCCTTCCTGGCCAAGGACCGGGAGGGGATGCAGCCGCACATCCGGGAGTTCGTGGACCGGGCGGTCACCTTCACCCGCTGCCCCGACTGCGACGGCACCCGGCTCAGCGCGGGGGCCCGGTCCTCGAAGATCAGGAAGATCAGCATCGCCGACGCCTGCGCGATGCAGATCAGCGACCTGGCCAAGTGGGTCAGCGGCCTGGACGAGCCCTCGGTGGCGCCACTGCTGATCGCCCTCCGGCAGACCCTGGACTCCTTCGTCGAGATCGGCCTGGGCTACCTCTCGCTGGACCGGCCCGCGGGCACCCTGTCGGGCGGCGAGGCGCAGCGGGTCAAGATGATCCGCCACCTCGGCTCCTCGCTCACCGACACCACGTACGTCTTCGACGAGCCGACCATCGGCCTGCACCCGCACGACATCCAGCGGATGAACGACCTGCTGCTGCGCCTGCGGGACAAGGGCAACACGGTGCTGGTGGTGGAGCACAAGCCGGAGGCCATCGCGATCGCCGACCACGTGGTCGACCTCGGCCCGGGCGCCGGGACGGCGGGCGGCACGGTCTGCTTCGAGGGCACCGTCGAGGAGTTGCGCGCGGCCGGGACGCTGACCGGCCGTCACCTGGACGACCGGGCCTCGCTCAAGGAGACGGTGCGCGAGGCCACCGGCGCGTTGGAGATCCGGGGTGCGACGGCGAACAACCTGCACGGGGTGGACGTCGACATCCCGCTCGGGGTGCTGACCGTGATCACCGGTGTGGCCGGCTCCGGCAAGAGCTCGCTGGTGCACGGCTCGATCCCCGAGGGGGCGGGGGTGATCTCGATCGACCAGGGCGCGATCAAGGGTTCGCGCCGGAGCAACCCGGCGACGTACACCGGGCTGCTGGAGCCGATCCGGAAGGCGTTCGCGAAGGCCAACGGCGTGAAGCCGGCCCTGTTCAGCGCCAACTCCGAGGGGGCCTGCCCGAACTGCAACGGCGCGGGCGTGATCTACACCGATCTGGGGATGATGGCGGGGGTGGCCACCCCCTGCGAGGAGTGCGAGGGGAAGCGGTTCTCCGCCGAGGTGCTGGAGCACCGCCTCGGCGGCCGCGACATCAGCGAGGTGCTCGCGATGTCGGTGACCGAGGCCGAGGAGTTCTTCGGCGACGGCGAGGCGCGCACCCCGGCCGCGCACGCCATTCTGCGGCGGCTGGTCGACGTCGGCCTCGGCTACCTGACCCTCGGTCAGCCGCTGCCCACCCTCTCCGGCGGCGAGCGCCAGCGGGTCAAGCTGGCCACCCACATGGCGGAGAAGGGGACGGTCTACGTCCTCGACGAGCCGACCACCGGCCTGCACCTCGCCGATGTCGAGCACCTGCTCGGCCTGCTCGACCGGCTGGTGGACTCCGGCAAGTCGGTCATCGTCATCGAGCACCACCAGGCGGTGATGGCCCACGCCGACTGGATCGTCGACCTCGGCCCGGGCGCCGGCCACGACGGCGGCCGGATCGTCTTCGAGGGCACCCCCGCCGACCTGGTCGCCGCCCGCTCCACCCTCACCGGCGAACACCTCGCGGCGTACGTCGGCGCCTGACCGGGACCGTCCGTCCCACCTCCGTCAGCGGGGGTGGGACGGGCGGACACCTCCGACGCCGTGGTGCGCCTCCGCGAACGCGGCGTCAGCGCAGGTCGACGATGTCCGCGGCGAAGACCGTCCCGAGCGGCTCGGGGCCGATGTACTGCTGGCAGTTGCACTGCCGGGCCTCGTACCGGAGCGGCCTGCGGTCCGCGTCCCACGCCGTCGGGGCCTCGACCTCCTCGTGGCACCGGCCCTGCCGGTCGTGCTTGGCCAGGTGGTGCGTGCAGCCGCACACGGGCTCCGGTGGCCGGCTCGCCGCGTCCAGCGCGAGCTGCCGGCGTTCGGCGCTCCGGTGCAGCTCCAACTTCCGCTCGTGGCGGGTCCTCAGGCCCCGTCGGACGTTGTCACCGACCCAGCCCCCGCCGAAGATCACGCCGAGGACCACCATCCACAGCCAGTCACCCATACCCGGACTCCCCCCGTTCGACCGTTTCCACCACGCGTGGCAGGCGGGCCGGCCTCCGCTCCCCGGCGCCGGTGAACCATCATTGTTCCCCGCCCGGCGCCACCGCACGCGGTTCTCAACGAGGCTGGTACGGAAGGCACTTGACCGCCCGGCGGTGCCGGGTGGACCGAACGGGCGATGCCCGCTCGGAAATCACCCGTGCCTCCGGCCGCGCCCGGGCGTTGAACCGGGCATGAAGAAGCGCAGCCTGCTCGCCGCCGGATCCCTCGCCGCCGGCGTCGCCCTCTCCCTCACCGCGCCGCACGCCCACGCCGGGGCCCACGCCGGCCTGGCGCACCCCGCCGATCCGGTCGGTGCCACCGTCGCGGACTCGGTGCCGGTCGGCGACGCCGGGACCGTCTCCGGCACCGGCATCGCCGACTCGCTGCTGTCCCACCGTCAGATCGTGCCCGCCACCGACCGGTAGCCCCTGCGGGCGACCGCTGATCCGACCCGGCCGAGGAGACGACCCCCGGCCGGCTCAGGCGTCCAGCGGCCGCCAGGCCGAGCCGTCACCGTCCCACCGGACGTGTCCGAACACCACGTCGGCGAAGTGGACGCCGAAGCCGATCGTGCCGAGCTGCGCCAACTCGGCAACCAGGCGGTGGCGGTGCGCTGCGGTCAGGATCAGGTTGTGGTCGAAGGCCGAGGACCAGTCAGGGTGGTCGATCTGGATCGGCGAGTGCACCGCGTCGCCGCTGCCGCGCCTGACGCCGTGGCCGCCGGTCCGACCCGCCCGTCAGAGCGGGTCGAGGCGGGTCTTGAGCAGGCAGAACTCGTTGCCCTCGGGGTCGGTCAGCACGTGCCAGGACTCCTGCCCGGTCTGACCGACGTCGGCCGGGCGGGCGCCGAGCGCCAACAGGCGTTCCAGCTCGGCGTCCTGGTCGCGGTCGGTGGCGTTGACGTCGATGTGCAGCCGGGACTTCCCGGGCCCGGGCTCCTCGGGGCTGAGGACGATCGTCGGCTGCGGCCCGCCGAACCCCTCGCGCGGCCCGATCTCCACCGAACCGTCGTCCTCCCGGCCGAGCACCACGAAGTCCAGCACCTCGCACCAGAACCGCGCCAGCTCCTCGGGCTCACGACAGCCGAGCACGAGCTCACCGATACGACATGCCATGGACGACTCCTGCTCGCAGCCGGGGCCCTGCGGGGGACCGGACCGACCATCCGGTCCCCCGGCAGCGCACGATCGTGCGATCGTACCGAACAGCCGCCTACGGTCGGCGCGTTCCGAGGAGCCCGGCGCCTCGGGCTACCAGATCGCGTTGACCCACTCCGGGTGGTCGATGAACGGGTTGCGGTTCTTCTGGTACGTGTCGAAGATGACCTGGTTGCGCTTCTCCTCGAAGGCGCTCGGCGGGTCCTGCTGGTTCCACTGCTTCAGCACCGACAGCCGGCCGAGCAGCGGAGCCGTCCCGTTGGTGACCGTCTCGCTGGGCTCCAGGTCGGGCCAGCCGTCCTCGCCCTCGTAGCGGACCACCATGTAGAGGATCATCCGGGCCACGTCGCCCTTGTCCGCGTCGCGCGGCTCGAACGAGTCGGAGTCCGTGAAGCTGCCCGGCGCTCCGCTGACCGGGCTGCCGCCCTTGTCGAAGTCCTTGTTGTCGCGGATGCCGTTGACCTGGACGTCCGCCGGGCGCAGGTGGTGCAGGTCGGTGCCCGGGCCGGTCGAGGTGCCGAAGTCGCCGTGGGACTTGGCCCACACGTGCTCACGGTTCCAGTCGCCCACTGCCCCGCCGTTGAGGCTCTTGCTGCGCGAGGTGCCGCTGTAGAGCAGGATCACGTTGTTGCTGTTGTTCGGGTCCTGGTCGGTGACCTTGAGCGCGTTCCAGACCGCGTCGTAGGAGATCTTGGTCTGGTTCTTGATGATCGCGTGCAGCGAGGACTTCAGGCTCGCGCCGGTCTTGCCGATCGCGTTCTTGTAGTACGTGCTGTCGTACGCGGTGGTCGTGGCGCTCGCCGGAGTCGCGGCGACCGTCGGGAGGGTGAGGCCGACGAGGACGGCGGACACGGTTGCCGCCAGGACCTTCCATCTGCCTGTCTGCGCAACGGACATGGGGGGTGCCCTTTCCCGGGGACGGCACGCGCCGGTACCAGGCATCTGCTCGACGATGCCGTGATCTACGCGTGTTGACTTTTTTGTCATCGGGAGCATGACATGGGCCGGGGGTCGGTCGTGTAACCGGGAGAAAGCCGTTCTGTGACGTTCTCGCATACGCCCGTGGTACCCGCCGGCCCACCGTCCGGCTCCGAGCGGCCGCCCCAACTCACCTGACGGACGCCCCCGTTGCCCCGTACCACCCGGGCCGCACCCGCACGCATCCGGCCCGCCGCCCGGAAATTCGCTCGCGGATCCCGGCCACCCGATGCCAGGGTGACCGGTATGACCACGACTTCCGCGCCGCCCGCCGGCCTCACCGTACGTCCGGCGACCCTCGGCGATGCCGAGGCCGTCTGCGCACTGCTGAACGAGATCGACCTGATCGAGATCGGCCGGGCCGAGACCGAACTGCCCGAGGTCGAGGCGGACCTCAAGCACCCCGAGGTCGAACTCGACCGGGACTCCTGGCTGCTGTACGACGGCTGCCGGCTGGTCGGCTACGGCCTGCTCTGGGACGACTCCGGCGCCGAGCGGATCGACATGGACCAGTACGTCCTGCCGGACCAGCAGGCCGGTGCACTGCACCTGTTCGACCTGATGGAGGACCGGGCCGCCGAGCGGGCCGCCGCCAACGGCGCCCTGCGGGCCGTGGTCCACATGCACCTCAACACCACGCCCACCGTCGACACCGAGGCCCTCCGGGCCCGCGGCTGGCGTCCCGTCCGGCGCTACAACGTGCTGACCCGTGCGGTGCGTTCGGCCGACGACCCGGTTCCCGCGCCGCCCGCCGGGGTGACGCTGCGCGACTGCCGGACCGAGCAGGACCGGCAGGACGCCCACCGACTGCTCCAGGAGTCCTTCGCCGGACACTTCGACTTCCAGCCCCGCAGCTACCAGCAGTGGCTGCACGACATCGACGGCGACAGTGTCGACTGGTCGCTGATCTGGATCGCCACCCTGCCGGACCTCGGCGACGTGGCCGTCCTGCGCACCCGCAACGACCGCACCACGATGGGCTGGGCGGCCAACCTCGGCGTGCTCTCCGCCGCCCGGAGCCGGGGTCTCGGCAGCTACCTGCTGCGCCACTTCTTCGGCACCTTCGCCGCCCTCGGCCGCGACCGCGTCGGCCTGGGCGTCGACACCGACAACAGCAGCGGCGCGCTGGCCCTCTACGAACGGCACGGCATGGCCTTGGACTTCGCCGTCGACACCTGGGAGCTGGTCCGCCCCGTCCGGTAGTCCGCCGGGCCCGCCCCCTCGCCCGCCGGTGGCGTCACCTCAGCCGAGCACGGTCGCGGCCTCGGCCGTGCGGTCGACCTCCCACACGTACTCCATCTGGTGGGCGGTGCGGCGCGCCAGCTGCTCGCCGAAGATCCGGCCCACGATGTAGAGGCTGGCGTCGATGCCCGCGCTGATCCCGGCGGAGGTGACCAGGTCGCCGTCGTCGATCCAGCGGACGTCGGTGTGCACCCGGATCTCCGGCCAGCGCCGGGCCAACTCCTCCTGGTCCTCCCAGTGGGTGGTGGCCCGGCGCCCGTTCAGGGCCCCGGTGGCGGCCAGCAGGAACGCGCCGGTGCAGATGCTGAAGGTCAGCGCGGAGTTCTCCCGACGCCGGGTCAGCCAGTCGACGACCCGCGTGTCCGCCTCGACCGCCGCCGTGACGCCACCGGGGATCACCAGCACGTCGAAGGGCGGGTCCTCGTCGAGGGTGTGGTCCGCCAGCACCCTCAGCCCGCCCCGGGCCCGGACCAGCCGGTCTGCCGGAGCGATCGTCAGCACGCGCAGCAGCGGCTCGCCGTCCTCGGTACGGGCCAGCCGGCCGGCCGTGCTGAAGACCTCGAAGGGGCCGCCCAGGTCAAGCACCTCGACCTCGTCGAAGACGAGCATGCCGAAGGTCAGCGGGGTGGGAGCGTCAGATGTCATGGCACCAGCCTCCGCTCTGCCGGGTGCGGCCCGACAGTGTCGGAAACGGCGTCCACCGCTAGGATTCCGCCATGCGCCACCACCACCGGATCGCCTGCCTCGCCTTCGACGGCCTGGCCCCGTTCGAACTCGCCACGGTCGCCGAGGTGTTCGCCGTCCCCCGGCCCGAGCTGGACGTCGACTGGTGGTACCGGTTCGAGCTGTGCGCCGAGACGCCCGGGCCGCACCGGGTGGTCGGCGGCTTCGACATCGTGGTGCACCACGGCCTGGAGCGGCTCCGGCACGCCGACACCGTCATCGTCCCGGGTGTGGCGGACGTCCGCCGCGAGGTCGCCCCGGCGGTCCTGGACGCACTCCGGGCGGCGGCCCGGCGCGGAGCGCGGGTGGTGTCCATCTGCAGCGGCGCGTTCGCGCTGGCCGCCGCGGGCCTGCTGGACGGGCGGGAGGCGACCACCCACTGGCGGCACGCCCGGCTGCTCCAGGAACGCCACCCGGCGGTGACCGTCAACGCGTCGGTGCTCTACGTCGACGAAGGCTCGGTGATCACCGCCGCCGGTACCGCCGCCGGCATCGACGTCTGTCTGCACCTGGTCCGCAAGGACCACGGCCCCGAGGTCGCCGCCCGGGTGGCCCGCCGGATGGTGGTGGCCGCGCACCGGGAGGGCGGCCAGGCCCAGTTCGCGGAGGCTCCGGTCGGCCGGGCACCGACCGACGATCCGATCGGCCGGGCCGTCCGGTACGCGCTGGACGGCCTGGACCGACGGCTCACCGTCGACGAACTGGCCGGTGTCGCCCACCTGTCGGTGCGTCAGTTCGAGCGCCGATTCGGCGAGGCGACCGGCCTGCCGCCGGGCCGCTGGCTCACCCGCCAGCGGATCCGGGCCGGCGCCGCGCTGCTCGAATCCGCCGACCTCCCGATCGACGCCGTGGCCGCCAGGGTGGGCCTGACCGTCGCCGGGTTCCGCCACCACTTCCGCGAGACGATGGGCGTCAGCCCCTCCGCCTACCGGCGCCAGTACCAACGCTGAGCACGCCCCCTGGCTGGCCGTCAGGGCCACGGCCCGGTCCGGCCGTGAGCCGCCGGGTCCGCTCGCGCCGGCTGCCGAAGGTCCCGCCCGATCCGCTCATCGCGAGTCCCCCTGCGGTTGGGTGACCGGCCACCCTGGTGGCCTCCGGAACCCGAGGTCCTCAGAGCGGCCGCCCGGCCATGACGACAACGCCCGGCCCGGTGTGCTCGTCCGCAGGGAGCCGGAGTTCGGCGACCGGGTGCAGCCCGGCCTGCTCGATCAGCTCCACGAGCTGCTCCGGCCGCCACTTGTGGGTGGTCCACCGGACCGGTACTCCCCCGTAGGCCTCGGTACGCACCACGTCCTCGTCGCCGACGTGCGTGGCGGCGATGAAGTGCCCACCCGGCTTCAGCGCCTGCGCGAAGTGGGCGAGGACCTGGGGAAGGACGTCGCGGGGAAGGTTGAACAGCGACCACCACCCGAGCACGCCGCCGAGGGAGGCTTCCCCGAGGTCGAGCTCGGTGGCGGAGGCGACGCTGAAGCGGCAGTGCGGATGAAGCCGGCGGGCGTTCTCGATCATGCGAGGAGAGAGGTCCACCCCGGATACGTCGAGCCCGCGCCCGGCGAGGTAGCCGGTCACCGTGCCGGGACCGCAGCCGACATCGAGAACGGGCCCGAGGCCGCCCACGGTGTCGGCGAAGGCGTCGATCGACGCCTTCAGCCAGGGGTGGCGACGGATGTCACCGATGCCCGTCGTCGCCACCATGTGGGCGTAGTTGTCGGCCACTTGGTCATAGGACTCCCGAACGACGTCGAGGTCGGCCGGGCGGTCGATACGGTGTGCGCGCATCAGCCAACCATAGGACGGTGGCGCTGTGCGGTCCGGGGTCCTGGCCCGACCGGCCGGCTACGCGTTCGGTAGTCGGTGGTGCCGATCCGCCGCGGCCCGTAAGACCGACCGGCCCATGGTGGGCGGATGAAGCAACACCCGCCGCGTCAGCGTCGGCGCGGCCACGTGTCCGGCTCGATCGGGAGCGGCGCGTCCACCCCCACATCCGGCCGGCCCCCTGCGCACCGGCTGATCCGCCCCTTCGTCCGCCGTTCGCTCCGCTCCGGCCCGAACTCCTCGCCGGGCGATTTCGAACCAGCACACGGAAATCCCGACGCGCACTGCTCCGGGGTGCTACCGTGGCCGGAGGCGGAACGTGGACGCCTTGCCTGGCAACTCGGCAAGTGCAGCAGTGGCCCACCGTCCGGTCGGCCCTCGAAGCCCGGCACAACGCCTGGAACACACGGGGCCAGGCCCCGGATGCCACGCTGTCCCACCGGCACTCATCGCAGCGCCACCGCGTACCGACCGACGTCGAGCGCACCCCGGCACGTCCGGCGAGCCTCAGGCCCGGACACGGCCCCATCTCGGCCGGCCTCCTCAGGACACGCCGCACACGCGCCGTCTCCCATGACGGCAGCCGTACCCACACGCACCACACCACATCGGAGTACCTCCTGTGACCACAGCAACCGAATCCTCAACCACCCCCCGCACCACCACACGTCCCGCCGGCCTGGCGCCCACCGCCCGGACCCGCCCCGCCGCACCGGCGCAGCGGACCCGCAGCCGGGTGAAGCCACCCGTCGCGGACGGCGATCTCGTCACCGTCGCCGGTGTCCTGGACATCCGCGACGGCCACGCCGTACTGCGCACCTCCGGATACCTGCCCGGCCCCACTGACCTGCACGTCTCAGCCGCCCAGGTCCAGGCCCACGACCTGCGGGTCGGCGACGTGCTGACGGGTGGTACCCGCCCCCAGTCCGGACCCGACCGCCGCCGGACCCTGGCCCGCATCGACACCGTCAACAGCCACCCGGCCGACACGCCCCGACTCCGGCCCCGGTTCGGCGATCTGACGCCGCTGTACCCGCAACAGCAGCTGCACCTGGCGACCGACCCGAAGGAGCTGACCGGCCGGACCATCGACCTCGTCGCACCCATCGGCAAGGGCCAGCGCGGACTGCTCGTCGCTCCGCCGAAGACCGGCAAGACAATGGTCATGCAGGCGATCGCCGCAGCGATCACCCGCAACCACCCCGAGGCGCACCTGATGGTCGTACTGATCGACGAGCGCCCCGAGGAGGTCACCGACATGCGGCGCTCGGTCGACGGCGAGGTCATCTCCTCCACCTTCGACCGGCCGGCCCGCGAGCACATCGCCCTCGCCGAACTCGCCATCGAGCGCGCGAAGCGCCTGGTCGAACTCGGCCACGACGTCGTCGTCCTGCTCGACTCGATCACCCGGCTCGCCCGCGCCTACAACGCGGCCGCCCCCACGAACGGCCGAACCCTCAGCGGTGGCGTCGACGCCGCCGCGATCCACCACCCGAAGAAGCTGTTCGGCGCGGCCCGCAACGTCGAGAACGGCGGCTCGCTGACCATCCTGGCGACCGCCCTCGTCGACACCGGCTCCCGGATGGACGACCTGGTGTTCGAGGAGTTCAAGAGCACCGGGAACATGGAACTGCGCCTGGACCGCCGCCTCGCCGACAAGCGCATCTTCCCGGCCGTCGACGTCCGCGCCTCGGGCACCCGCCGCGAGGAACTCCTCCTCGGCCCCGCCCGCACCTCCGCCACCTGGACGCTGCGCCGGGTGTTGGGCGGTCTGGACACCCAGCAGGCCACCGAACTGCTCATCGACCGCCTGAAGCGGACCGACAGCAACTCCGACCTGCTGCGCCAGGTCCTCACCAACTCCCCCCTCAGCACGGCGTGAGGGGAAGCCGAGCGGCCGCAGGAGGTCAGACCGCTCGGACGACCACCACCACGTCCTCGCTCGCCGCCGTGAGCGGGCCCCGTGCCCAATCGCCGTACCAGTTCTCGACCTTGAAGCCCGCCGCACCGAGGAAGGCGTCGATCCCGGCCACCTCCAGGAAGCGCAGGCTCGCCCGGTCGGTGCGCAGCGGCTCGCCCTCGCGGGTCGCCGTGGTCTCGGTGAGGGTCACCACGCCGTCGACGACGGACTCGACCTGGTAGCTCATCCGCAACGGGCGGCCGGTGTGGTCGACGACCTCGAAGGGGTCCGACGAGTTCCAGTCCTCCCACGCTCGCGCCTGCGGGTTGCGGGTGCCGAACACGAACCGCCCACCGTCGGTCAGCGCCGCGCGGATCGCGGCCGGCGACGCGCGCAGCTCGTCGTCGGTGACGAACACCTGGAAGGCGTTGCCCGCCATGACCGCGAGCTCGAACTCCGCCGTCCAAGGCGCGTCCGCAGCCTTGCCCTCGACCCACTCGACGTCGTTGCGCCGGCGGGCCCGGGCGAGCGACGCGATGTCCGGGTCCAGCCCGCACAGCCGGCCGGTATGGCCGCCCTCGCGCGCACGGCGCAGCAGGACGCCGGTTCCGCAGCCGACGTCCAGGACGGACGAGGCGCCCATCACGAAGGGCAGGTAGAAGTCGTCGCTCGGCCCCCAGGGGTTGAGGCGGTCGTAGAGCTCGGCGGCATCGGCATCGGAGTCCACCCGCAGCATTGTGCGGCGCCGGCACCGTACGGCGCCATCAATTTGGCCGCCCGCACACGGGCCCGGCTCGCGGTCACCACCGGTCCGACGGGCGCCGCGACGTACGGAACTGACCTGACGTCAGTCCTCGGGTGTCGCTTGAACCTCTCGGCTCCGGCCGTGCACCGCGCCGGTGTCGGCATGATCGGCCGCACCCCGACCGGGTTCGACGGGGCCCTGACGCCCCCAGCCCGGGGAACGGACCTCCAGGCTGACGTCCGGGCTGTGCACCTCCGCGCCGCAGGTGCGGCAGGTCCAGGCCGCGTCCAACGGGTGGGCGGGGTGCTCGGGGTGGTCCGGGTGGTGCTGCAGTACGACCGGCGGCTCGGCCGACAGCCAGCGGTCGCCCCAGGCGAGCAGCGCCTGGGTGAGCGGGGCGAGGTCCCGGCCGGCCTCGGTCAGGTGGTACTCGTAGCGCAGCGGGTGCTCGCTGTAGGCGCGGCGTTCGACCACGCCCGCTTCCTCCAGGGCCCGCAGCCGGGCGGTGAGCCGGTCACGCGGCGCGCCGGTGTTGCGGACGATCCGGTCGAATCGGTGGTTGCCGTAGAAGAGCTCGCGCACGGCGAGCAGCGCCCACTTCTCACCGAGGACCTGGAGTGCGGCGGCGATGGAACAGGGGCGGCCCGGCAGAGCGGCAGCAGCGGAACGGGTGGCTGTCGGCAGGGCGTCGGTGTGCGGGGTCACCACACCAGCCTGCCATAGCGGGTTGCGTATTCAAACCCACTACCGCTAGCGTTCCCGGCCATGCAGAGAGTTGGAATATCAAACCCACCGGTTGCGCCGACCGGTTCGAGCCGCCCCCACCGCCGGGCCGCGTTCCTGGTGGTCGCCGCCGCGGTCTTCGTCTCGAACCTCGACCTGTTCATCGTCAACGTCGCCCTCCCGGCGATGCAGCAGCACTTCCACGGCGCCGGCCTGGCCACCCTGTCCTGGGTACTGAACGGCTACGCCATCGTCTTCGCCGCCCTGCTGGTGCCCGCCGGACGGCTGGCTGACCGGATAAGCCACCGCACGGTGTTCCTCGCCGGACTGGGCGTCTTCACCGCCGCCTCCGCACTCTGCGCACTCGCCCCGGCCGTCGGCTGGCTCGACGCGGCCCGGGTGCTCCAGGCGGCGGGCGCGGCCGCGCTGATGCCGACCTCACTGGCGCTGCTCCTGGACGCCACTCCCCCGGCCGAGCGCCCCGGCGCCATCCGCGCCTGGGCCTCGATCGGCGGGATCGCCGCCGGGCTCGGACCGGTTCTCGGCGGACTGCTGGTCGAAGCCGACTGGCGCTGGGTGTTCATCGTCAACGTCCCGATCGGCATCGCCGCCTTCGCCGTGGGAGCGCGCGTACTGCCCAGGCTGCGCGGCACGGAGAACGGACCGCTGCCGGACCTGTTCGGCGCGGGACTGCTCACCGCCGCCATCGCCACCCTCACCGTGGCCCTGGTCAAGGGCGACGACTGGGGCTGGGGCTCGCCCCGAGTCCTGGGCAGCCTGCTCGCGGGCGCCCTGCTGACCGGCTGGTTCCTACGCCGCTCGGCGCACCACCGCGCCCCCATCGTCGAACTTCCGCTGCTGCGGGTGCCCAGCTTCGCCGCCGCCAACACCGCAGCGCTGCTGTTCACCCTCGCCTTCGCCGGCATGCTGCTGACCTCGGTCCTGTGGTGCCAGCAGGTCTGGGAGTACTCGGCGCTGCGCACCGGACTCGCCATCGCCCCCGGGCCGCTGCTGGTGCCGCCGGTCGCACTGGGCAGCGCCGCACTGGTGCGCAGGCTCGGCCCCGGACGGACGGCCGCGCTCGGCACCCTGCTGTTCGCCGCCGGCATCGGCTGGTGGGCCGCCGCCATCGGGGTCGAGCCCGGCTACGCCGCAGAACTGCTGCCCGGGCTGCTGCTCACCGGCCTGGGCGTGGGACTGACGCTGCCCACCCTGATCGGGTCCGCCGCGGCGGCGCTGCCTCCCACACGCTTCGCCACCGGTTCGGCGATCACCACGATGGCCCGGCAGATCGGCGCAGTGGTGGGCGTCGCGCTGACCGTCAGCCTGATCGGCACCCCGCAGGGACCGCAGGCCGCGCTGGACGGCTTCCGGCGCGGCTGGACCGCGGTGATCGTGGCAGCACTGCTGGCCTGCGCGGCAGCCCTGGTGCTCGCCGCCGCCCAGCGCCGGGCCGCCGCGAAGTAGGCCCGCCCGCACCGCCCGTCGGACCGGCAGCACCCGTCCGGTCCCGGTCCGGCCGGTCACCGCCTGTTCGCACCAGGCGCGGAGACCGGCCGGCCCCGGGACCGTCAGTCTGCGGAGAGGGCAGGATTCGAACCTGCGCGGACCCCGAGAGGCCCTGCTCGACCGTCACCGGCCAGGCACCCGATCAGCCACTCCGGGCACCTCTCCCAACCCCAGGAGCGGTACCCGCCCCTTCGGCATGCCACCACTGTGCCCGCCGGCACTGACCCACCCCTGACACCCGCCTGACCCGGCCCGCGATGCACCGCGTTCCGACCTCGGGCCCATGGCCGAGCCGGCTGGCTTCGTCGGGACCGCCGTCCACTGGACGGCGGTCCCTCCCCCCATGCTCCTGATGCTCCTGGGCGAGGGCTGACACCACACCCGGGCCCGCCAGCGGACGGGCGTGGCGGGCAGCCGTGGCGGCCTGAGGGGTGGTCAGGCGCACTTCATGGTGCGGTTGGCCAGCGCCACCGAGGCGACCTTCTCCCCGGTCACCGTGAACTCGTACTGCCAGCCGGGCTTGCCCTCGACCGGCAGCTCGAACGTGCCGCCCTTGGCCGGCTTGAGGCCCTTGGCGTCGTACGCCTGCTTGAGCGCCTCCACGGTCGAGCCGACGCCGATGCCCTCGGCGGTGCGCGCGTCCGCCGGGGCGACCAGCTCACGCAGCCCGTCGACGCCGAAGGAGACCCGTCCGGCGGTCAGGAACGCGGCGTCGCGGGCCTCGCGGGCCGCCATCAGCTGGGCGAGGGCCATCGTCGCGTCGGCGATCGCCTTGGCACCGGCCGCAGAGTTCTTGGCCGACTCCAGTGCCGCTGCGGCGAACTCGGCGGATTCCTTCGCGGAGGCGCCCGGCCGCAGGGTCGGGGTGGCGGCAGGCTTCTCGAGCGCGTCCGCCTTGGCGTTGAGGTCCTTGTAGCCGGCCTCGGCAGCCGCTTCGGCAGCCATCCGGGCGGCGTCCGGCGCGGGGCCGCCCTTGTAGGTGAAGTCGGTGCAGCCGTCGAGCAGGGACACCGGTACCGACTCCAGTGCGCCGCTCGCCAGTGCCGCGTCCTTCGCCATCCCCGGGACCAGCCCGCGGTAGTCGGCCGCACCGAACGGCGTCGGTTTCGCGGCGGCCGCACCCGCACCCTTCGAGCCGCCGTCCTCGGCACAGGCCGAGACACCGGCGACGACCAGAGCCACCGTCAGACCGGCGCCCGCCAGGCGTCGCATTGCTGGGATCTTCCCCAAGTCGATCTCCCCCTTCGTTTCGAACCACACCGTAACCAGGCCAGGAGAGCGGTCCCACCGGATATCCGGTTCCGTCCCAGGTGAGCGGCGTGCACGGACTCGTCCGGTCGTCAACTCGGTTCCCGATGACCGGACTTGTCCCGCTGCCTCGAACGACCGCCCCGGACACCGGTGAGGGAGATCACATCCGGCACGGCCCCGTGGTCGCGCGGGACGGTGACCAGGACTCAGGCGGTGAGGCCCCCGGGGTCGCGGCTGTCGAGGTAGTCGACCAGCGCGGCCTCGCTCCGGCGCAACCGGTCCCGGTCGTCGGCGGCCAGCGACGCCAGGGCGTCGACGAGGACCCGCTTGCGATGAACGTGGACCATGGCACCCGAGTAGATCCGGCACCCCGAGCACCAGGCGAACCCGATGCACCGCTCGAAACTCGAGGACTCGGGTGGGTGGTAGCGGTACTGGTAGGTCCGGACCGGCTCGTGACACACGAGGCAGAACCACCGGTCACCCTCGCGGACGGTCCAGTCGTTTCCGCGCTTCCGCCAGGACTTCCGGCCCTGGGGTGCTCTTCAAGTCGTCATGCTGTCATTCTGCCCCGGGAGCGGCGTCAGGTGACACTCGATTACCTGCGGAGCCCCGACGCCGGTCCCGGCGCTCGCGACCGGCGCGCCCGCCCTCTGGTTCTGCCGGCTGCGGTGCGGCCACCGCGCGGAGGTCGGATGCTGATCCGGTGGCCGCCCGCCCAGGTTCGCCGGGTTGGCCGGTCTAACCTGGCTCCGTGACGGAGCAATTGAGCACGGTGGTGCTGATGTGCGGTCTTCCCGGGGCGGGCAAGACCACCTATGCGATGGACCTGGTGCGACGTGGTTTCGCCCGGTTGTCGATCGACGAAGTGGTCTGGCAACGACTCGGACAGCGTGACGCCGGCCTGGTGCTGGAGGCCGGGGCGTTCGACCGGCTCAAGGAAGTGATCCGCCGCGAGCAACGGCAGGAACTGGTCGAGCTGATGCGGGCCGGGCGAGACGTGGTGGTGGACTACAGCTTCTGGAGCCGCACCGCCCGCGACGACTACAAGGCGCTGATCGAAAGCCACGGGTGCCGCTGGGAACTGATCCACCTCAAGGCTGACCGGACGACGCTGGAGCGCCGCCTCGAAGCACGGAGCGGCGTGGCGGGCGCCAACGCCGTCACCGTGGACGAGACCCTGTTCAACCGCTACCTGGCCAACTTCGAGGAACCGGAGGGCGAGGGTGAGCAGGTCGTCATGCAGTCCTCGACTTGAGGATCCGCTCGTCGATCGGCCGACGGTCGCTGCCCGGCAGGGCGAGGTCGGCGCCCTATCCGACCCACCCGCCCCACCGCCGGACGGAACGCCGAACCCCACCACCCGCCTTCACGGGCAGTGGGGCCAGGCGCATCACACGTCGATCCCCGAGCGGGCCACCAAGCCGCGGTACAGCGACGGCCCCTGACCGTACGTCAGCTGCGGACCGCGGCCTTCCGCCGCCGGTCCACCACGGCTGCCGCGCCCAGCACGACCGCCGCCGCCACCAGCGACAGGTACATCTGGGTCCGCCCGTCGGCGTCCGTGAACATGTAGACCATCACGAACCCGATCAGCCCGATGGTCGCCCAGGTCAGGTAGGGGTACAGCCACATCCGGACCAGGAGCCGATCGGGCGACTCGCGCTCGATGATCTTCCGCATCCGCAGCTGCGAGAAGCAGATCACCAGCCAGACGAAGAGCGCGACCGCGCCCGAGGAGTTGATCAGGAACTTGAAGACGGTGTCCGGCGAGGTGTAGTTGAAGAACACCGCGAGGAAGCCGAAGACCACCGAGGACAGGATCGCCGTCCGGGGCACCCCGCGCGCGCTGACCCGGGCGAACGCCCGGGGTGCGTCGCCGCGTTGGCCGAGCGAGAACGCCATCCGAGAGGCCGTGTACAGGCCGGAGTTGAGGCAGGAGAGCACGGCCGTCAGCACGATCACGTCCATCACCCGGCCGGCGCCGGGGATGCCCACGTGCTCCAGCACCGCGACGTAGGGGCTGCCCTTCACCGAAGCGTCGTTCCACGGAAGCAGGGTGACCACGATCGCGATCGAGCCGAGGTAGAAGACACCGATCCGCCAGATCACGCTGTTGGTGGCCCGGCTGACGGCCTTCTCCGGGTCGGCGGACTCGCCCGCCGCGAGGGTGACGATCTCGCTGCCCATGAAGGCGAAGACCACGGTCAGCATGCCGGTGAACACCGCACCCACCCCGTGCGGCAGGAAGCCGCCGTTGCCGGTCAGGTTGGCCGTGCCGACCGCGTCGGTGCCGGGCAGCAGGCCGAACACGGCCAGGCCGCCGACCACGATGAAGGCGACGATCGCCACCACCTTGATGCCCGCGAACCAGAACTCGAACTCGCCGTACGAGGCGACCGAGAACAGGTTGGTCGCCGTCAGTACGGCCATCACCGCCAGGGCGAACGCCCACTGCGGTACCCCGGGCACCCAGCTGTTGAGGATCTTGGCACCTGCGGTGGCCTCCACCGCCAGCACCACGACCCAGAAGAACCAGTAGAGCCAGCCGATGGTGAATCCGGCCCACCGGCCGAGCGCCCGGTCCGCGTAGGCGGAGAACGACCCGCTCTGCGGGTCGGCGGCGGCCATCTCGCCGAGCATCCGCATGACCATCACGACCAGCACGCCGGCCAGTGCGTACGAGAGCAGGATGCCCGGGCCGGTGGAGGCGATCCCCGCGCCGGAGCCGACGAACAGGCCGGCCCCGATCACGCCGCCGATCGCGATCATGGACAGATGGCGGTTCTTGAGCCCGGCGTTCAGCCGGCCGCCGTCCGGTCCGCCGTCGCCCGGGGTCTCCGGGGGTGCGGCGGCCTGGGTGGTGTTCGCACTCATGGTTGGGTGCCTGTGCCTTTCCCGCGCGGCTGACCCCTTCGGCCTTTGCCGCCGAAGGGAGGGGGGACAGCTCCGCGCATTGCGAGGCAACCTAACTTCTCCGGCCGGACATCGGAACCAACCGTCGCAAAATGCCCCCGCAATCTCCACATCACAGCAGGTCAGGGGCGGTCCCCCGAATCCCGGCGAAGCTCAGATCTGACTCACCGTCAGGCCGGACGGGTGGCCGCAGACCCGAGCGGCAGCGCCGACCACCCCGGCCGGGAGCTCCGGTCGGGGTGGTCGGTCGGGCTACCTGGCCGGTGCCAGGGCGTAGCCCGTGGCCCGGGTGGTGAAGGTGCCCCGGCCCTGCGTACGGCTGCGCAACTGGGTCGCGTAGCCGAACAGTTCGGCCAGCGGTACGGTCGCGGTGACCACGGCCGTGCCGACCCGGGCGGTCGAGCCGGTGACCCGGCCACGTCGGGCGGCGAGGTCGCCGAGCACTCCGCCCACGGCGTCCTCGGGCACGGTGACCGTGACCTCGACCACCGGTTCGAGCAGCGCCGTCGTCCCGGTCCGGAGCGCCTCGCGGAGCGCGAGCCGGCCGGCCGTGCGGAACGCCGGCTCCGAGGAGTCCTTGGGGTGGGTGGCCCCGTCGGTCAGGGTGACCCGCAGGCCGGTGACCTGGTGGCCGGCCAGCGGGCCCTCGGCGAGCGCGTCCCGGCAGCCGGCCTCGACCGCCCGGACGAACTCGGCCGGTACCCGGCCACCGGTGACGGTCGAGCGGAACTCGAAGCCCAGCGGCCGCCCGGCCCCGCCCGCCACCGGCTCCAGCGGAGCCGTGTCGAGCACCACCTGGGCGAACTGCCCGGCCCCGCCGTCCTGTTTGGCGTGCCGGAAGACCAGACCGGTCACCCCTCGGAGCACCGTCTCGCGGTAGGCCACCTGCGGGCGGCCGACCTGGATCTCCAGACTGTGGGTGCGCCGGATCTTCTCCACCGCCACCTCCAGGTGCAGTTCGCCCATCCCGGACAGCACCGTCTGCCCGGTCTCGGGGTCGGTGCGGACCAGCAACGACGGGTCCTCCTCGGTCAGTCGGGCCAGCGCGGTGGCGAGCCGGTCGGTGTCGCCACCGGTCCGGGCCTCCACCGCCACCGAGACCACCGGTTCGGCGGTGCTCGGCGGTTCGAGGACCAACGGCGCCGTCGGCGCGCACAGCGTGCTGCCCGCCCGGACGCCCTTGAGCCCGATGACGGCCACGATGTCCCCGGCCACCGCCCGGTCCACGTCCGCGTGCCGGTCGGCCTGCACCCGCAGGATGCGCCCGATCCGTTCGGACCGGCCGGTGCCCGCGTCCAGCACCGTCGTCCCCTTCCCGATCGTCCCCGAGTAGACCCGCAGGTAGGACAGCCGCCCGGTGGCGGCCGCACTCACCTTGAACACCAGCCCGACGAACGGCACTTCGGGATCGGCCGACCGCTCCTGCACCGTGCCGTCCAGCGTGCCGCGCACCGGCGGTACGTCCAGCGGCGAGGGCAGGTAGGCCGTCACCGCGTGGAGCAGCGGTTCGATCCCCCGGTTCCGGTAGGCCGATCCGCACAGCACCACCACGGCCTCCCCGGTGCGGGTGAGGTCGCGCAGCGCGGCGGCCAGGGTCGGTGCGGAGACCGCCGTGGTCGCGCAGAACTCCTCCAGCGCGCCGGGGTGCAGCTCGGCCACCGCCTCCTCGAGGAGGTGGCGTCGGCGCTGCGCCTCCGCCAGCAGTTCCGCCGGTACGTCGGTCTCCCGACCGGCTTCCGCGCCGTCGTCCCAGAGCAGTGCCCGCATCGTCAACAGGTCGACCACGCCGGTGAACCGGTCCTCCGTGCCGACCGGCAGCTGCACCACCAGCGGGACCACGTGCAGCCGTTGCCGGATCGACTCGACGGCGGCGTCCAGGTCCGCCCCGACCCGGTCGAGCTTGTTCACGAAGGCGATCCGGGGCACCCCGTGCCGGTCGGCCTGCCGCCAGACCGACTCGCTCTGCGGCTCCACGCCGGCCACCGCGTCGAACACCGCGATCGCCCCGTCGAGCACCCGGAGCGAGCGCTCCACCTCGTCGGCGAAGTCGACGTGGCCGGGGGTGTCGATCAGGTTGATCCGGTGACCGTCCCAGGCGCAGCTGACGGCCGCCGCGAAGATGGTGATGCCCCGGTCCCGTTCCTGCGGGTCGAAGTCGGTGACGGTGGTGCCGTCGTGGACCTCGCCGCGCTTGTGGACGGCGCCGGTGAGGTAGAGGATCCGCTCGGTCACGGTGGTCTTGCCGGCGTCCACGTGGGCGAGGATGCCCAGGTTGCGGACGGTGGCGAGCGGGTCGGTGTGCTGCAGGTGCGGGTTGGTACGCACGGCCGTTGGCCTTTCGGGGTGATCCGGAGAAGGGCGGCGCGATCTGCGGACGACGGGCCCGGGCGACCCTCCTCATGAACCCCGGAAGTCCCGTGGGTACGGGGACGGGGGTGGAGGAGGAGCGGGTCAGACGGTCGTCGCAGCCTTCCGGTGCCGGGCGCGCAGCGGGCACCGGGCACCGCGAGACACCAGGATCACCTCGTACCGCGACGGCGGGACGACGACAGCGGTGCGGTAGCGCACGGCCGGTCTCCCCTCACTCGCCACGGTCCGCGCCGTCCGGTCGGACGGCGCTCGATGTGCGGCGAGTCTAGGGACCTCGGCCCGGCGAGCGCACGGGGTTATTCACCGTGCGGATCCGCCGGGGCGTCCGCGAGTTGGCGGACCAAGTGCTTGGCCCAGCTGAGCGGGTACCCCTGCTCCGGGGTCGGGATCTCGATCGAGGTGCGCAGCCTGCCGGCCCGTCGATCGGCCACGACGGAGAGGTTGCCCGGGGGCTCGTCGACCCGGATCTCCGCGTGCAGGCGTCCGTCCGAGCACAGTCCGTCGGCCGACGCGGCCCGTCGGACCCGGGGGTCCTCGCCCCGGCGGGCCCGCTGCACCGGCAGCACAGCGGATTAATGACCTGCGCCCGGGACAGAGCAGGGCGTACGGTCATGAACCCCCTGAAGGTGGAAGGAGATTCACCCAACATGGGCCTGTTCAAGGACGCACCGCCCCGAGAGCATCCGGACTACACCCACCTACGTTTCATGGCGGCCGGTTCACCGTCGTGGTGGAAGAGCAACCGCCACAAGCTCCTCGCCGTCGTCGGCCTCCTGGCCGGATTCTGGCTCGCCGACCACCACGACCCCGCCCCTGCCACCTGCCCCGCTCCCCCACCGGCCGCCACCACCCGCTGACCCCACCCCGCGCTCCGGCCGGACCTCGCCGGCCGGAGCGCGCGGGCACCGCCCGGATCTGGCGCTACAACGGGTCCGGTACCGGTTCGAGGAGCTGCGGGCCGTTGCTGCGGACGGAGTTGACCGCGGTGGACACCGCCCGGACGGCGAGTTCGGCGCCGCCGGGGGTGTGCAGCAGGTGGCGGGCCTCGGTGGGGTCGGTCAGCTCCGGGTCCAGCCAGGCGTCGAGGTCGGCGAGGTCGACGGTCAGTGGCATCCGGTCGTGCACCCGGCCCGCCGCGTCGGTGGCGTCGGTGGTGATGACGGTGGCGGTCGCCAGCCAGGCGGCCGGGTCGTCGTCCGGGACCGAGTGGTCGCGCCAGAACTCGTACAGCCCGGCCATCAGCATCGGCCCGTCCGAGGCCGGGTGCAGGTAGTACGGCTGCTTGAACGCCTTGCCGTCGGCGACGGCGGGTACCGGCACCCACTCGAAGTACCCGTCTGCGGGCAGGACGCAGCGGCGGGTGCCGAACGCCTTCCGGAACGCGGGCTTCGTGTGCACGGTCTCGGCCCGGGCGTTGATCAGCCGGGCGGCGCCCTTGGCGTCCTTCGACCAGGAGGGCACCAATCCCCAGCGCAGCACCCGGAGTTGTCGGGTCAGCTCACCGGTCTCCCGGTCGACCCGCTCCAGCACCGCCGGGACCGGATCGGTCGGGGCGACGTTCCAGCTCGGTGCCAGCTCCTCCGGCGGCGCGCCACCGGTCACCCTGAGCAGGTCGACCAGGTCCTGGGGCGTGGTGGTGGAGACATATCTTCCGCACATGGCACATCACCTTGCCACCATCCAACGCCGAAGCCGTCGCTTTCGCGACCGACACCCTGCCCGCGCCGCCCGCCGCCCGCCGCTCGCCGCCCGCCGCCCGGTGCGGTGCAGCCGTCAGTCCTGCGGGATGTGGGCGAGCATCCGCTCCATACCGCCGACCCAGTTCGCCCTGAGGGCCGCGATGGCGCCGGGCAGGTCCTCGTCGAGCAGCCGGCGGGCGATCTCGCAGTGCTCCTCGGACTCCCGGGCCACCGGCTCGTCCTCCGCGACCACCAGATTCTCGTAGCGGCGCATGCCGGCCTTGACGCCGGCCAGCAGGTCCAGCAGGCGTTCGTTCGGGCAGCCGCTGAGCAGCAGGCCGTGCCACTCGTCGTCCCTGCGGTCGACCACGGCGTGCGCGGCCACCGGGTCGGGGAAGCCCTGCGCCAGCCGGAGCAGGTCGGGCGCGATCCTCAGCAGGTGCACGGGGTCGGAGGACTCCAGCGCCAGCGACTCCAACGCCGCGACGATGGCGACCAGTTCGCGGAACTCCTTGCGGCTGACCGGCGCGAACCGGAAACCCCGGCCCTGACTGCTCTCCAGTACACCCTCGCCCGCGAGGGTGATCAGGGCCTCCCGCAGCGGCGTCCGGCTGACGCCCAACTCGGCTGCCAGCACTGCTTCGTTGACGTCCGTCCCAGCGGCGAACTCACCGCGGGTGAGCCGCTCCATCAGTTCGTCGCGGATCTGCTCGCGCAGCGGTCGGCGCTCGATCACCATCTGGGGCCTCTCCTTCGGAATCACGTCGACTGTGACAGCTGCGGCTCCGCCGAGGGGCGGGCAGTGCCGGGGTGCGTGGATCGGGGCCGAGAGCGGAGCATCAGTGACCGACGGACGACCGGCGAGGTACGCACCCCGGCACGATCCGAACGGGAAGCCCCAACCTCCGTTCTCAGCATAGCTCTTGACCGAATGCAGAGTACTGCACTAAGTATTCTGAATACAAAATGCCGATGGCACGGAGGGGTGGCGATTCCATGGGTCTGACCCGGGTGCCGGGCTTGCTGTACGGCGGCGACTACAACCCCGAGCAGTGGCCCGAGCAGGTCTGGCAGCAGGACGTCCGGCTGATGGCCGAGGCGGGGGTGAACATCGTGACGGTGGCCGTCTTCTCCTGGTCACGGCTCGAACCGGCGCCTGGCGTCTACGAGTTCGACTGGCTCGACCGAATCCTCGACCTGCTGCACGGGCACGGGATCGCCGTCGACCTCGCCACCGCGACGGCCACCCCACCGCCTTGGCTGGTCCGGCAGCACCCCGAGGTCCAGCCGGTCGACGCGAACGGGACCAGGCTGGAGTTCGGCTCCCGCCAGGGGTACTGCCCCTCCTCACCCGTGTTCCGGGACAGCACCGTGCGGCTGGCCCGGGCCATGGCGGAGCGGTACCGGGACCACCCCGCCCTGGTCATGTGGCACGTCGGCAACGAGTACGGCGACCACACGGTGGAGTGCTTCTGCGAGGAGTCGGCCCGGCACTTCCGGCGCTGGCTGGGTGACCGGTACGGCACCCTGGACAAACTCAACGCGGCCTGGGGGACGTCCTGTTGGGGCCAGCACTACACCGACTGGACGCAGCTCAGCCCGCCCCGGAAAGCCCCGGGCCCGGTCAACCCCACCCAGGTGCTGGACTGGCGCCGGTTCTGCAGCGACGCGCTGCTGGCCTGCTTCGAGGCCGAGCGCGAGGTGCTCAAGGAGGTCACCCCGGACCTCCCGGTGACCACCAACTTCATGAGCATCCTGCACCACCTGGACTACTGGAAGTGGGCCGCCGCCGAGGACTTCGTCAGCGACGACGCCTACCCCGACCCCGCCGACCCGGCGTCCTACCTGAAGGCCGCACTCAGCTACGACCTGATGCGCTCCCTGAAGCAACAGCCCTGGCTGCTGCTGGAGTCGGCGCCCGGCGCGGTGAGCTGGCGCGAGGTGAACGTCCCCAAGGAACCCGGCGCGATGCGGCTGCACGGTCTGCAGGCGCTCGCCCACGGCTCGGACGGGGTGATGTTCTTCCAGTGGCGGCAGGCCAGGTACGGCCCGGAGAAGTTCCACTCGGCGATGCTGCCGCACGGCGGGACGGACACCCGCCAGTGGCGCGAGACGCTCGCCCTCGGCGCCGACCTGCGCCGACTGGCCGAGGTCGCGGGCACCGGCACCCGGGCGGACGTCGCCCTGGTCCTGGACTGGGACAGCTGGTGGGGTCTCGAAGCACCCGAGTCGCTGCCCTCGAACCGGCTCCGGCTGCACCAGCTGCTGCTCTCCTGGTACGCCCCGCTGCACGCCCGCGGCCTCGCCGTCGACCTGACGCCGCCGGGCCGCGACCTCTCCGCCTACCGCGTGGTGATCGCGCCGAACCTCTACCTCTGCACCGCCGGACAGGCCGCCGGGCTGGCCGCCTTCCCGGGGCAGCTCGTGGTCGGCCCGTTCAGCGGCGTGGTGGACGCCGCCGACCAGGTCCACGACGGCGGTCCGCCGGGGCCGCTGCGCGGACAACTCGGCTTGCGGGTCGAGGAGTTCTGGCCGATCCCGGACGGCGTCGACCAGCAGTTGGTGACCGGTGACGGCACCGTCCTCACCACCCGGACCTGGAGCGAGTGGCTGACGGTCGACGACGCCGAGGTGCTGGCCCGCTACCGGGGCGGCCCGCTGGACGGCCGCCCGGCCGTCACCCGGCGCGGCCGCGCCACCTACCTCGGCTGCCTGCCCGAGGACCTCACGCCGGTGCTGGACGAGGTGCTCGCCGCCGCCGGCCTGACCGGGACCGACCTGCCCCCCGGCGTCGAGCTCTGCCGCCGCGGCGACCTGCTGTTCCTGCTCAACCACGGGACCGCGCCGGCCACTGTACAGCTGCCCACCACCGGGACCGACCTGCTGACCGGCCGTCACCTGCACGGCTCGGTCCACCTCGCACCGCGCGACGCCGTGGTCCTGAAGCCCTGACCCCCGGCCCCACCCCACTGCCCCACCGCCCCGACCCGGAGCACCGAGGAGTGCCGTGAACCATCCCTACATACCCAACGCGGGGCCCGAGACCAGGGCCGCGATGCTCGCCGAGATCGGCGCCCGGAGCGTCGACGAGTTCTACGCCGACATCCCCGCCGACCTCCGGCTGGACCGCCCGCTCGACCTGCCCGCGCCGTTCCCGGACGAGCAGGGCCTGGTCCGGCACCTGCACGGAATGCTGGCCCGGAACACCGCCACCACCGAGACGCTGAGCTTCCTCGGCCACGGCTGCTACCCGCACCACGTACCGGCCGTCTGCGACGAGGTGAACGGGCGGGGCGAGTTCCTCACCGCCTACGCGGGCGAGCCGTACGAGGACCACGGCCGGTTCCAGGCGCTCTTCGAGTACGTCTCGATGATGGGCGAGCTGCTGGAGATGGACGTCGTCAACGTGCCCACCTACGACGGCTTCCAGGCGGCGGGGACGGCGCTGCGGATGGCCGCCCGCTACACCGGGCGCCGCCGGGTGCTGGTCAGCGGCGCAGTCGCCGCCGACAAGCTGAGCAAGATCCGCGACTACCTCACGCCCGACATCGAGGTCCTGCTCGCCCCGGTGGCCGAGACCGGGGAAATCGGCGAGGTGGTCCTCGACGGGACCTTCGCCGCGCTCTACCTGGAGACCCCCACCGTCCACGGCGTGATCGAGACCCGGGGGGCCGAACTCGCCGAACTGGCCCACCGGGTGGGCGCCCTGCTGGTGGTCGGGACGGACCCGATCTCGCTCGGCGTGCTCGCGCCGCCCGCCGCCTACGGCGCCGACCTGGTGTGCGGGGACATCCAGTCGCTCGGCATGCACCAGCAGTACGGCGGCGGCCAGGCCGGCTTCATCGCGAGCCGGGACGAGGAGCGGCTGGTGGCGGAGTTCCCGTCCCGACTGTTCGGCATCGCCCCGACCGCCGTCCCGGGCGAGTACGGCTTCGGCGACGTCTCCTACGACCGCACCTCCTTCGCCCTGCGCGAGGAGGGCCGGGAGTGGGTCGGCACCGCCGCCGCCCTGTGGGGCATCACCGCCGGGGTCTACCTCGCGCTGATGGGCCCGCAGGGGATGCGGGAGATCGGCGAGACGATCCTGGCCCGGACCAGGTACGCGATGCGGGCCCTCGCCTCGGCCGGCGCCCTGGTGCGCCACCAGGAGGCTGTCCACTTCCGGGAGTTCGCGATCGAGGTGCCGGACGCCGACGCGCTACTGGCGGCCCTGCGGCTGCGCGACATCTTCGGCGGCGTCCGGCTCGGGCCCCGGGAGGTCCTGGTCTGCGTCACCGAGCGGCACTCGATCGCCGACCTCGACACCCTCGCGGCGGCCGTCAAGGACGCCCTCTCGGCCACCGGAGGCACCCAGTGAGTTCGCACGGAGAGCCGTTCGCCACCCTGCCGGTCGCGCCCAAGCCCGCGCTGCGCCGCTTCCACCAGGCCCGCTGGGACGAGGAGATCATCTTCGAGCTCTCCCGGCCGGGGCGGCGCGGCATCGGCGTCCCCGCCCCGGACGCCCCGCTGGTCGAACTGCCGGCCGGGGTGGGCCGGTCCACTCCCCCTGCGCTGCCCGAGCTGTCGCAGAACCAGGTGGTCCGGCACTACTTCCGGCTCTCCCAGGAGACCCTCGGCGCGGACTTCAACATCGACGTCGGCCAGGGCACCTGCACCATGAAGTACAGCCCCAAGGTGAACGACACCTTCGTCCGCGACCCGCGGATCGCCGAGCTGCACCCGCTCCAGCCGGAGGACTCCGTGCAGGGCGTGCTGGAGATCTACTGGCGGCTGGAGCAGATCCTCAAGGAGATCTCCGGGATGGCCCGGGTCTCCCTCCAGCCCGGCGCGGGCTCGGCCGCGATCTACGCCAACCTCGCGATGATCCGGGCCTACCACGCCTCCCGGGGCGACGGCGGGCAGCGCGACCAGGTGATCACCACGATCTTCTCGCACCCCTCCAACGCGGCCTGCGCGAAGGTGGCCGGGTACGAGGTGATCACCCTGCTGCCGGACGCCGACGGCTGTCCGGACGCCGAGGCGCTCCGCGCGGCGGTCGGGCCGCGCACCGCCGCTCTGCTGATCACCAACCCGGAGGACACCGGGATCTTCAACCCGAGGATCCGGGAGTTCGTCGAACTGGTCCACGCCGCAGGCGGGTTGGCCTGCTACGACCAGGCCAACGCGAACGGCGTCCTCGGCATCACCCGGGCCCGTGACGCCGGGTTCGACCTGTGCCACTTCAACCTGCACAAGACCTTCTCCACGCCGCACGCCTGCGGCGGCCCGGCGGCCGGTGCGTGCGGCGTCTCCGAGGCCCTGGTCCCGTTCCTGCCGGGCCCGGTGGTGGACCGCGCCGGGGAGTCGTACACGCTGGGCTCGCCCGCCCGGTCGGTCGGGAAGATCCGGCCGTTCCTCGGCGTCACGCCCAACGTGGTCCGGGCCTACGCCTGGGTGATGGCGCTCGGCGCGGAGGGTCTGCGCGAGGTCGCGGAGACCGCCGTGCTGAACAACAACTACCTGATGCACAAGGTGGTGCGGATCCCCGGCGCCTCGGTGCCGTGGGCGGACCGGCGACGGGTCGAGCAGGTCCGCTACTCCTGGCAGGAGCTGACCGAGCAGACCGGGGTGCACTCGGAGGAGATCGGTGTCCGGGCCGCCGACTTCGGGGTGCACTACTGGACCAGCCACCACCCCTACCTGGTGCCCGAGCCGTTCACCCTGGAGCCGACCGAGTCGTACTCCCGCGAGGACCTGGACGAGTACGCCGCGATCCTCGCCCGGGTCGCCGACGAGGCCAGGAAGGACCCCGAGTTCGTCCGGAACGCGCCCTACCGGCAGACCGTCCACCGGATCGACCCGAGCTCCCTGGACGACCCGGCGCAGTGGTCCCCCACCTGGCGGGCCTACTGCCGGAAGCACCGGCCGTGATCGTCGGACTGGTCGTCAACCCGGTTGCGGGGCTGGGCGGTCCGGTCGCACTCAAGGGCAGCGACGGCCCCGCCGTCCAGGCCAGGGCGCTCGCGCTCGGCTCGGTACCCCGGGCGGCCGACCGCGCCACGGCCGCGCTCCGGGCCCTGCACGCCCGCCGCCCCGGGTTCGAACTGCGCACCGTCGCAGGCGGGATGGGCGAACACAGCGCCCGCGCCGCCGGCGTCCCGTACCGGATCGTCCACCGCCCGGCGCTGCTCACCGGCCCGCTGGACACCCGGGCGGCGGTGCCGGCGCTCGCCGGGGTGGACCTGCTGCTGTTCGTCGGCGGGGACGGGACGGCGCGGGACGTGCTGGACGCCGGCCCGACCGGGGCGGTGCTCGGGGTGCCGGCCGGGGTGAAGGTCTACTCCGGGTGCTTCGCGATCAGCCCGTTCGCGGCCGGGGCGACGGCGGCCGGGTTCGACGGGACCACCCTGGACGCCGAGGTGGTCGACCTGGACGAGGACGCCCACCGGGCGGGCCGGGTCGGTGCCCGGCTGTACGGCACCCTGCGGGTGCCGGCGGCCAGGGCGCGGTTGAGCGGCCGCAAGACCGGGTCGTCCACAGCCGGGCCCGGGACGGTGGAGTCGATCGCGCGCGCGGTGGTGGCCGCCATGCGGCCGGGCACCGCCTACGCCCTGGGGCCGGGTGCCACCACCCTCGCGGTGGGGCGTGAACTCGGGCTGGAACTGACGCCGTTGGGGGTGGACGTGGTCCGGGACGGCGCCTTGCTCGCCTCGGACGTCACCGAGCAGACCTTGCTCACCCTTGCCATGTCACAGGTGACGCATGCCATTCTCTCGGTCATCGGCGGCCAGGGCTTCGTGATCGGCCGGGGGAACCAGCAGTTCAGCCCCCGGGTGCTGGCGCGGCTGGCCGGGATCACCGTGCTCGCCACCCAGCAGAAGCTGGCCGCGCTCGGCGGCCGTCCGCTGCTCGTCGACAGCGGGGACACCGCCACCGACGCGGCCCTCAGCGGGCCCGCCCGGGTGGTCACCGGGTACCGCGAATCAGTGATGTACCGCATCCAGTCAGCGAGCGAGGACACATGAACACCCTGCAGAACAAGGTCGCCATCGTCACCGGCGGAGCCTCCGGCATCGGCCGGGCCACCGCCCGGCTGTTCGCCGCCGAGGGCGCCGCCGTGGTGATCGCCGACCTGGCGGACGCGACCGGACTGGTCCACGAGATCGAGGCGGCCGGCGGCCGGGCCGTCGCGGTGCGGGCCGACGTCTCCTCGGAGACCGACTGCGAGCGGACCGTCCGGATCGCGGTCGGGATCTACGGCGGGCTGCACGTCCTGTTCAACAACGCCGGGATCATCCGCCGCAAGACTGCGCTCGAGATCGCCGTCGACGAGTGGGACCTGGTGATGGCGGTCAACGTCCGCTCGGTCTACCTGATGTGCCGCTTCGCCGTCCCGGCGATGACCGAGGGCGGCTCGATCGTCAACACCGGCTCGGGCTGGGGTCTCAAGGGCGGCGGCAACGCGCTGTCCTACTGCGCCTCCAAGGCCGCCGTGGTCAACATGACCCGCGCGCTGGCCATCGACCACGCCGCGGCCGGCATCCGGGTCAACTCGGTCAACCCCGGCGACACCATGACACCGATGCTGCGCGACGAGGCACGCCAACTCGCCGAGGACTGGGCGGTGTTCGAGAAGGACGCCGCCGACCGCCCGATGGGCCGGGCCGGCTCCCCGGAGGAGATCGCCGCCGCCGTGCTGTTCCTGGCCGGCGATGCCAGCAGCTTCGTCACCGGCTCCGCCCTGGTCGTCGACGGCGGCGGCCTCGCCTGACCCTGCTCCACCCACCCCCACCCCACCTCTCGGAGGCACCCGGTGTCCGGCTTCAAGAAGAGAACAGCCCTGCTCGCGCTCGCGCTCACCGTGTCCGCGTCCGCCTGCAGCGGGAGCAGCGGCGGCCTCGGCGGCAGCGAGGCCAAGGACGGCAAGGTCACCCTGCGCTGGTCCACCTGGGGATCGGCCGAGGACATGGCCGTCTTCAAGGCCTTCACCGACGAGTTCACCAAGAAGTACCCGAACATCACGCTGAAGCTCGAACCGGTCGCCTCCTACGAGGACTACCACCCCAAGCTGCTCACCCAGCTCACCTCGAAGACCGCCCCCGACGTCTTCTACGTCGGCGACGACTACATCGGCAAGCTGGTCGCCGACGGTGTACTCGCCCCGCTCGACCAGCAGTTGGCCGGGCCGGACAGCAAGAGCAAGCCCGCGGACTTCTTCGAGGGCATCTACGGCGGCGCCAAGAAGAGCGGCGTCACCTACGGCGTCCCCAACGACACCAACCCCGAGGTGCTCTGGTTCGACCGGAAGGCGCTGGCCGAGGCCGGGATCACCGAGGACCCGGCCGCGCTGAACGAGGCCGGCCGCTGGACCATGGCCACCTACCTGGAGATGAACGCCAGGCTGAAGGCCGCCGGCAAGTACGGCTCGATCTTCTGGAACTGGTACGGCGCCAACTACAGCATGGTGAACGGCTTCGGCGGCAAGGTCTGGGACGGCGGCAAGTACGTCGCCACCATCGATCCGAAGGCCCGTCAGGCGCTCCGGACGCTGGCCGACGGGTACCGGGACAGGACCTTCGCCTCCGCCGACCTGCTGCCCGAGGGCAACAGCGCGGGCACCCAGTTCATCAAGCACAAGGCGGGCTTCTACGCCGGCGGCCGCTGGGTCATCGAGAGCATCCGGAAGGGCGGCGAGCTCGCGAACTACGACATCGTGCCGTTCCCGTCCGAGTCCGGGCAGCCGATCCAGGGCGCGGTCGCCGCGTCCTACCTGACCGTCAACAAGGACACCAGGCACCCGAAGGAGGCGTTCACCTTCCTGACCGAGTTCGTCAGCAAGGAAGGCCAGCAGCTCCGGCTCAAGGGCGGCAGCGCGGTGCCCTCGGTCAAGGGCGCCGAGAACCTGGTGACGGACGGCGGCTACCCCGCCCACGCCCGGACCTTCCTGGACGTCCGGGACAAGGGCTTCGCCAACTACCCCGACGAGGTCGCCGTCCCCGGCCTGACCAAGGCCGTCAACGACCAGCTGATGAAGATCTGGGAGGGGAAGGTCGGCTTCGACGAGGGCATGACCCAGTTGCAGACCCTGGTCGACGGCATGAAGGGCAAGCAGAGTTGAGTGCCGTCGCCCAGGCACCGGCCACCGAGCGGTCCCGCCCCGCCGAGCGGATGCGCGAGCCGCGCTGGCGGCGGCGGGACCGCTGGTGGGGCGTGTTCTTCCTGGCTCCCCAACTGCTCGGCCTGCTGGTCTTCCTGGTCGGACCGCTCGGCTTCGCCGTGGTGCTCTCCTTCATGCGCTGGGACGGCCTCGGCGACGCCGACTGGGTGGGCTTCGCCAACTTCCGGACCCTGCTGACCGATCCGTCCTTCGGCCGGGCGGTCTGGAACACCGTCAAGATCGGCCTGATCACCGTGCCGGGCGGCCTGGTGCCGGCGCTGCTGCTGGCCCTCGCCCTGCACGGCGTCCGGGGCCGGACCGCCTACCGGGTGATCTACTTCCTGCCGGTGGTGACCAGCTCGGTCGCGGTCTCGGTGATCTGGCAGATGATCCTCGGCGGCGGCGCGGACGGCATCCTGAACGGCACGGTGCAGGACCTGTTCGGGGTCACCCTGCCGAGCTGGCTGGAGGATCCGACCTGGGTCGTCCCCGCCATCGCCGTGGTGACCGTCTGGTCCTCACTCGGCCTCAACGTGGTGATCTTCCTGGCCGGGCTGTCCACCATCCCGCCGAGCCTGCTCGAAGCCGCCCGGATCGACGGCGCCGGGCCCTGGCAGCTGCTCCGCTCGATCATCCTGCCGATGCTCTCCCCGACCGTCTTCTTCACCCTGGTGGTGTCGGTGATCAGCTCGTTCCAGGCGTTCGACCTGATCTACGTCCTGGTCAACCCCAACCACAACGAGGGCGCCCAGACCATCGTCTACAAGGTCTACCAGCAGGGTTTCCGGGAGTTCCGGTTCGGCCTGTCGAGCGCCGCCGCGCTGATCCTGCTGCTGCTGACGCTGGTCGTCACGGCGGTCCAGTTCAAGGCGCAGAAGCGCTTCGTCCACTACGAGTCGTGAGGCCCGGCATGACCCACCGGAGACAGATCCTGCTGCACGTCGGGCTCGGCCTCGGCGGCCTGATCATGCTGTTCCCGTTCGTCTGGATGCTGCTGACCTCCTTCAAGGGCGTCAGCCAGATGATCAACGAGCCGCTGGCCTGGCTGCCCGCCCCCTGGCGCTCGCAGAACTACCCCGACGTGCTCGGCAGCGTGCCGCTCGGGCAGGCGTACTGGAACAGCATGTACATCGCGGCGGTCACCGTCGCGGCCACCCTGTTCACCGGCTCGATGGCCGCGTACGCCTTCGCCCGGATCCCGTTCCGTGGCTCGGGGCCGCTGTTCGGGCTGTTCCTGGCCACCCAGATGGTGCCCGCCCAGGTCACCGTCGTGCCGCTGTACATCCTGCTGGCCAAGCTCCAACTCATCGACTCGCACCTGTCGTTGATCCTGCCGGCCATCGCCAATCCGTTCGCGGTCTTCCTGCTGCGCCAGTTCGTCCGGGCCGTCCCGGTCGAGCTGGAGGACGCGGCCCGGATCGACGGCGCCGGCCGCTGGACCATCTTCTGGCGGATCATCCTGCCGAACATCAGGCCGGGCCTGTGGACGCTGGGCATCATCGTCTTCCTGGCCAGCTGGAACAGCTACTTCTTCCCGCTGGTGTTCCTGAACACCCCGGACCTGTTCACCATCCCGCTGCTGCTGGACTCCTTCAACTCCCAACGCGGCGGCGTGGACTACGGGTTGACCGCCGCACTGTCCGCGATGACGGTGCTGCCGATGCTGATCGCCTTCCTGGTCGGGCAGCGCAAGATCCTCAACAGCATGGCCTCATCGGGCCTGGGAGGGCGCTGATGTCCACCGTGCAACTCGACCTGGTGGAGCGCCCGTTCACCGAGCGGGGCTCGCGCCTGCTGGTCACGGCGGCCCCGGACGGCCTCCGGGTCGCCCGGGCGGAGTACGAGACCCCGCTCGACGCGACCACCGAGCTCACCGCGCTGGCCGTCCGCGACCCCGACGGCCGCCCGGTACCCGTCGCCTCGGCGACGCCCTCGGAGGTGCGGTTCGCGAACGGCGCCTCGCTGATGTTCGCCGACCCGACCACGCTGGTGCTCTCCGGGCGGCGGGCCCACGCCTCCTGGCGACGGCCGGACGGGACGGCGCGGACCCTGGCCCTGACCGACTGTCACGTCCTGACCGGTCCGCCGGGTACCTGGTCGGAGCAGACCGTCCGGGCGGCCGCCGAGCACCGCTGGCAGCGGTGGTTCGCCCACTTGCCACCCGTCCGACCGGACTTGGCGGAGCGGGCCCGGATGGCCTGGTGGACGCTGGCGGTCAACCTGCTGCCGATCGCCGGCCGCGAGGGGCTGGTGCCGTCCAAGTACGGCTACCTGGGCGTCTGGAACTGGGACGCGCTCTTCCACGCCGTCGCCCTGCGGCACGCCTCACCCGCGCTGGCCCGCGACCAGATCATGCTGCTGCTGGACCACCAGCTCCCGGACGGCCAACTCCCGGACGTGGTGCACGAGCACGGGGTGCTGGCCGAGACCACCGACCTGCCCCGTTCCGACCTCGCCCGGCTGAGCGAGCACGTCGGCCGGGCGAACGGCGTGCTGCCCTCCGCAGAGCCGGTACCGGTCACCAAGCCGCCCCTGGCCGCCTGGGCGGTGTGGAAGATCCACCGGACCGACCCGGACCTCCCGTTCCTCGCCGCGGTCTACCCGAAGCTGGTCCGCGCGCACACCTGGTGGTTCACCGCCTCCGACCCGGACGGCGACGGCCTCCCGGAGTACCTGCACCCCTACTCCTCCGGCCTGGACGACAGCCCGGTCTGGGACCACGGCCCGCGCGCCGAGCCCCCAGACCTCAACTCCTACCTGATCCTCCAGGCCGACCGGCTGGCCGACATCGCGCACGCCTTGGGCCTCCCGGCCGACGCCGCCCGGTGGCGCGCCCGCGCCGCCGCCCACACCGAGCTGCTGCTCACCCGGCGGTGGGACGGCACCCGCTTCCGGACGCTGGTGGGCGGCGCGCCCGTCGACGTCCGCACGGTGCTGGACCTCATGCCGCTGCTGACCGGCCGGCTGCCCGCCGAAGTGGCCGGTGCCCTGGAGCGGGAGCTCCGCTCGGCCCGCTTCTGGGGCGAACACCCGGTGCCCACCGTGGCGTTCGACGATCCCGCTTTCGACCCGGACGCGATGTGGCGCGGCCCGGTCTGGCTGAACGTCAACTACCTCCTGATCGAGGGCCTGCGCCGCTCCGGCTTCACCGCCACCGCGGACGAGCTCCGGCTGCGCACCCTGGCGATGGTCCGCGACGCCGGAGGTCTCTACGAGTACTGGAACCCGCTGACCGGCGCCCGGGCGCCCCGCGCCACCTCCGGTTTCGGCTGGTCGGCCGCCCTGTTCGTCGATCTCGCGGCCGACCTGCCGGAGCCTGCGGACGATCGCCTGGACGCCGGGACGATCACCCCCTAGAGTCCTGATCTTGTTGCCGAGGACCGCCGGGGGAAGCTTTGAACATCAGCACGTCGTACCGGATGTCCTTCGAGGAACTGCTCCGGGCCACCCGGGTCGGCAACCGGCGGCGCCGGCGGCTGGCCCTGCTGGCTGTGGTCCTGCTGCCCACCGACGCGGTGCTGCTCTTCCCACTGGGGAACTACCCGGTCGGGCTGGTCGCCCTGGTCGCGGCCGGCATCCTGCTCTACCAGCTGACCCTGGGGACCCACCGGGCCGCCCGCAAGGCCATGGCCAAGATCACCGGCGCGGTCGAGGTGACGCTCACCGACGAGACGGTGACGATCCGTCGGCCGGGTGTGCACACCGAGATCGCCTGGCAGCAGTACCACCGGGTGCTCGACACCCCGGAGTTCCTCCTCTGCTACCTCAATCCGTTCACCTTCCACCCGGTGCTCAAGCGCGGCTTCGACACCGCGCAGCTCGACCGACTGGCCGCCTTCGTGGCGGACCTGACCGGCACCCCCGCCACGCCCATCCCGCCCGCGCTGTCGCGGTCCGTCCCCGTCCGGGAGCGCGCCGGGGGCCGCTGAGACGACGCCCGGGTGCCGACCCGCCGC
Organism: Kitasatospora sp. NPDC101801; assembly: GCF_044766665.1. Taxonomy (NCBI): domain Bacteria; kingdom Bacillati; phylum Actinomycetota; class Actinomycetes; order Kitasatosporales; family Streptomycetaceae; genus Kitasatospora; species Kitasatospora sp. NPDC101801. The sequence goes on from NZ_JBIWML010000003.1 coordinate 83,895, forward strand.
GCCCGGCGCACCACGGCGGGACATGCGGGCAGGGCGGCCGGCTCGGCGAACACGTTGCACGCGACCGGGCCGAACGGCGGCCCACCTCGCCCCGGTCGGTGGCCCTCCCGCGCCCCCGCCGGTCCGGGGCCCTGACCCCCCTGACGGCGTATCGGGACCGGCCCCGGCCCGGCCCCGTCAGTACGGTTGCCACATGACCGAGAGCACCCGGCTGACCGCACTGATCGAGGGCCACGTCCAGGGCGTCGGCTTCCGCTGGTCCGTCAGCGCCCGGGCGGCCGGGATCGGCCCGCTGACCGGCTACGCCCGCAACCTCCCGGACGGCCGGGTCGAGGTGCTGGCCGAAGGCTCGCGGGCGGACTGCGCACGGCTGCTGGACTGGCTGCGCACGGGCGACACCCCGGGCCGCGTCGACACGGTGACGGAGCACTGGGGCCCCGCCACCGGTGACCATCCCGATTTCCGCATCCGCTGACTCCCCGACAGCGACGGGAACCCGGTTGCCAGGACGGTCCGCGTCGGGCACCATCCCCGTCATGACCACACGAAAGGGCGACCGGCCCTCCGCTCGGTGACCGGCTCGTGGTGGGGACGCGACGGCTCTGCCGGTGGCGGAAGTCCCACCCTTCTCGACCATGCCCGAACCCTGCGTGCCCAGCACGGCCCCGGCCCGTGGCCCTGGTCCGGCGACCCGCTTCCCGATGCCGACCCGGACGGCGCTCGCCCGGTCCTCGTCGGCGGCGGTGCGGACGCCCTGCTGCACCGCACCCCGGACCACGGCGCCGTCCCGCCCACCGGCGTCGAACTCGCCGAACGGCTCGAACTCCTGCTGTCCGCTCCGGTGCCCACCTCGGGGGACGAGATGGGACTCCTGCACGACCTCCTGGCCACCTGCCGGGCGATCGAGGTCGCCGACGCGCTGAGCACCGAGGTCCGCTGCCGGGCCCTGCCGTCCGAGGGCCTGCGACGACTGGGGCGGCAGTTGGCCGAGCACGGTACCCACCGGGAGCCGGTCAAGATCGGCCTGGTGCTCCTGGGACTGGGCGGGGACGCGCGCGACCGCGAGCTGCTGCTCCTGCTCGGCAGCCTCGACGAGCTCACCCTCTACGCCGCCGTCGCGCTCCGCCGCTCGCAGCCCGACGGGGATCTCGCCGTCCACGCCCTCGCCCGACGGGTGGCGGGGTGGGGGCGCATCCAGGCGGTGCGGTTGCTGCGCGGCACCACCGTCCCCGGCATCAGGGCCGGGCTGCTGCGCGAGGGCTTCCGCAACACCGTCATGAACGAGTACCTGGCCCATCTCGCGGCGACCACGGGCAATTTGCACGGCGCCCTTCGCCGTCCCCACGTCGACACCCCGCTGCTGGCGGGCGCCGGCGGCATGCTGGCCGCGATGGCGGCCACTCAGGGAGGTCCCGCACCCGGCCTGGCCGACTACCCGCACGCCGTCCCCGTCCTGCATCGCTACGCCGACCTGGTCCAGCTCCGGACCCCCACCCTCGCCATGCTGCGCAACCTGATCGACATCACCGTGTTCCTCCGCCACCCGCCCGAGGACCTGCCCTGGACGCCCGCCGACACCGGGCACCTGACGACATGTCACGAGCAGCTGCTCCGCGAGCCCCGGTGGCCGGCGCTCGTGCTGGACCACCTCGCCGATCCCCGGCGCCCCGACTTCCACCGGGCCCTCGGGCCGGCCGAGTTCCTGCGACTGAGTACCACACCCCAGCTCCTGGCACGTCTGGAAACCGGGCCCGCCCTGCTCGACCCGGTCTGGGCCCACGCGCTGCGCACCGGCCACCGCCGGCACGCCGCCCACATCCTCGACCTGGCCGGACGACGCCTGGCCGACACCCCCTCCCCCCGGAAGCCGCCGCCCACCTGCGCACCCACCGCCCACCCGAGCCGCCTCGCCGGCGGTGACACCCGTGCACGAGGTTCGCGCCATCCTCGCGCCGTGAGCGAGGTCACTGCGATCGGGGGATCCGGGCGTGGCGGAAGAGGATCTTCGGCGGGCCGACTGCACAGAGTGAAGATCCTTGGTTTTCCGATGGCCTTTCAGTGAAGACGGTGAAGATCTCACTGTTCGTCCCGAGGCGTGGGCACGGTCGGATGGCCTGTTTCAGCCACACCTCTTCGTACCCCCGCCGATCGGCAGTTCCCTAGGTCATCAAGGATTGACAGCATCGAAACAGCGGAGGGGATCATGAGATCCCCTCCGATTAACGTTTCAGTACGGGTTCATGAACGGCGCCCCAACATCACCGGGGCGCCCAAGGGGGGTACCACCATGTCCGAAGTCACCCATGCCTCGGAGCTGACCCGGCGGCGGATGCTGCAGGGAGCGGCCGTCGCGCTCACCGTTGCGGCCGGCACCGCCGTGCTCGGCGTCGTCGGCCCGGCCGGCGGTTCCGCGACGGCGGCCGATCCGGGCGCGTCCGACACCTTCGACGAGGTCTTCCACGGCCGTCGGATCCAGGGTCGGCCGGTCGCCGACGGGGGCGGCCACCACCACGGCACCACCGGGGCCGGCGGCACCGGGTACGCCGTGCACATCGACGGCGAGGAGCTGCACATGATGCGCAACGCCGACGGCACCTGGATCAGCGTCGTCAACCACTACCAGACCTTCCCGACACCGCGCGCGCTCGCCCGCGCCGCCGTCACCGACCTGCAGGGCGCCACGCTCGTCCCGGTCGCCGTCGCCTGAACCGGCTGACACCCGCTCACCTCACCACTCGTACAAGGGGGGACTCATGGCAGTCCGCAAGAACCAGGCCACTCTGACGGCCCAGGAGAAGCGCGCCTTCGTCAACGCCGTGCTCGCGCTCAAGCGCAACGGCGGCTACGACGCGTTCGTCAGCACGCACAACTCGTTCATCGTCAGCGACACCGACAGCGGCGAGCGGGTCGGCCACCGCTCGCCGTCCTTCCTGCCCTGGCACCGCAGGTTCCTGCTCCAGTTCGAGGGGGCGCTCCAGGCGATAGACCCGAGCGTCACCCTGCCCTACTGGGACTGGACCGCCGACCGGACCACCGGCGCCACCATCTGGGGCGCCGACTTCATGGGCGGCAACGGCCGCAGCAGCGACGGCCAGGTGACCACCGGCCCGTTCGCCTACTCCAGCGGCAACTGGACCCTCGGGATCCGGCCCGACAGCCGCAACTACCTGCGGCGCCAGCTCGGCGCCGGGGTCGCCCAACTGCCCACCCGCAGCGAGGCGGACGGCGTGCTGGCGATCGCCGAGTACGACGCCGCCCCGTGGAACAGCACCTCGGCGGGCTTCCGCAACAACCTGGAGGGCTGGCGCGGCGTCAACCTGCACAACCGGGTGCACGTCTGGGTCGGCGGCATGATGAGTACCGGCATGTCGCCCAACGACCCGGTCTTCTGGCTGCACCACTGCTTCATCGACAAGCTGTGGTCGGAGTGGCAGAAGCGCCACCCCTCGGTCGGCTACCTGCCGACCGCCGGCACCCCCAACGTGGTCGACCTCAACGAGACCATGAAGCCCTGGAACGACGTCACCCCGGCGGACATGCTCGACCACAGCGCCCGGTACACCTACGACACCGGCTTCTGATCCCCAGGCGGCCGTCCGACTGACTCCGGCGCAGGGCACCGTTCCACAAGAACTGAGGTGCCCTGCGCCGGAGTTCGTCCGGGCTAGGGGGCGGTGTGGTCATCGGGTGTCTCCCGCTCGTAGCTCGGTGGTGATCTGCCGACGGGCGGTGACGGCGGCTTCGGCCAGCACCGCGAGGGAGGCCAGCAGTGCCAGCCCGAGGGTCTGTTCGAGGATGGGTGCGGCGGTGAGCCGGAGTCCGGTGGGGACTTCGGCGCCGACCAGGGGGGAGAGGTCGACGGCCGGGCCGAGCAGCAGGATGCAGCCGACCGCGGTCAGGGCTCCGCCGAGGGCGGCGAACAGTGCCTGGGGCAGTGCCTCGGCGAGGATCAGTGCCAGGCCCTGCCGGGGTCGCAGGCCCATGGTGCGCAGGCGGGCCAGCATCGCGGCGCGTTCGGGCCCGGCCCGGTACAGCGTCAGCAGGACGCAGAGCAGGGCGAACAGCGCCGTGGCGCCGACCGTGACCCAGAACAGCCGCTCGGCCGAGTTCTGCAGCGGGTCGCTGCCGAGCCCCGTGACCGTCCCGGCGCTGGTCCGCACCAGGTGACGCGTCTCCTCGCCGACGGCGGGCTGGCCGAGGAACTCCTCGGCCAGCGCGCGCAGTCGGGCGTCGTCGACGGCCCCGGTGGCCAGCCACCTGTTGGGGCCGACGAGCCGGGGCAGGGCGGCGGTACCGGGGCCTGCGGGCAGCACGACGGCGCTGCCCGCCGCCCCGAACAGGGCAGGAGTGCCGTCCGCGCTGCCGACGGCACGGATCACGGCCGGCTCGCCGCCGTTGTCCAGCTGGATCCGGTACTCGCCCGGCGACAGATCGCTGGTGACCAGGGCGGGCAGCGGCGAGCCCGGGACCGCCGAGAGCAGGGTCGGGTCGAACCGGCCCCGCCCGGCGACCTCGGCCAGCTTCGCGTACTCGACCGGGTCGGCCATCACCACTCTGATCCGGATCGGGTTGTCGGACGTGCTCCACAGCTTGGCCTCGTTCTCGACCCAGACCGGCACGGAGGTCCGTACCCCCGGCAACCGCTCGGCGGCCGCGACGAGGGCCTCCGGCAGTGCGCCGGGCACGACGGTGCTGATCAACGCGTCGCCACCGATGGTGTACCGGGCGGCCACCATCCGGTTGGCACTGACGGAGCTCAGGACGGTGGAGCCGACCGCGCCGCAGGTCACCGCGAGCACCAGGGCGAGCAGGGGCAGCACCGAGGGCCGCGAGCGCGGGCCGCTGCCCCGGGCGGCCCTGGCCAGGCCGAGGAAGGCGATCGCGCCGGGCCTGGGCCGGGCCCGCCGGGCCAGCAGCCCGATCAGGACGGGCTGGAGCCGGGCCAGCAGCAGCGCACCGGTCAGCGCCATCAGCAGCGGAGCTGCCACCAGCAGCGGGTCCACCCCTTCGCCGAGCGGGGCCACCCCGCGTCGGACGACCTGGGTCGCAGCCGCCACGGTGGCGGCCAGCACGGCGAGTTCGCCCATCAGGCGAGGCCGTCCCGACCGGGTGCGGCCGGTCTCGCGGAGCAGCAGGGCGGTGCGGACCGGGAAGGCCAGCAGCGCGAGCAGCGCGACCGAACCGGCCGCGACGGCGGCGGCCGGCCAGCGCGGGGTGGGCAGCAGGGTGAAGGCGAGCAGTGCGCCGAGCCCGGCGGCGGGCAGCACCGTCAGCGCCCCCTCCCCGAGCAGTCGTCGGCAGATCCCGCCGGTCCCGGCGCCACGCGCCCGGAGCAGCCGCAGCTCCGCCGTCCGCCGTTCGGCGGTCAGCGCCGCCGCCAGGCAGAGCAGCACGGCGGCCACCCCGGCGGCGCCGGCCGGGCCGACCCCGGCGAGTGAGTCGATCGCGGACTGCCGCTTCCGGGCGGAGTCGATCTCGCTCCGCAGGCGGGAGGTGATCCGGGTCTTGGGTCGGCCGCTGTCGGTGATCATCCGGGCGCCGATCGGTCCTGCGGTGACCGAGGCGAGGGCGAAGGAGGTCTGCCGCAGCTGGTCCGCCCGCAGCACACCCACGTCCACCGGCAGCCGCCAGAAGTCCTCGTCCCCGTTGCCCCAGCCGGCCAGGCGGGACAGCACCTCCGGACCGACCAGCGCCGTGGCCGTCCAGAAGATCTCCCGTGAGTCGGTCACGCCTCTGCAGACCTTGGTGGCACACTCCTGACCGGCCCAGAACGGATCGGACGGGTCGTCAGCGGTGTACAGGCCGACCACCCGGGCCTGTTGGCCGTCGCCGCCGTCGAGCACCTGGCCGAGCCGGACGCCGATGGTCTTTCCGGCACCCACCGACACCGCGACCGGGATCGGCTCCCCCGGCGCTGCGGCACCCGGCCACTGACCGGCCGTCAGCCCGACGTGCTCCCGCGCCCGGTGTTGGTACAGCAGGGTGAGATGGGGTGAGATGCCGTCCGGTCGGTCCAGGCCGGGATTCTCCAGCGAACGCGACCTGACGCCCTGGCGGCCGTACACCGGACCACTCGGTGCGAGCGGGAGCACCGCGCCGACCGCGCCGGTGAGTTGGGCCCGGGTGGTGTCCAGCATCTCGGCCGGGTCACCGCTCGGAGCCGGGCCCGAGGTGACCCGTACGCTGGTGGGAATCGGGCCGAGGGTGCGCAGATACGTGTGGAGTGCGTCGTTCGCGCCCCGGTCCAGCGCCCGGGGCAGTGCGGCGGCCAGGAAGACCACGGTCAGCGCGAGGGCGGCGGTGAGCAGGGCGGCCAGCGGCGCGGTGCGCAGCCGGGTACGGACCCACGGGGCCGCGTCCCGGTCGCGTCCGCCGGCCAGGAGGGCGGACGGTAGCGGTAGTTGATCGCGCAGTCGACGCAGCACAGAGCCGGACATGTTCCCGTTCCCCCCGGTACCGGCAGCCGTGTACCGGACAGCGGACGACTCTGTCAGATTCGATCAAGATGGGGAAGGGCCTTGCGCGAACCATGTCCGAGGCGAACGGAATCGACCACCTTCTCCTCGGATCGCCCACGATCGACGAACCGCACCCGGCCGACCCGACGTGCCGTCAGGAAACCGGGACCGGGTCCCGCCAGATGTCCATCGGGACGGCGCGGACCGCGCGTCCGTCCGCGTCGAGGATCCGGCCCATCCGTTTCACGGTGCGCAGCGACACCCGGCGCTCGGCCACCCGCAGGTCGGGGAACCTGCGGGCGAGCGCGGTCTCCAGGCGCTGGACGCCGGCGAGCGAGCGTTCCCAGACGGCGAGGACGAGGTTGTGCGGGCCGGTGACGGAGACGCAGAGCCGGGCCTCGGGAAGTCTGGCCAGCTGGGGGCCGATCTCGTCCAGCCGGTCCGGGGGAAGGTCGGCCAGGAAGGTCGCCAACACCGGCCGGCCGGCGTCGCAGGCGGCGATCTCACAACGGAGGCGGATCGCGTCGGAGGCGGCCAGCCGATCGAGGCGGCGGCGCAGCGTGGACGGGCTGAGCCCGGTGGCGGCGGCCAGCTCGGTCTGGTCGAGTCTGCCGTCGACGCCCAGCCGGATGAGCAACTCGCGGTCTCCCTCCCGGACTTCGGCCGACGAATGGGCGAACGAGGGAGAGTCGTCGTGCAGTTCCAGACGCTGGGCCCGGTCGAGCGAGTCCAGCCGCCAGCGTTTGCCCTCGGCGTAGAACCCGGTCGCCAGATGGACACGTACGGCGGTGATCCCGGACATCCGGCCGAGCCGTTCGGTGCTGTACCGGGAGACCGTCGCCAGGTCGGTGAAGGCCACGGTGAGGACGAGATCGCAGCCCCCGGAGACGTGTTCGACACTCAGCACGTGCGGCTCCTGGGCCAGTTCGTCCGCGATCCTCCCGAGCCGGGCGGGAGCGCAGTCGAGGTCGAAGAAGGTCATGCACCCGCGATCCTCCGGGCCCGGCAGGCCGTAGGCGGTCACCCAGGCGATCCCGGACTCCGAGAGCCGGCGCCAGCGGCGGGCCGCGGTGACCGGGCTGATGCCAAGGGTCTGGCCGAGCAGCGACCAGGGCGCCCGGGGCTGCAGCTGCATCGCGTTCACCAGTGCGAGGTCCAGCTCGTCCACCGTCACCTCGGCGCCCGCCATCGGCCTCCTGTCGGTGTCGGTGGAATCGTTCATCAAAGGACCCTCTCGTGACGTGATCCTGCGAAATCGCGGGAGACTCACACCCCCGGAGCCAGAATCACCGAACAAGATCGCTCTGCGCAAGTTCCCGCAGCACGCGGGGTTCGACGGAGGTACCTGTGTCCCTGTACGACGACGCCCGAGCTCTGGCCCCGGACCTGGTCCGACTCCGCCACGACCTGCACCGCTTCCCGGAGTTGGGCCTTGCTCTCCCGCGCACCCAGGAGCGGGTGCTGCAGGCGCTCGACGGACTGCCGCTGGAGGTGAGCCTGGGCTCCGGGCTGAGTTCGGTCACGGCGGTGCTGCGCGGTGGCCGGCCGGGGCCGGTGGTGCTGCTGCGCGGCGACATGGACGGCCTGCCGGTGGTGGAGAAGTCGCCGGTGCCGTTCGCCGCGACCAACGGTGCCATGCACGCCTGTGGACACGACCTGCACACCGCCATGCTCGCGGGCGCCGCGCACCTGCTGGCCGGACGGCGGGAGCAGCTCCACGGCGACGTGGTCTTCATGTTCCAGCCCGGCGAGGAACGCGACGACGGCGCCGGTGCGATGCTGGCCGAGGGTGTGCTGGACGCGGCGGGCCGGCGCCCGGTCGCCGCCTACGCGCTGCATGTGGCCTCGGCCATGCCACACGGGGAGTTCAGCTCCCGGCGCGGACCGGTCCTGGCCGCCTCCGGCGCGCTGAACGTCACCGTCCACGGCGCCGGCGGTCACGGTTCGACGCCGTACCGGGCCAAGGACCCCGTTCCGGCCGCCTGCGAGATGGTCACCGCCCTGCAGACCATGGTGACCCGTCGCTTCGACGTGTTCGACCCGGTGGTGATCACTGTCGGACTCCTCCGGGCCGGCACCCAGCTCAACGTGATCCCCGAGACCGCCCACTTCGAGGCGACCGTGCGGACCTTCTCCACCCAGGCGCAGTCGAGGGTCGCCGACCTCGCGGTGGAGCTGGTCAAGGCCATCGCCGCCGCCCACGGCCTGCGGGCCGAGGCCGCGTACGTTCCCGGGTACCCGCTGACCGTGACCGACGGAGCCGAGACCGACTTCCTCGCCGACACCGTCCGGGAGGTCTTCGGCGAGGAGCGCTTCCAGCTGATGCCGAACCCGATCGCCGGGTCGGAGGACTTCTCCCGGGTCCTCGACGCCGTTCCGGGCTCGTTCGCGTGGCTCGGCGCCGCTCCGAAGGGAGTCGACACCGAGGACCTCCCGCTGAACCACTCTCCCTACGCGGAGTTCGACGACGCCGTGCTCCCCCAGGGCGCCGCGCTCTACGCCGAACTCGCCGCCCGCCGTCTGGCCGCCTGAACCCGTCCACCCCCGTCAGGAGATCGAGCACATGACCGACCCGCGTGAGGTGGTCGAGCGGCAGCTCACCGCCTACAACAACCACGACCTCGACGCCTTCGTCGCCACCTACGCCGAGGACGTCACGGTCCACCGGGCGGACGGCAACCGGCTGGAGGGCCGGCAAGCCCTGCGGGACCGGTACGCCGGACAGTTCGCAGTAGGCCGCTGCCGGGCCGAGATCGCGGGACGGTTCAGCGAAGGAAACCGGGTGGTCGACCACGAGATCGCCCACGGCCTGGCCGACCAGCCGGTCCGCCTCCTGGTGGTCTACCGGGTGCGCGACGGGCTGATCGACCGCGTCGACTTCCTCAACTGAACGACCCGGGCCGCCGCACGGGAAGGAGATCCCGGCACGGGGACGAGGCGGGAGACGGCGGCGGCCCGGCACCTCCGAATGAAACACTGGGAGGCATGCGATTCACTCTTGAGATCGACCTGACCGACCCGGCCGACGACCACGCCGCCGAGCTCGGCCGGATCCTGCGCTACTGGGCGGGCAATCTGAAGCACTACTCCCTGGAGCCCGGCACCGGCGAGGACGTCCACGACTCCGCCTACCGGAAGGTCGGCCGCTGGTCCGTCACCCCGCCGCCGGCTCAGTAGCGGTAGGACGCCGCCACCGCGCGGTGGTCGCTGCCGTCGGTGGGCAGCAGCCAGGAGTCGGCCGGGGTCAGCCGGCCCTTGCTGAGGATGTGGTCGATCCGCACCGCCGGGAAGTCGGCCGGCCAGGTGAAGCCGAAGCCGGACCCGACGGCCTGGTGGGCGGAGGTCATCTGCTCGGTGATCGGGTCGAAGGCGCGGTCCGCCAGACTGCCGTTCAGGTCACCCATCAGCAGCACCCGGTCCAGCGGCTCGGCCCGGAGCGCCGCGCTCACCGCGGCGATGCTGTCGTCCCGGAAGCCCGCGCCGAACCCGTTGCCGAAGGTGACCCGGACCGAGTCCAGGTGCCCGACGTAGACCGCGACCTGACCCTTCGGGGTGGTCACCACCGAGCGGAACACCGTGGCGGTGAACTCTCCGCCCGGGCCCTTCGCCATCGCACCGCCGGTGACCGGGTACTTCGACCAGAGCCCGTCGGAGCCGACCCCGTCCACCCGGTACGGGTATGCGGCGGCCAGGCCCCGTTCGTACTCGGGCCGCAGGCTCGGCTCCAGCTCCTCCAGCGCGACCAGGTCGGCGCCGGAGTCGATCAGCATCTTCACCGTGCCCGCGACGTCGGTGTTGGCGGCGGCCACGTTGTGGGTCACCACGGTGAGCTCCCCCGTCCCGTCGCTCCGGTCGCCGAGCGTCCCGCCGAACATCGCCAGCCAGACCGCCGTGGGTATCAGGAGGGCGACCAGTGCGGTGGCCGAGCGACGCAGCAACGCGGCCACCAGCAGCACCGGAACGGCCAGGCCCAGCCAGGGCAGGAAGGTCTCCAGCAGCCCGGCCAGGTTGCCCGGGTTGGGCAGCAGGCGGTGCAGTGCGAGCGGGACGGCCGCGAGCACCGCGACCACCGCGATGATCCGGCCGCGCCGCCAGACCCCCTGCCGCCAGGACGTCCGCCGCGCCGACACCGGCGCCGATTCCCCGGCCGTCACCCGCACTGCCTCGTCCGTCTGCGCCATAAGAGTTCACCCCTATGTCGATCCGTCAGCCTACGGAGGACCAGACGCGACCAGGCCGGTAGAGGTTCCTGACCGCTGCCGGCCGCCTGTCCGGAGGTCGGATCCGGTCGTCCGCGATCGACCGGACGGCAGCATCTCGGCGCGGGGCGGGAATTCGGTGCCGGGGAGGTGACGGGCAGATCACGAGGTGATCAATATGAGGGTTTGATGATAGCCATATGCAGTGAACGTGAACATCGTCCGGCTCTCCGGTCGCCTCCTCCCCGCTGCCCTGGCGGCCGCCCTGCTCGCCGGGTGCTCCGGCTCCACCACCCCCGAGGCGGCCGCCCCGAGCGGCCCCGCCGCGAGCCCCAGCCCGACCGCGAAGCCCACCGGCGAGGCCGATCCGGCGCTGGCGCCGTTCTACGGCCAGCAACTCGCCTGGGCCGCCTGCGCGGACGATCCGAAGACCGAGAAGCAGGACGAGTCCGCCCTCCAGTGCGCCCGGCTCCGGGTCCCGTTGGACTACACCGCGCCGGCCGGCGAGAGCATCGAGCTCGCGCTGGCCCGCCGCGCCACCACCAAGGCCGACCAGCGGATCGGGTCGCTGCTGCTCAACCCGGGCGGCCCCGGCGGTTCCGGCGTCGAGTTCGTCCAAGGCGCCGCCGAGTTGGGCAAGAACGGCCTGCGCGACCGCTACGACCTGGTCGGCTTCGACCCGCGCGGGGTCGGGGCGAGCACCGCCGTGCACTGCCTGGACGGCAAGGCCCGGGACAGCTGGGACATCAGCGACACCCGGGACGGCAGCCGGGGCAAGACCCTGGCCGACGCCTGCGTGGCCAACTCCGGCAAGCTGCTCGCCCACGTCGGCACCCGGGACGCCGCCCGCGACCTGGACGTGCTGCGCGGCGCCCTCGGCGACCCGAAGCTCAACTACCTCGGCTTCTCCTACGGCACCTACCTCGGCACCCGCTACGCCGAGCAGTTCCCGGCCAAGGTCGGCCGGGTGGTGCTGGACGGCGCCGTGGACCCGACGCTCACCCAGCTCGACCTGGCCGTGCAGCAGAACATCAGCTTCGAGAAGTCGCTGCGCGCCTTCGCCACCGACTGCGCCCGGCAGGAGCAGTGCAGCCTCGGCAAGGACCCGGAGCAGGCCGCCGAGAAGCTGGCGAAGTTCCTGGACGGCCTCAAGGACCACCCGCTCGACGTGCCCGGCGGCCGGAAGCTGACCGCCACCGCCGCCTGGACCGGCACCCTGAGCGTGCTCTACGCCGACAAGTCGGCCTGGGAGTACCTGCGCAACGCGATCGGCTGGGCGATGGTCCGCGACAAGGGCGACTACCTGATGGCGCTGGCCGACGACTACTACGGCCGGTCCGAGGACGGCAGCCACAGCAACATGTTCGACGCCTACACCGCCATCCACTGCGCCGACCCGGGCGCGAGCGCCCCGACCGACGCCCAACTCGCGGCAGCCAAGCAGCAGTTGCACGACCAGGCGCCGCTGATCTCGGCCCGCTACACCGACGAGGACCTGTTCGACCCGGACTGCCGGAGCTGGCCGTACCTGACCACCGAGCAGCCCGGCCCAGTCCGGACGCCGGGCGCCGCCCCGATCCTGGTGGTCGGCTCCACCGGCGACCCGGCCACCCCGTACGCCTGGGCCGAGAAGCTGGCCGAGGGCCTGGGCAACGCCACCCTGCTGACCCGCGAGGGCGAGGGCCACACCGGCTACGGCAAGAACGACTGCACCACCAACGCGGTGGACACCTTCCTCACCGCCGGCACCCTCCCCGCTCCCGGCACCCGCTGCCAGTAGGGCGCGGCGCGGCCCTCACCTCAGGGTCGCGGACCGCCGGGTGGGCGTCGGGCAGGGTGCCCACCCGGCGGTGCCGAGTGCTTGGTCAGTGGCAGAACTCGGCCTCGGCGAGCTGGAGTTCACCCTCGAACCAGTCAGCGTTGCTGCTGAACGCGACCGCGTGGTGGCCGTCCCGGGTGGCCAGTGCCACGGTCGAGAAGCCGTGGATGCTGCCCTCGTGGCCCCAGACGGTGATCCCGCAGGAGAGGGTGGCGTGGCCGATGCCGAGCCCGTAGCCGGTCGGTGTGCCGAGCATTTCCGTCAACTGGGCCTCGGGGAGCAGCCGGCCGCGCAGCAGCGCGGCGAGGAACCGGGTCAGGTCGTCGGTCGTGGAGATCATCTCGCCCGCCGCCCCGCCCCAGGAGGGGTTCAGCTCGGTGGTGTCCACCAGGTCCGTCGAGCCGCCGTAGAGGGTCGAGTACCCGCGTGCGTGCGGCCGGGGCAGGTCGGATGCGGTGCCGGGCAGGCTGGTCCCGGTCAGGCCGAGCGGCCGGATGATCCGGCGTTCGATCTCCTCGGCGTACGAGTGCCCGGTCACCTTGCCGATCACCAGGCCGGCCAGGATGAAGTTGGTGTTGGAGTACGCACGCTTGGCGCCCGGGACGAACACCGGCGGGTGTGACATCGCCACCCGGACCAACTCCCTCGCGGGATAGGTGTCATAGCGGTGGGTCAGGAACTCGGCGGTGAACAGCAGCCTGGCCAGCTCCGGGTCCTCGTCGTAGGAGTACACCCCGCTGGTGTGGGAGAGCAGCTGGCGGACGGTGATCGCCGCGCCGTCGTTGCCGTTGCCGTGCACCACCCCCGGCAGCCACTTCTCCACCGGGTCGTCCAGGTCGAGCCGTCCCTCGCCCTGGAGCTGGAGCAGCACGGTGGCGACGAAGGTCTTGGTCACGCTCCCGATCCGGAACCGCTCCCGGGCCGACCGCGGCTGCCCGGTCCGGAGGTCGGCCACCCCGACCGCCGCCGACCAACTCCGCTGCCCTTCCCGGGCGGTGACTGTCATCCCCGGCAGCTTGTCGGTCCGTACGGCTGCCGCCATCGCCTCCCTGGTCGCTCCGTGCCCGCCGCTTGCGCCACCGGCCGCCGCCGGGAGTGCCGTCCCCAGCACCACCGCCGAGGCCACCGTCACTGCCGCCACCCCGCGCCGGAGCGCGCCGTTCCGAGTCATTCGCATCTCCTGAGATCCGGATGGCTCGTCCCCCGCGCACGACGACGGACCGCCGGGGCGGCCCGGTTCCGGCGGGTGGCCGGTCCGGGCCGAAACCGTCCGGCAGGATGACCGGGCCCGCAGGCGGTCATCCTCCAGGCGTACCGGCCCGCACCTGACTACGGCTCAGCTCGCCGCCCCCACGGTAAGGGGACCAACGGCGGGGGGTCGAGGTCGGTCGCGCGCACCCGCCCGGTCGGCCCGACCCGCCGGTTGTCGAGGAGGTGGCTCCGGGGCGGAGCCGCCACCGGAATCACCTCAGGTCCGGGCACCCAGTGCTGGCGGGCGGCCGGACCTGCGTCGAGGGGATCCGCTCACCAGCGGTACCAGCGCCGACGGCCGCCACCGGACGGGGTACCGCCCAGGACGAAGCCCAGCAGCCAGAGCACCAGCACCACCAACGCGATCCACCACAGCACGTGCCAGGCGAAGCCTGCACCTCCCAGGATCAGCGCGATCAGCAGCACAAGGATCAACAGGGCCATGACATCCACCTACGGTCCCACCGTCTGCCCGATATTCCGGCGATCTCATTCCCCGTGAGCTGCTCCGTTTGAGCCGGGCCGGGCGGGCCAGACGCTCGGTATGGACAGAATCACCGCACCGACGCCGGCCGGCTGGCTCGACGCACCCGCCGGTTGGACCGACCTCGACCCGACCTCGGAGCGGCTCCGGCGGCTGGTGGCCGGGCTGCCGCTGGGCCCCGTACGGGACGTCCTGCGCGGGGCCCAGCTCGGGCATCCGCTGCACCCGGCGCTCACCCAACTCCCGATCGGCTGCTGGTTCTCGGCCACCGCCCTGGACCTCACCGGCGGTCAGCCGGTGGCGGCCCGCCGCCTCACCGCCCTCGGGCTGCTGGCCGTCCCCCCGACCCTCTGGGCCGGCTGGGTGGACTGGGCCGACCTCTCCGCCGAGCGCCGTCGCACCGGCCTGGTCCACGCGGCTTCGGCGGTCACCGCCACCGTTCTGCAGCTCGGCTCCTACCGAGCCCGGCGGCGCGGCCGGACCACCGCCGGAGTGGTGCTCGGTCTGGCGGGCTGTACCGTGCTGGGCGTCGCCGCCGCCCTCGGCGGACACCTGGCGCACCCTCGGTCGGCTGCCGCCACCGCCACCGACCCCGCCGCCACCCCCGACGAACCCGTGCCGTCCGAGACGCCCGGGGCCCGGATGACCGACGAGGGCGCACCGCCCCCACCCGACGAGAGCCGGCCGTCGGCCTGAGCCGCCCACCGGTCGGCGGTCAGCGGTCGGCGGTCGGCGGTCGGCGGTCGGCGGTCGGCGGTCGGCGGTCGGCGGGACCACCATGAGTGTCGACCGCCGGGTGCCCCGCCGCACGGCGGTGGCGGCGTACCTGCACGAGCGCGACGGCGACCTGACGGCGGCGGCCCAGCTCTACGCCGAGGCGGCCCGGCAGGCTTCCCACCTCGCCGAGCGGGGCCACCTGATGCGGCAGGCCGCCCGTCTCAGCTCCGGCCGCTCCCGCTGGCACTGCCCGGCCCCTCACCCTTCGGCCAGGCGGGTGAGGAGCGGCATGGGTGGTCCGGTGACGGGTACTCAAGTGCTTCCGACGATTCATCGCAGAGGACGGAGTCCCATGGGCAGCCAGGACCAGCACCGCACCCACGAGCGCACCGAGAGCACCACCGCCGACCCGCCGGGTCGACCCCCGGAGCAGGGCCCGGACCTGGCCGCACGGCTCCCCGGCCCGGCCCGGGAGGCGGTCCTCACCCCGCGCACCGGGTCCGGCAGCTGACGCCTGGTCACCTCCGGCCCTCGGTAGGCCCGCGCCGATCCACCCAGGGCCTGTCGTCGAACCCCCCTCGTCGCCCGGAGGGCGGCCCTGCGGCGTCCGGTGCGTGCTCTCGGCGTGCCGGACGGGAGCCCTCGTACCGGGTCGCCCGGTGCGGCGCGAGTGCGTGCCAGGCGCCGTGGAGCAGACGGGAGTCTGACGACCGGCCCTGGCGGCGGCGTGCCGACCACAACGAGCGGGACCGGCACCCGGTGTACCCGGGTGCCGGTCCCGAAGCTCGTGCCTAGGACTCCTCGGACTCGTCCAGGTTGACGTAGGCGTAGAAGACGCCGAGGTCGTAGCCGTCCTGGTCGGTGTCGAACTTGACCGTGATGTCCGTGTCACCGGCCCGCAGGTAGTCGGAGATGTCCCAGCGGTTCGAGTCGTAGCCGAAGTTGTTCCGGATGTACGGCGTCCGGTTGAACTTGTCGGCGGGGGTCAGCTCCTCGATGGTGGAGTTGAAGGCGTCGTCGGGCGTGTGGTTCGGGTCCGAGAACTTCGCCAGCGGCCCGTGGGTGGACTGCACGGCGAGGGTGTCACCGGTCCACTTCAGGTCACCGTCGTACACCACGAAGCCCAGCTTTCCGACGACCTTCTCGTCGACCGCCGCCGTCTTCAGGCCGGTCAGCTTCAGCTCGTGCGGCGGGCTGTCCGGCAGCTCCACCTGGAAGCCGTCCCAGAGGTGGATGTGCCGCAGC
Organism: Kitasatospora sp. NPDC101801; assembly: GCF_044766665.1. NCBI lineage: Bacteria > Bacillati > Actinomycetota > Actinomycetes > Kitasatosporales > Streptomycetaceae > Kitasatospora > Kitasatospora sp. NPDC101801. The sequence continues at coordinate 100,068 of NZ_JBIWML010000003.1, forward strand.
GGCTTGCAGGGGTTCTCGTAGGCGACCACGATCGTCCAGCCGCCCCAGCTGTGCGGCTTCACCACCGAGTCCATGTTGGCGACCGTGTAGGTGCCGTTGCCCTTCGCCTTCACCAGGTCGGTGATGTCGGCGGACGCCTGGTAGCTGCTCTCCGCGTCGGTGGTGATGTAGCCGATGCTCGGCTGCTGGTTGGCGATGTTGGTGTACTGCGTGTCGCCCGGCAGCTTCAGGTAGACCTCGTCGATCCGGCTCTCGGGCAGCACCACGTCGTCGATACCCCGGGTGCCGCCCCAGTACAGCCGGGCGTGCTTGACCGTCGAACCGTCGATCAGACCCAGGTCGGCCGAGCTCGCGGAGTAGATCTCGTCGCCGAACGGGCCGATGCTGCCCGGGTCGATGTTGACGTACTTCATCTCGTAGTTGTTGTTGATCGGCCGCGAGCCCGCACCCGTCCGGGCGTCCTCGCAGCGCGGCTGCGCCGGATCCAGCGGCGGCTTGGTCTCGTCGCAGGTCATCAGGGTGTTGCTGATCCGGGTGATCGAACCGTGGAAGTCACCCTCGAACCGGGTGGTGAACGGAAGCGGGTTCGAGGCGAGCGTGTCAGCGGCGTGGCGCAGCTGGGTGCCGACGGGATCGGTGCCCCGCGCCTGGGCACCGGTACCGGTCAGCCACTGCGCGGCAATGGCGGCCAGGGCAACACTCGCAGCACCGACGCGGCGCGCGAGGCGGGGGCTTCCCGCCGAGTGATTTCCGAACGAAGACATGTGGACCTCTCCATGCGTACGGCGCCCCTGGCCTCCTTGCCGGGACGTGCCCACACCACCACAACATTCCGTGTCAGGCTGGGTACAGAGGGTTATCTTGGGCTGTTCGGGGCACACACGGCGGCCATTGAGGTGAACGGGGCACCGGGATCCGGCCCCGCGACGGCGTGGCACGGCGGCCGCCTGCGGAGGTGCGCGACACTCGCTGCTCGACGCCCCCGGCGGGTGACCTCCCACCGGCAGGCCGGGAGCACGCAAGGCCGCGCGCCCGCACGGAAGTTGTCGCCCTGGCGCACGGGTGACGCGGCTAGCGTGCCAGTACCGCGCGAAGGGTGCGCTCGCCGATGCCGTGCATCAGCGGGTTGTCGGCCGAGTGCGTCAGGAACGCCAGGGACAGGGCGAGCGCCCACCCCCGGGCGCGTTCCCAGGTCGCCTCGTCCGCACGGCCGTAGGCGAGCCGGAGGGCCGATCGGCGTTCCGCCGTGAACAGCATCCAGGCCACGGAGAGGTCGGCGGCGGGATCACCGGCGGTGAGGTCACCGAAGTCGATCACGGCGCTGATCCGGCCCCGGTCGACCAGGATGTTGGCCGGGTGCAGGTCCCCGTGCAGCCACAGCGGCGGCCCTCCCCAGGCAGGGACGGCGGTGACGGCCTCCCAGGCCCGGAGTGCGGCGGCGCGGTCGGCCGGGCCGAGATGCGGCAGCGCGGTCAGGACGCCCTCGGTGCGTCCGGCCAGCGGAATCCCCCGGTACGGATTGGCGGGCGCATCCGGCGGCGCCGGGGTGTGCAGGGCGCTCAGGAAGCTGCCGAGGGCGGCCGCGGCCGCCCGGGGATCCTCGAACTCCTCCCCCGCCGCGATCCGGCCCCGGAGGAACGGGACGACGCTCCAGGACCACGGGTACTGCGCCGTCGGCCGCCCGATCCGCACGGGCAGCGGCACCGGTAGCGGCAGCCGACCCGCCAACTCCGGCAGCCAGCGCTGCTCGTGCGCCACCAGCTCGGCGGCCAGGGCCCGGCGCGGCAGCCGGACCAGCAACTCCGCACCGAGACGGCACACGAGGTTGTCCCAGCCGTTGGTCAGCACCGAGACCGGCAGGGCCGCGAGGTCCGGGTGCTGCTCCTCCAGCAGCCGGCGCACCAGCCCGACCGGGATCGGGACCTCCGCCGCGGGCATCCGATGCACTGTCACAGCGAGGACCCTACCGCCGCGCCCCGAGCGCAAGTGGCCCCGTCGAACCGGCACCTGATGGACCCTCAGGACACCGGCGCGGTTCGCCCCGGTCAGTCCGCCCCGGCGACCACCCGCAGCACCGCGACGTCCGAACTCCGCACCAGCTCCCACCCGTACAGGCGGTACTCCCGCTCCGGCTCCCCCGCCGGGTGGTGGTCCCGCAGCGCGGCGAGCAGCAGGCCGTCCTCCCCGGCCCGTAGCGGCCAGCCCTCGGGGACTCCTGCTCCGGTCGCGTGGAAGGGGTTCCGGGCGACCACCCCGACCACCCACCCCCGGCCGGCCGGGCTCTCCCCGTCCTGCACGATCGACCCCACCACCTCCAGCACGGCGCCGGGCCGCCAGGTCCCGTACCGCTCGACGGGCTGCTCGGTGAGCGGTCGGAACCAGCCGCGCCCCCGCGCCCCGAACCGCGTGTGCAGGTGCTGGAACGGCGTCGGGTCGAGCGGCACCCCGATCAGCCGGAACGAGATGCCGCACCAGGTCACCCGCCGTTGGTCGCCGAGCGACACGTCCGCGCCGATCGTGTAGAAGCCGCCGTCGCACCGGTCGTACCAGACGATGCTCTCGGTCTCGGAGTCCGCGCCCTTCGGCCGGCCGGTCAGCGCCGCCTCGAACTCGGCCGCCCCCGCGCCGTGCCAGGTCCGGCCGCCGCGCCCGATCGCCCAGCCGGCCCCCGGGGTGACCCAGCCGAGGCCGTCCAACTCGTCGAGTAGATCCAGCAGTTGGGACTCGTCGCGCAGCGGCAGCGACAGGTCGAGCGCCACCCCTGCCCCGGTGGCGGGCAGGTCGAGGGTGAACACCTGCTGGGCGTAGGAACCGGCGGCCACCACGAACGGCACCGTGCCACCGCTCGGGTCGTGCAGCGTGGTGTCCGATCCCGGCAGTTCCTCCGCCGGTCGACTGCCGACGGCCGGCTCCGGCGCCTCCGGCTCCGCCCGGCCCAGGTGGACCGTGTCGTGCGCCTCCAGCTGCTCGCGTTTCTGCTCCAGCAGCCGGCCGAGCCTGCCGGGATCGGTGAGCACCCTCCGCAGGTCGGCGTCGTCCAGGACCAGCACCGGGCCCATCCGCCGGTTCTGGAGCACCTGCGCGGCGAGGTCGGGCGCGAGGCCGGCGACCGTCACCAGTACGCCCACCAGCCCCTGCCCGGCCCTCCGCAGCCTCGACCAGAGCCCGTCGACGGTGCCGACGTCGACCGGGTGGCGCACCGGCACCACCTCGACCAGGTACTGACGGCCCGCCAGCCCCGCCACCAGGTCGTCCCGCCCGGGCGTCCCGGCCACCGGATTCCGGTCGACCCGGAAGTGCGCCTGGTGGAACACCCGCTCCACCAGCTGCTCCAGCCTCCGCCCGCGCCGCCGTGCGTCCCTCTCGGCGGCCAGCTCCTCGAACTCCCGCAGCAGTTCCGGCAACGGGGCCCGCGCGGCGCGGCCGGTGCCGCCCTCGGCCCGCCGCACCGGCGTGTCCTCATCCGTCATGGCACCCGATCATGGCCTACCCACAAGGGTGCCCGGGAGCTTTTTCGATCCGGCGTCCACCGGGCCGGACGGATCACCGGTTGCCCGGGTTGTCGGGGCGGCGCAGAGTCGAGGGCATGGACTCACCTGCGTACCGAGGAGCTGCGGCCCTGCTGGTCGACGGCCGGGAGATCGAGGTGGAGGCCGAACTGCTCGGCGACGTGCCCCGGATCGGGCTGCCGGGCTGGACCGGGGTGGTCCACACCACCGACGTCGGTCTCACCCGGGGGGAGATCCGCACCGGCCGGATCCGGCTGCCGGGCGGCTGGGAGGGCGGCTTCGCCGTCATCCGGACCGTGCTGGGGATGTCCACGGTGTGGGTCCGTGGGAACGACCAGGAGGCATCGCCGGTCCACTGGCCGCACTGACCGGTGGCGCCCGCCGGTCAGCCGCCGAGCTGCCAGAGCGTGCCGTGGCCGCTGGCCAGGGTGGCGGCCAGCACGATCAGGTCGGCGGCGCCGAGGGTCAGGCCGAGCAGGGCGCGGCCCCGGCGCCGGGTGCCACGGGCCAGCGCGAGGCCGGCCAGCACGAGGGCGCACGGGCCGAGCACCAGGTTGAAGAAGAGCAGGCCCAGCAGGCCCAGGACGAACGAGGCGACGGCCATGCCGTCGGCGTCGCCGCGCGTGGTGGCGGTGGCGCGCACGGGGGCGGTGGTGGTGTTCACGGTGGTGGCTCCGCTCGGGTCGGTGGGCTTCAGCGCTGCCGGGTGCGGGCCAACTGCTCGCGGACGGCGAAGACGGCCAGCCAGGCGGCGATGGCGCAGCAGCCGACCGTGAACACGGGCCCGGAGGCGTGTACGGCGGCACCGCCCAGCACGGCCACGGCGACGAGCACGGCGAGGAGGGACATCGGTGGAACCTCTCATCGGGTCGGATCAGGTCGGCGCCTGATCAGGTCGGCGTCATTCGGGCGAACAGTTGGGATGACAACTGTTCGCTGAGTTCTCACTCTACGCTCGCCAAAGTCGGCAAACAGTTGTTTACTGAATGACGTGAGTCACACCATCGGGGTCAGACAGGCCCAGAAGCAGCAGACCCGGCGGGCCCTCCTCGACGCGGGGCTGCACCTGTTGGAGGGTCAGAACCTCAGCAGCCTCGGCGTCCGGGAGGTCACCCGCGAGGCCGGGATGTCCCCGGCCGGTTTCTACCGGCACTTCCGCGACCTGGCCGACCTGGGCGTGACGCTGGTCGAGGAGTCGCTGGCCAGCCTGCACGGCATGGTGCTCGCGGTGCTGGCCGGGCCCGACGACGCCGAGGAGCTGATCGACCGCGCGGTGGACGTCGTCGCCGAGCACGTCCGCGCGCACCGCGCCCACGTCCGCTTCCTGGCCCGCGAGCGGCACGGCGGCGTCCGGCCGGTGCGGGAGGCGATCCGGGCCGAGCTGACCCGGTTCGCCGACGAGGTCGCCGCCGCGCTGGCCGCGCAGCCGGTCTCCGCCGGCTGGAGCCCGGACGACCTGCTGATGCTCGCCGAGCTCTACGTCGAGCACCTGGTGTCGACGGCCACCGCCCTGCTGGACGTCCCTGCGGACCGACCGGACCTCGAGCAGCGGATCGGCCAGGTGGCGCGCCGTCAACTGCGCCTGATCAGCGTCGGTCGCCGCCACTGGCACGACTCCTGACCCACCGCACCCACCGCTTTCGGCCACGGCTCGGCCGGAGCGGCTCGCGCTTCGGTACGCGCGATCTCTGGCCTCGCGGGGCCGGCCAGGGTAGACATGGCGTATGGCCCGCAATTCCGGTCTGTCCCGGGCCCCGTCGGCCCCCGAGTCCGCCGGCCGGCGCCCGCACGGCGAACGTGACCGCCCCGGTCCGGCGAAGTGGCGTGGGCAGCCGACGCCCGGCAGGCTGCGCGCCGCGCTCAGCACCCGCAGTGTCGCCGGCCAGGTCTTCGTCCTGCAGGTCCTGATCGTGCTGCTGCTGGTGGTGGCGGCCGGGACCCAGACCGTGCTCCAGGCCGGCCAGGACTCACTGACCGAGGCCCGGAACCGCTCGCTGGCGGTGGCCGAGACCTTCGCGGCCTCGCCCGGCCTGGTCGAAGCCCTGCGCGCGCCCGACCCGACCGCGCTGCTCCAGCCGCGCGCCGAGGCGGCCCGGATCAAGTCCGGCGTCGACTTCGTCGTGGTGCTGAACACCGACGCGATCCGCTACACCCACCCCATGCCCGACCGGATCGGCAAGAAGTTCGTCGGCACCACCGCGCCCGTGCTGGCCGGCCAGTCGATCACCGAGCAGGTGACCGGCACCATCGGCCCCTTGGTGCAGGCCGTGGTCCCGGTCACCGACGGCGGCGGCCAGGTGGTCGGCATGGTCTCGGCGGGTATCCGGACCAGCCGGGTCAGCGACAGCGCGATGAAGCACCTGCCGATCCTGCTCGGCAGCGCGGCGGCGGCCCTCGCGCTCGCGCTGGCCGGCTCGGCGCTGGTCAGCCGCCGGCTGCGACGGCAGACCCACGGCCTCGACCCGGCCGAGATGACCCGGATGTACGAGCACCACGACGCGGTGCTGCACGCCGTCCGGGAGGGCGTGCTGATCATCGGCGGGGACGGCCGGCTGCTGCTCGCCAACGACGAGGCCGGGCGCCTGCTCGGCCTGCCCGCCGACGCCGAGGGCCGGCACGTCCCAGCGCTGGGCCTGGACCGCCCGGTGGCCGACATGCTGCTAGCCGGGCAGCCCGTCACCGACGAACTGGTCGCCGCCGGGGACCGGTTGCTGGCCGTCAACGTCCGCCCCACCGACCGCGACGGCGGCCCGCCCGGTCTGGTGGTGACCCTGCGCGACTCCACCGAGCTGCAGACCCTCGCGGGCCGGGCCGACCTGGCCCAGCAGCGGCTCAAGCTGCTCTACGACGCGGGGCTGGCGGTCGGAACCACGCTGGACGTGCTCCGGACCGCCCAGCAGCTGGCCGAGGCCGCCGTGCCCGGCTTCGCCGACTACACCACGGTCGACCTCGCCGAGGCCGTCCTGCACGGCGACGAACCCGAGCCGGGCGGGCCGATGCGCCGCACCGGCTTGAGCGGCATCGGCGCCGAGACCCCGTTCTACCCGGTCGGCGAGAGCGTCCCGATGGTGCCGGGCACCCCGCGCGCCCGCAGCCTGGAGAGCGGCCTGCCGGTGATCGAGCACGATCTCACCGACGCCCTCACCGCCTGGCAGGAGTACGACGCCGACCGCGTGTCCCGGATCCGGGACCACCGGGTGCACGCACTGCTCGCGGTACCGCTGCGGGCCCGGGGCGTGGTGCTCGGCATCGCCACCTTCTGGCGCGGCGGCGGGCGGGACCCGTTCGACCAGGAGGACCGCTCGCTCGCCGAGGAGCTGGTCGCCCGCGCCGCCGTCTCGGTCGACAACGCCCGCCGCTACACCCGCGAGCACACCATGGCGGTCACCCTGCAGCGCAGCCTGCTGCCGGGCAGCCTGCCGGAGCAGAACGCCCTCGACGTGGCCTACCGCTACCTGCCCGCCAACGCCGGGGTCGGCGGCGACTGGTTCGACGTCATCCCGCTGCCCGGCGCCCGGGTGGCCCTGGTGGTCGGCGACGTGGTCGGCCACGGTCTGCACGCCGCCGCCACCATGGGCCGGCTGCGCACGGCGGTGCACAACTTCTCCTCCCTCGACCTGCCGCCCGACGAACTCCTCGGCCACCTGGACGAGTTGGTCAACCGGATCGACCAGGAGCAGTCCGACACCGGCGACCTGGCACCGATCACCGGGGCCACCTGCCTGTACGCGGTCTACGACCCGGTCTCCCGGCGCTGCACGATGGCCCGGGCCGGCCACCTGCCGCCCGCCGTCGTCCACCCGGACGGGACGGTGCGGATCGTCGACTTCGTGGCCGGCCCCCCGCTCGGTCTGGTCGGCATGCCGTTCGAGACGGCCGAGCTGGAACTGCCGGAGGGCAGCAGCCTGGTGCTCTACACCGACGGCCTGGTCGAGCAGCGCGACCGGGACATCGACCTCGGCCTGGACCTGCTGCGCTCCTCCCTCGCCCGTCCCGGCCGCAGCCCCGAGCAGATCTGCGACGAGGTGCTCACCGCCCTGCTGCCCGCCAACCCCACCGACGACATCGCCCTGCTGGTGGCCCGCACCCACCCGCTGGCGGCGGACCGGGTCGCGGTCTGGGACGTGCCGTCCGACCCGGCCGCGGTCCGTGACGTCCGGGCCCAGGTGGCCGGGCGGCTGGCCGACTGGGGGCTGGACGAGCTGGCGTTCACCACCGAGCTGATCCTCAGTGAGCTGATCACCAACGCCATCCGCTACGGCCAGGCCCCGATCCAGGTCCGCCTGCTGCACGACCGCACGCTGATCTGCGAGGTCTCCGACCGGAGCAGCACCTCGCCCCACCTGCGCTACGCGGCCAGCACCGACGAGGGCGGGCGCGGACTCTTCCTGGTCGCCCAGTTCGCCGAACGCTGGGGCACCCGGTACACCGGCGGTGGCAAGGTCATCTGGGCCGAGCAGCACCTGCCCTGACCGCGCCGGCCCCCGTCGGCCCATGGCGGCCACCCGCCCGCGCATAACAAGAATTCGACCGTGGGATTCCACCAGATCTCCTGGAAACTCATAGGTTCCCCCGGGGGGCGATCGGTGATAGGAATTATTCGACCCGGTCGACTGCGAGAGCACCGACGGCTGCCCTGACGGAGAGCTCGCAGCACCCCATCTCAGCACGCGAGATGACATCGGGCCAGGTCGGCGAATCGTTGACAGGTCATCGTCAGTGTGCTTGCATGCGTCATGTCGATCTTGCTCCGCGCAATGGTCGGCGCGGAAAGTCGCCTTTCCGTGCAATTCTTCGTTCTTTTCTTATTCTCTTTGCAGATTGTTGGGCTCATCCATGGACCTGGAACTTTCGGGGCGTACCGCCCTCGTGTGCTCGTCCACTGGCGGGCTGGGGGAGGCAATCGCCCGGGCACTCGCGGCCGAGGGCGCCAGTACGGTGGTGTGCGGGCGGCGCGGGGAGCGCGCCCGGCAGATCGCCGCCGAGTTGCCCACCGCCGTCGGTGTCGAGGTGGACCTGCTGGCCGAGGACGGCCCGGCCAGGCTGTGGGAAGCGACCGTCGCCGCGTTCGGCCCGCCGGACGTGCTGGTGCTGAACGGGCCCGGGCCCAAGCCCGGTCCGGCAAGCGGCGTCGGGCCGGCCGAGGTGGACGCCGCGCTCCACTCGCTGCTGCGTCAGCAGGTCCGGCTGCTCGGAATGGCGCTGCCGGCCATGCGGGAGCGGGGCTGGGGGCGGATCCTCGCGGTCGGTTCCAGCGGGGTGGTCGCGCCGATCCCGAACCTGGCCCTGTCCAACCTGGGCCGCGCGGCACTGGCCGGCTACCTGAAGACGCTGGCCGCCGAGGTCGCGGCGGACGGCGTGACGGTGAACCTGCTGCTGCCCGGCCGGATCGAGACCGAGCGCACCACGGCGATCGACACCGCCAACGCCGAGCGCGCCGGCCGCACCCTCGACGAGGTGCGGCGGGCCTCGCTGGAGGCCATCCCGGCGGGCCGCTACGGCCGGCCGGCGGAGTTCGCCGCCACCGCCGCCTTCCTCTGCGGCGGCCCCGCCTCGTACCTCACCGGGAGCGCGGTGCGCTGCGACGGTGGCTATCTGCGCGGCCTGTGAGCGCAATTCCAGGAACGGTCAGCACATGCCCACGGTAACGAAACCGGAGGTCGTCGCCTGGCGGCCGCCCGTATGCGGCATCAGGGAAGTCTTCCATGCGCGCATCACCGACCACGTCTATCCCATGCACACGCACGATTCGTGGACCCTGCTCATCATCGACGAGGGAATGGTCCGATTTGACGTGGACCGTCATGAGTACGGCGCTCTGGAACACCTCGTCACGATTCTTCCGCCGCACGTTCCGCACAACGGTGACGCGGTCTCCTCGGACGGGTTCCGCAAACGGGTGCTCTATCTCGACCCGTCCCAGCTCGACGACGACCTGGTCGGGGCGGCCGCGGACCGGCCGGTGATCGCCGACCCGGCGCTGCGCCGGCGGATCCACCTGCTGCACACCGCCCTGAACGGGTCCGACGATCCGCTGGAGGCGGAGAGCCGGCTCGGGTTCATCGTCGAGCGGCTGTCCGGGCACCTGACCGGCACGGTGCGGGAGTCGCCGCCGCAGACCCCGCCCGGGGTGGCCGGCCGGCTGCGCGACCTGCTCGACGCCCGGCTGGTGGAGGGCCTGACCCTGGCGGAGGCCTCGGAGCTGCTGCAGACCCATCCCACGCAGCTGGTCCGGGCGTTCACCAAGGAGTTCGGGGTGGCCCCCCACCGGTACCTGACGGGCCGTCGGGTGGACAAGGCACGTGCGCTGCTGCTCCAGGGGATGGCGCCGGGGCTGGTCGCGGCGGCCACCGGCTTCTACGACCAGGCGCATTTCACCCGGCACTTCAAGAACATCCTCGGGACCAGCCCGGGCCGCTACGCCCGGTCCGGCGCCGTCTCCGCAGCCGCAGCCGGCGCCGACTCCGGCCCCGACTCCGCCTCGCGGGCGGCAACGGGCCCGGGCATCTCCTGAAGGCGGGTCAGCGGGGACAGCAGCACTCCGCAGACCACGAACACCGCCGATCCCACCGTGGAGACCCACAGCGCCTGGTGCGCCCCGACCTGCGCGGCGAGCAGCCCGCCCAGCAGGCCGCCGAGCGCACCCAGCCCGAACATCACCGCGCGCACCGCCGCGTTCATCCGTCCGAGGAAGGCGGGCGGGGTGACGTTCTGCCGGACGCTGATGATCAGGATGTTGACGGTCGTCAGCCCGAGCGGTCCGAGGAACCAGGCGACCGTGAACAGCGCCTGCACCAGCAGGTCCGGGCCGGCCGCGGCCGGCAGCAGCAGCATCGGGACGTACGCGGTGGCCAGGGCCAGGGCGTACAGGCGGCCGAGCGGCAGCCGCCGGGTCAGCCGGCGGCAGAGGATGCCGCCGACCACCCCGCCGCAGGCACCGATCGAGAAGATCAGGCCCAGCACCGAGGCCGGCACCTCCCGGTCGCGGACCGCGTACAGGATGAACATCGGCTGGGTGGCGGAGAGGAAGAAGTTCGCCAGGCCGCCGACCAGCGCGATCCACCGCACCAGCCGGTTGCCCGCGACGAAGCGCAGCCCCTCGGCCAGTTCGGTGCGGAGCCGCCGCCCGGGCACCACCTCGGGCCGCGGCTCCTCGGTGCGGATCAGCAGCAGCGAGACCACCGAGCCCAGGTACGTCGCGGCGTTGGCGGCCATCGCGATCGGTGCCGTCAGCAGGTTGACCAGCGCCCCGGCCAGGCCGGGTCCGGCCGCGTCGGCGGTCGCCGAGGTGGTGGCCAGCTTGGAGTTGGCCTCGACCAGGTACTCCGGGTCGCGGATCAGCGTCGGGACGTACGACATCCAGCTGATGTCGAACAGCACCGCGCCGATGCCCACCCCGAAGGTGATCATCATCAGCCAGACCATGTTCAGCTGGTCGAACCAGCCCAGCAGCGGGATCAGCCCGATCAGCGCCAGCCGCAGGGTGTTCGCCCCGATCATCGCCGTACGCCGACGGTGCCGGTCCACCCAGACGCCGAACAGCGGGCCGAACAGCAGGTACGGGATCATCTGCAGGAACCGCAGCAGACCGAGCTCGTCGGCCTGCGCGTCCAGCGTGAGCACCGCCGTCAGCGGCAGCGCCAGCACGGTGATCTGGGTGCCGAACAGCGAGAGGGTCTCCCCGGACCAGAAGGTGAGGAAGTCCCGGTTGCGCCACAGGGACGGCCTGGCGGCGGCCGGCTCGGGGGCGACTGCTCCGACGGTCATGCCGGTGCTCCTTCCGGTCGGGGGGCGGACGCCTCGCGCAGCGCGTCCCGGACGGCAGCGCCCAGCGCGGTGAGGCCCGGGCCGCGCCAGATCGAGAAGTGGTCGCCGGGCACGGTGACGGTGCGCACGTCGTGGGCCACGTCGGTCCAGCGCAGGGTGCCGGGTGCGGACTCCGAGGCTTCGACCACCAGCACCCGTCCCGGGTAACCCGGCTCGGGCCGGTTGGCGTGCAGGGCCGTCACGTTCCGCCGGAACACCTCGAACCGGCGGTCCAGGGTCCCGGCGTCCAGCTCCTCGGGGAGCAGGCCGGCCCGGTGGAACAGCGGCCAGGCGGTCACCGTCGGCGCCTCCGGCGGCAGGTCGCCGAGCACCCCGGCCGCCAGCTCGGCGGGGCGTGCCAGTCCTGCCTCGGTCAGCAGGTCGGTGGCGAACCGCGCCAGCACCCGGGACGCCGGCGGAACCGGGCCGCCGTCCTGCGCCTGGGCGTCGACCAGGACCAGCAGCGGCACCCGGTACCCCCGGGCCCGCAGCCGCTGGGCCATCGCGAAGGCGACCGAGCCGCCCATCGACCAGCCCAGCAGGCACAACTCCCGCTCCGGGCAGTCCTCTTCGACCGTCCGAACGTACTCGTCGGCGAGCTCGCGCAGGTCGGCGGGCGGCAGGCCGTCCCCGTCGTACCCGGGGGCCTCGACACCGACCACCGGCCGGCCGTCGAGCAGGCCGGCCAGCGGCAGGTACGGGTAGGCGGAGCCGGACGCGGAGTGCACGCAGTACAGCGGGGGCAGTGCGGCGTCCGACCCGCCGAACGGCAGCAGCAGGTCAGCCGGCACGACCGGGCCCCGGGTTCGCGGGCACCGTACGGGCCGCCACCAGCCGGTCGACCTCCGCCGAGATCGACCGGGTGGTCGCGTCGGCGAACATCGTCCGCAGCCTGAGCTTCACGCCGAACTCCTTGCCGAGGCGGCTGACCACCCGCATCGCCTGCAGCGAGTTGCCGCCGGCCGCGAAGAACGCCACGGCCGCGCTGACCCGTTCGACCTCGAGGACCTCGGCGTAGATCCGCGCGACGGCCTGCTCGGTCGGCCCCTGGGGGGCGACGTAGTCCTCCTCGGGGTCGGCCTCCACCGGCTCGGGCAGGGCCTTGCGGTCGACCTTGCGCGCGGTGGTCAGCGGCAGCTCGGCCAGCACCACCCAGGCGGTCGGGATCATGTACTCGGGCAGCCGCTCGGCCAGGTGGGCCCGCAGGTCGGCCGGGTCGGGGAGCCGGTCGGCGGCCGGTGAGGCATAGCCGACCAGGCGGTTCTCACCGCGCCGGTCGGGCCGCAGCACGACCGCTCCGACACCCACGTCCGGGTGGGACATCAGTGCCGACTCGATCTCCTCCAGCTCGATCCGCAGGCCGCGGAGCTTGACCTGACCGTCGCCGCGGCCGAGGAACTCCAGCTGCCCGTCCCGGTTCCAGCGGACCAGGTCGCCGCTGCGGTACACCCGGCCGCCCGGGTGGAAGGGGTCCTCGGTGAACGCCGCGGCCGTCAGGTCGGGCCGGTTGAGGTAGCCGCGGGCGAGTCCCTCCGGACCGCCGATCAGCAGCTCGCCGGCGACGCCGGCCGGGACCAGCCGGTCGTGCTTGTCGACCACGTACATCCGGCGGTCGGTGAACGGGGCGCCGATCGGCGGGGCGCTGCGGGCCGGCTCGTGCGGGCACTCGTAGGAGGTGCAGCCAACCGCGGCCTCGGTGGGGCCGTAGCAGTTGACCATCCGGCGGCCGGGCAGGTTCCACTTGGCCACCATCTCGGCCGGTACCGCCTCGCCGCCCGCCATGATCTTCCGCAGGTGCGGGTAAGGGCCGCCCTCGACCAGCGCCAGCATCGCCGGCGACATGCAGATGTAGCTGACCTCCCGGCTGCGCATCAGCGCGGCGAGCGCGTCGGGCGAGGTGCCGGCCTCCTTGTCGACCAGGACCAGGCTCGCCCCGACGGTGAGGCCGGCGAAGATCTCGCCCTGCGACATGTCGAAGGCCAGCGCGGCGAGTTGGAGCATCCGGTCGTCCGGTCCGAGATCGAACACCCGCCGGTAGGAGGCGACGAAGGACTGGAGTGCCCGGTGCTCCAGCAGGACGCCCTTGGGCATGCCGGTCGAGCCGGAGGTGTAGATGACGTAGGCGAGCGAGTCCCGGCCCGCCTCCTCCGCCCAACCCGGCGACTCCGCACCGGCCTTGGCTATCGCCTCGCGCTCCTGGTCGACCGCGATGACCGACCGGGCCGCCGAGGCGGGGATGTTCGCCTGGACCCGCTGCTGGGTCAGCACCACCCGGGCCGCGGTGTCCTCCAGGATGTACTCGAGCCGGCCCTGCGGGTGCGAGGGGTCCAGTACGGCGTACGCCGCACCGGACTTCAGCACCGCGAGCAGGGCGACCAGCGCGTCGAGGTCGCGTTCCATCGCCACCGCGACCACCTGGCCGTGCCCCACGCCCAGGTCGCGCAGGTACGCGGCGAGCTCGAACGCCCGGAGCTCCAGCTGGTGGTACGTCAGGCTGTCGCCCTCGTACACCGCGGCGACGTGGTCGGGCTGGGCGGCGGCCCGGCGGGCGATCGCGGCGTGCACCGGCTCGTCCGGGTGGGAGATCGGCTCGCCGCGACCGGCGGCCAGCAGTTCCCGGACCTCGGCGTCGTCGAGCAGCGGGAGTTCCGACACCCGCCGGGTGGGCTCCGCGCAGGCCGCGCCCAGCGCCTGGGTCAGGTGGCGGACCAGCCCTTCGATCCGCCAGCCGTCGAACAGGTCCGTGGCGTACTCGACCATCACGTGCAGCCGGTCGGCCGACTCGACGAAGTTCAGCGACAGGTCGAACCGGGCACCGGGCGAAGGGAGGGCCACGGTCTCCGCGGTCAGGCCCGGCAGGTCCAGTGCCGTGCCGGAGGTCCGCTCGGACAGGAACTGGGTGCAGACGCCGAACAGCGGGTTGCGGCCGGGGTCGCGCTGCGGGCGCAGCCGGTCGACGACCCGCTCGAAGGGGACGTCCTGGTTGTCGTAGGCGTCCAGCAGGGTGTCGGAGAGCCGGGCCAGCAGCTCGGCGAAGGCGGGGTCGTCCGCGAGGTCGGTCCGGAGCACCACCATGTTGGTGAAGTACCCGACCACCTCCTCAAGGTCGGGGTCGGTCCGGCCGAGCGCGGCGGTGCCGAGCGTGACGTCCTGCTGGCCGGTGTACCGGCTCAGCACCACGGTCAGTGCGGCGGTCAGGACCATGAACAGCGAGGCGCTCTCGGCCTCGGCGAGCCGGCGGGCCGCCGCGAGCAGCTCGGCCGGCAGCTCGGTCCGCACGGTGCCCGCGGTGAAGCCGGGTTCGGCCGGGCGCGGTCGGTCGGCCGGCAGGTCGAGCGGCGTGGCACCGTCCAGATTGCTGTGCCAGAAGGCCAGTTGATCCTCCAGCGCACCGCTGTCGAGGGTGCTGCGCTGCTCGGCGGCGAAGTCCGCGAAGCGGACCACCGCCGGGCCGGCCGGGGTCGCGGCACCGCCCGGGAGCGCGGCGGCGTAGGCGTCCGGGAGCTGCCGGAGCAGCAGGCTGGTCGACCAGCCGTCGGTGACCAGGTGGTGCAGGACCAGTGCCAGGACGTGCTCGTCCGCCGAGAGTCGGTACAGCGCGAACCGGTACAGCGGACCGCGCACCAGGTCGAACGAGCCGGTGGCCTGCCGGTGCAGGACCTCGGTGAGACGGGCCTCGCGGGACTCGAGGCTCCCCTCGGTGAGGTCTTCCACCGGCAGCTCCACCGCGGACGGCGGGGTGAACACCAGACCCGGTGTTCCGTTCGCCGTCGTCACCGTGGCACGCAACTGTTCGTGCCTGCCGACCAGTTCGGTCAGCGCGGCGGCGAGCGCCGCATGGTCCAGGGTCCCCCGCAGCCGATGGGCGACCGCGACGTTGTACGTCGCATGCCCGGGGTTCAGCTGCTCCAGGAACCAGAGCTGCTCCTGCCCGATCGACAGCGGGACCTGTTCGGCCGCCGTCGAATGCTGATCATCGACCACTGTGTCCGCTCCAAACCTGTGAACTCGACAGCCCTGTCAGCCTGTCGAGATCCACCGTGCCCTGTGCCGGCCGCCACGTCTTGTACGTTCTTGACTCCTCCGCCGGACCGCTCCGGAACTGCGCCGATCCGTCGACGAACGGGCTAGCATGCCCGCTTGTTCCTGCAGACGTTCGGAGGAGAACCCCCTGTGACCACCCATGTTCTGACGATCGGTGTGCCGGTCGACGACCTGCACGAGCGCCGTCTGGGCGCCGTCGCGGCCGCCGCCGGGCGGCTCGGCGCACCGCCCGCGACCGAGCCGTCCGGGCCGCCCGCGACCGCCGTCGACCTGCTCCGCGCCCTGGCCGGGACCGGCCGGATCGCGGTGAGCGCGGCGGACGAGACGGCCGGGCCGTGGACGCTGTCGTACGTGCCCTCGGCGGCCGCGCTGAGCGCGGTGGCCACCGGCCGCGCCCCGTCCTGGGGTGCGCGGGTGGACGCCAAGCAGCAGAAGGCGCTGCGCCGCAGCAGGGGCGCCCTGATCCGGCTGCCGTTCGCCGATCCCGAAACCGGCGGGCCGGGCGGCGGGGCGCTCAGCACGTTCACCACCGACTGGTCGCCGTTCACCGCCGCCTGCGCGGCCGTGGTGCACCCGGACCACGAGGCGCTGGCCGGCACCGAGGTACGCCAACGCCCCTACTTCAGCGGGCGGTTCGTGCACCACCCGCTGCACGGGGACCTGCTGCCGGTCTGGGTCGCGGACTGGGCCAGGCCCGAGTTCGGCACCGGTGCGGTGATCGTCAATCCGGCGCACTCGGCGGCCGATCTGGAGTTCGCGCGCGCCGTCGGCCTGCCGGTCCGCTTCGGCCTCGCCGAGCGGGAACCCGGCGCCGACCCGGCCGGCTGGCCGGTGCCGCCGGTGGTCAGGAGCGGCGTGGCGGTGCGGGCGGGCAGCCGGGTGGACGGGCTGTCGTACGAGGCCGCGATGCAGGTCTACCTGGACGACCTGACGGCGGCCGGGCACGCCGAGCCGGCCGAGTCCGTCTCGCTCGGCCGGATCCCGCTCGCCGTGCTCACCGCCGATCCCGGGGGCGAGCTGCGCTGGGCGCCGGCCCTGCGGGCCCGCAGTCTCACCGAGGCGGCGGAGGGCGTGCCGGTGGTGGTCGACGCCGCGCCGCTGCTGGACGCGGTGGCCGGGTACGCGGCCGGGCGGCGCACCCTGGTCGCGGCCTCGGAGGCGGTCGCCGGTGACCTGCTGTGGCTGCGGCTGCTGGCGCTGGACCTGGAGGTGGCGCACCCGCCGGTCGCGGTGCTGCCGGTGGCCCGGGTCGGTTCGGCGCAGGGCGTCGAGGAGCAGTGGCTGACCGGCGCCCTGCTGGTGGCGGGCCGCACCGACGAGACGGTGTCGGTCAAGGCCCAGCTCGGCGACCAGGTGGCACGCATCGCCGCAGATCACGCCGCTGCCGCCGGGGCCGCCGGGGCACCGGAGGAGGCCGAGTCCAAGCACGCCGTGAAGCTCCGCGAGGCGCTGGCGGCGGCGGACTTCCCGGCCGCCTTCGGCACCGTCGCGACGCTGGCGAAGGCGGTCCGGCGCGGCGGCGCGATCGGGGCGTCGGAACGCGCCGCGTTCCTCGAGGCGCTGCACGTGCTGCTCGGGCTCCCGCTGCCCGAGGACGCCGCGGCCGTGCCGGTGAGCCCGCCCCGGGTGTGATCCTGCGGGAAGCCGGAAGGGCGGGGCGACACCATGTCGCCCCGCCCTTCCCGGTGTTGTCAGCGGCCGGAGACCCGGTCCGGCACCTCGTCGCCGGCGGGGTTGCGCTTGGCGCTGATCCGCTTCTGGTTCGGGTCGGTGATCATGACCTGCGGGAGGACGCCCGGCAGGCCGGACATGTCCGTGGCCGCCGACCACAGCGCGCCGTCGTGCAGGGCCTGCAGGTCGGTCAGGCTCAGCCCGCTGATCCGCTCCAGGCGGGCCGCGAGCGCCCGGTCGGTGGCGCCGGCCAGCACCTCCCGGATCCGGTCCTCGGCCTCCAGCAGCTCGGGGTACTCCTGGACCAGGAACTCGTGCAGGTTGGCCGCCCGCCCGGCGAACGGCGAGTACACCATGCAGACCAGCTGGGTGGTGTCGAGCCCGAAGGCGTCCTCGCCGTACCGAGTGGCCTGCTCGCGCATCGACTCGACCCCGGCCTCGGTGGCGTAGCGCCGCTCCATCTCCTCGACCAGGTGCTCCGGGAAGTGCTTACGGCGCATCAACTCGATGCCGAAGTCCACGTACTGGCCGATGCCCTCGCCGTACGAGCGCTTGTAGACCCGCTCGGTGCGCAGCCCGCGCAGGTGTGCCATCAGCGCCGGGTTCACGCAGTCGGACTCGGTGAAGTTGAACGCGATCTCGTCGAAGACGAAGCCCAGGAAGTCGGTCAGCAGGCTCCAGTGCGCCCCCGAGGCGTAGCTGGTGTAGTCGTAGATCGAGTAGAACTGCAGCGCGGTGGAGATGTTCGAGGCCACGCCGCGGGCGGCGATCCGCTCCGGGTTGTCCAGGCCGTGGATCTCCTGGAAGTAGGCCTTGGCCAGCGAGTTCAGCGTCTCCAGGGTGCCCTGGAAGCCCTTCCGCCCCTCGGCCGGCTTCAGGCCGGCGCTGCGCGCCAGCTGACGGATCCACAGGGCGTAGTCGCGCTGCTCCTGGGGCGAGTCGCCGGTGATGATCAGGTCCACTCCCCCGCCGTGACCTGCGGCGACACCGAAGGAGTCCGCGACGTTGAGGTTGCAGGCGTTGCAGAAGGTGGCCCGGCCGTCGCCGTAGGTCCGGTGACCCGACATCAGCATGTCGATGCGGTTGAAGTCGATCAGCCGGTGCGGCATGCTCCGGTCCCGGTCGAACGGGCGGACCTGGCCGCCCTCGATGAGCAGCAGCTCGACGTCCGGGTCGTCGTAGAGCCCGAGCGCCCGGTAGCACCGGTCGATGTTCAGCATCACCTGGTACGGCATCCCGCCGTGCCGCATGGTCGCCACCCGGAGCTTGAAGGTGGTGCCGTGCCGCTCGGCGACGGCCAGGTGCACCGCGCGGACGAAGGCCAGCGCGTACGAGCTGTCCTTGCCGCCGCCGTAGGCGACCATCACCGTGTTCTGCCCGAGCTCGTCCGGCCGGGGCAGTGCCTCCAGCAGCGTGGTCGCACACTCCTGGACGGCCGGCACGTCGTGCTCCGGCAGGGCCTTCCGCAGATCGCTCAAAATGGACGCACTCATGACATCTCCTCCTGGCTGCCAGGCCCCAGGAAGGCAGCTGGTTCCAGTCGTCGAGGCCCCTCGGATCGGGGCCGGATGTGGGTGGACGAAGGCGCCGGCCAACGGTCGCGTCTCACATGGTGGACAGTATCGACCGCTCGTCCCCGGGGGCCCGGGCAGTGTCGCCGGGCAGCTCATCCGGGGTGGCGCGAGCTCTCGGCCGGTAGCCAAACACAGGTGTTCGTCCGATGTCCAGCGATTCAGGTTTCGTTCACCGAGCACCCCATCTCAGCATGCGAGACGTCGGAAGCCGGCCTCCGACCGCGCGAATTTCCGTTTCGGAGACTCCCCGGACCGCCCGTCAGGGCCCCCGTCCGGCACCCCGGTTGTCGGTCTGACCTGTGACGATCCGCCACCGGCCGGAGCGCGGCCGGGCTGCTGCGGTGGCCGGATCATGTCATCGGCGCGCCTGATCCAAGTCGGACAGAAGCGCGCATGTCGGCTCTCCGTCGCGCCGATCGGCGTTGATCTCCATCGGTTCCTGAGGCATAGTCGACCGCCAGGCGAGGTGGCCGGTGCCCCAGGGGGGACTGAGGCATTTCGGCACGGACCCAGATTGCTTGCGCATACCCGGCACGGGACTGCCGGTGGTCGCGCGGCGGTGGTCCCACCCTCCCTTCCTCCCGATCGAGACCGAGATCGGGATCTTCTGCAGCCGAACTCCCTCTGTGCCGCACCGCCATGCCCGCATGGCCGACGCCGGCGCATTCCTGCAGGAGCCGACCGAATTCATCTCCCATCTGGCACACCACAGAGCTACGGAGGACGGACATGTCTGCAATTCCCGTCTCGCTGTCCCCAGCCCCGTCGAGCGAGATCCTCGACGCGACCCTGCGCGACGGCTCCTACGCCGTCGACTTCCAGCTCGACGAGAAGTTCGTCACCGAGCTCCTCGGCAAACTCAACGAGACCTCCATCGGAAAGGTGGAGATCGGCCACGGTCTCGGTTACGAGGCCGAGCGCTCCGGGATCAGGGCGAGCAACATCGAGCTGGACCGCTGGTGCGAGATGGCCCGCGCCGAACTTCCGGACACCGACTGGGGCATGTTCGCCCAGCCCGGCTTCAGCCGGCTCAGCACCCTCCGGGAACTCGTCGACCAGGGCATGTCGTTCGTCCGGATCGGCCTGGAGGCCGACCAGGTGCCCGAGCACCTCGACTACATCGAGCGGGCCACCGAGATCTGCGGCGAGGTCTACCTCAACCTGATGAAGACCAGCGCCACGCCCGCCGCCCAGCTGCCCGGACTGCTGCGCGGGGTCACCCCCGCCGTGGCCGGCCTGTACGTGGTCGACTCCTACGGCTCGATGCTCCCCACCGACGTGCACCGCTACGTCGAGGTCGCCAAGGAGTGCTTCCCGGTGGTCGGCTTCCACGGCCACGACAACCTCGGGATGGCGAACGCCAACAGCATCGCCGCCCTGGAGGCCGGCGCCGCCATCGTCGACGGCACCCTGGACGGCATCGGCCGGGGCGCGGGCAACGCGGAGACCGAATCGCTGGCCGGCATCCTCAACATGGCCGGCAACCACCGGTACGACTACAAGCAGTTGGCCCGGCTCGCCGAGTTCTGCCGCACCAGCCTGGAGCTGCTCCCCGAGGACCGGAACATGCAGGTCCTCGGCGGCGTCATCGGCATCCACTCGGGCTACTTCCCGCTCATCCAGGAGCTCTGCGCCGAGCTCACCGTCGACCCGGCCCCGCTGATGGAGATCGCGCTCGGCCTGGCCGGGCAGAGCGTCGGCAAGAACCACATCCGGGCGGCCGCCGAGCGGATCTCCCAGGGCCTCGTCACCGTCTGACGGTCCTTCAACCACCAGCCACGGGGAAACACATGCGCATCGCACGAGTCAACACCGCCACCGGCCAGGAGATCGTGGCCGGCCAGGACGGCAGCTGGATCCCGCTCTCGGCCATCGAGGGATACCGGGCCCCGGCCCGGATCACCGACCTGCTGGACGGAGCGCGGCTGAGCGAACTCGCCGCCCTGATCGCCGCCCAGCCCGCCGACCGACGGGTCGAGGTCGGGTTCGAGGACGCCGCGACCGTCGCCGACGCCGGCGACATCTGGGGCGCCGGCCTGAACTACCGCGGCCACTCGGCGGACCTGAACACCGACCAGCCCGCCTCCGGCCCGGGTTCCTACCTGCGGCCGCGCGGCTGCCTGATGGACAACGGGCAGCAGATCGAACTGCCCTCGCAGAGCAAGCGGGTGACCGCGGAGGCCGAACTCGGCCTGGTCATCGGCACCGAGTGCAAGAACGTGTCGCGTGCGAACTGGCGCTCGGTCGTCGCGGGCGTCACCGCCGTGCTCGACCTGACCGCCGAGGACGTGATCCGGGAGAACCCCCGCTACATTCCGTGGGCCAAGGGATTCGACACCTTCTGCAGCGTCGGGCCGCAGCTGGTGACGCTGGACGAGTTCGACGACGCGGCGCTCCGGGCGATTCGTGTCACGACCGTCCGCAACGGCGCGGTGGTCTCCTCCGCGCCGGTCTCGGACATGAAGTACGACCTCGGATATCTGGTCGAGTACTTCTCCGCCGGTCGCACCCTCACGCCGGGAACCGTCATCTGCACCGGTACTCCGGGCGCCGCCGTGATCAGTTCCGGCGACACCGTCGAGGCCGTCGTCGAGGGCGTGGGAACGCTCGTCCACACCGTGCGGTAATTCGCCAAGACCATCGCTGAAAAGGGTTGAGTACGTGACTGTCCAGCAGATATCGGTAGTCGACGCGATCGCACGCGCCGTCCAGGACAATCCCGACGGCAGTGCCATCGAGACCACCGCGGGCGCGATCAGCTACCGGGAGTTCGACGAGTACGTCCGCGATTTCGCCTCGCGTCTCGAATCGCTCACCGCACCGGACGAGTTCGTCGGCATCGAGGCGAGCCGCACCTCGGGTTCGATCGTCGCCATGGTCGGCGCGCTGACCGCCGGCCGCCCGTTCGTCTTCATCGACCCGCGCGACAGCGCGGCGTCGAACCGGCGCAAGGTGTCCTCCCTCGGCATCAACGTGGTCGCGGCCGACCACGCCGCCGGGCCGGCCCCGCGGCTCGGCGCGGTACCGGCCGAGTGGCAGGACGGGGACGGGCCCCGGCAGGCACCGGCGGACCTGGCGCGGTACCGGGGGACGCTCGGCTACGCGATCCACACCTCGGGATCGACCGGTGAGCCCAAGTGCGTCCTGGTGCGCGCCGAGCCGCTGGTGCCGATGATCCGCGACCACGTGCGCCGCCTGGAGCTGGACACCCGGTCCCGCACCCTGCAGTTCGCCCGCCTCACCTTCGACGGGTGCATCACCGAGATCCTCTGGACCCTCACCTCGGGCGCCTGCCTGGTGATCCTGGGCGAGGAGCACCTGGCGCCGGGAGCCGTCCTCCAGCGGACCTTGGAGACGCACCGGATCACCCACCTGAAGACCACCCCGTTCGCGCTGACCGCCACCGCGCCGAGCGGCGCGATGGCACTGCGGCACGTCGTCAACGGCGGCGGCGCCTGCCGGCAGGCCGTCCTGCGGAAGTGGTCGCCGGTGGCGAAGTTCCACAACGCCTACGGGCTCACCGAGACCACCGTCTGCAACTTCCTCAGCGAGCCGCTGGACCCTGAGCGCTGCCGGGAGTCCGTGCCGCTCGGCGACCTGGTCGGCGACTGCGGGTACGACATCCGCCCGCTGACCGGGCCGGCCGGCTCCCCGGCGACCCGGGGCGAACTCGTCATCACCGGCGACAGCGTCGCCGTGGGCTACCTGACGCCGGACGGCGTACGGCCGTTCCTCGACGAGCGGGCCGACCGGGTCTACCCGACCGGCGACATCGTCGAACTCCGCGACGGGCAGGTGCACTTCGTCGAGCGGCTGGACCGTCAGCTCAAGGTCCGCGGCTACCGCCTGGACCCGGGCGAGGTGGAGAGCGCCGCCTGCCGGCTGGCCGGCGTGGTGGAGTCGGTGGTCACCGCCGAGTCGCACGAGAGCGGTGACGACTCCGCCGCCGACGCGCTGGTCTGCTACTACCTGGGCACCGCCTCCTCCCGGGAGCTGCGGTCCCACCTGGAGGCGGTCCTCGACCCCTACAAGGTCCCCTCGGTGATCCAGCGGATCGAGGCGATGCCGTACACCCGCAACGGCAAGGTCGACCGCGAGGCGCTGCGCGCGGGCCGCCGGGCCGCACCCGAGGCGGCCGCGGCCGGCACGCCGCAGGAGCAGGTCCTCGACCTGGTCCGCCGGCTCACCGGTGTCGACGACGCCGCCCTCGACGACAACTTCTTCGACCTCGGCGGCGACTCCGCCTCCACCGTGATCCTGGTCGGGAAGCTCAAGGAACTCGGCTGGATGGCCGTCGGTGTCCGCGACGTCCTGCGGGCGGAGAGCCTGCGGACGCTCGTCGACGAGCTGCGCGAACGGAGTGCGTGACCGCGATGTGTGGTGTGTGCGGAACCTACTCCCCCACCGGCCGGGTCGATCGCGGCATCGCGGCCGCCATGCACGACCGGCTGGTCCACCGGGGACCTGACGAGACCTACTCACTGAACACCGAGACCCTCTCCGCGAAGCTCGGCCGGCTCGGCATGACCGGCCTGACCGACGGCTGGCAGCCCGCCGAGGACCGCAGCGGCCGGTACGTGGCGATGACCAACGGCGAGGTCTACAACGCCAGGGCGCTGCGCGAGAAGGTCGGCGCCGACCGGCACGGCAACGCCGTCGACGTGTCGGTCGTCCCGGAACTGATCGCCCGGTACGGCATCCAGGGCCTGGACCTGGTGGACGGTCAGTTCGCCACGGTCGTCTTCGACCGGGCCGAGAACACCCTGCTGCTGGCCAGGGACCGGTTCGGCGTCTGCCCGCTGTACTACGCGGCGGCCGGCTCCGACGTGACCTTCTGCTCGGAGCTCAAGCCGCTGGTACGGAGCCTGGACCGGTCCTGGAAGGTCGACCTCGGCGCGGTCGACCAGTACTTCGCGCTGGGCAACGTGGTCGCACCGCGCACCCTGGTGCAGGGCGTGAGCGCGGTGCCGCCGGGCTGCGCCGTCCGGTTCGGACCGGACGGCAGCCGGGAGACCGTCCGCTACTGGCGCTACGGCGAGTTCGCCCCCGCCGCCGAACCGGTCTCCGGAGAGGCCCTGCGGGCCGGGCTGCAGTCCTCGATCCGGGACCGGCTGCACGCCGACGTGGAGATCGGCGCCTACCTGAGCGGGGGCTTCGACTCCACCGCGATCGTCACCGAGGCGACCGCCCAGTCGGACCGGCCGATCCGGACCTTCTCGGTCGTCTTCGACGACCCGTCACTGGACGAGGGCGGCTTCCAGCGGGAGGTGGCCCGGCAGGTCGGCAGCAAGCACGAGCAGATCCTGTGCCGGCCCACCGACATCGCCGCGCGGTTCGAGGAGATGGTCAGGCACTGCTGCTACCCGCAGCGCGAGACCTACAACGTGGCCGCCATGCTGCTCGCCGACACCGTACGCGCCGGCGGCGTCAAGGGCGTGCTCTCCGGCGAGGGAGCGGACGAGCTGTTCTTCGGCTACGACTCCTACGCCTTCGACAGCGCCGTCCGGTCCACCCGCAGCGCCTGCGCGGAGAACGAACAGGCTTGGGGCCGGGCCGACTTCAGCTGGGAGGTGGACTGGCGCAAGGTCGGCCGGCGCCGCGAGCTGCTGGCCCCGGCGGCCCGCGAGGCGCTGGTGGGCGAGGAGTTCTGGCGCACCAGGCTGATCCCGTTCTCCGAGCAGGAGACCCGGCTGCTCACCCCGATGCAGCTGCGCTCCGTCTCCGACGTGTACGTGCAGCTGGCCGGCCACCTGCTGGGCGACCACGGCGACAGCATGGTCATGAAGAGCTCGATCGAGGGCCGCTACCCGTTCCTCGGGAACGCGGTGGTCTCGCTCGCCCTGCAGACCGGCGACAGCGCGAAGGTGGCCGACTTCGAGGGCAAGGCCTGCCTCAAGTCCGCCTACCAGGGCGTCATCCCGGACTCCGTGCTGCAACGCGGCAAGCACGGCTTCACCGCGTACGACCTGCGGTCGGTCGTCGACGCCCGGACCTGGGGCGACTGGCAGGGCCTGGTCGAGGCCACCGGGATCTTCACCCCGGGCAGCCTGGAGGCCGTCCCCGGGCAGAGCGGCGCGGACAAGTGGGACTTCAGGCTCAGCCTGATCAGCATTGCCATGGTGATGGACGAGCTCGGACTCGGGCTCTGACGTGAGCCGTGCCGTCGCCCAGGTCGTCACACGTCGTCGGAACAGGAGGAGGAACGGGTGAGTCCGGAGAGCCCGAGTGTGCTCGTATTCCCCGGTGCGGGATCTTTCGGCACCGAACTGCGGTGTCTGATCGCCGAGTTGGGCCCGTCCGCCCGGCTCGTGCAGTACCCGGGGAGGTTCGGCCGGGACTTCGGCCGGGCGGCGGGGTGCTTCGCCGAGGTGGTGCGGTCCTGCGTCGAGCAGGCGGTGCGCCACCGGCCGGACCGGTTGGTCCTGGTCGGCCACAGCTTCGGCGCGTACGCCGCCTGGGCCACCGCAGGGGAGCTGGAGCGGCAGGGGGTCGAGGTGACCGGCCTGGTGGTGGTGGGCGCCGACGCGCCCGCTCTGCTGACGGTGCCGGAGGCGCCCACGCTCAGCCACCCGGACGCGGTCGCCTACCTCGAAGGCATCGCCCCCGACCTGCTGCCGGACGAGGCCGACGAGTGGCGGGAGATCGTGGTCGACACCGCGATGCAGGACCTGCGGCTGCTGCGGGAGTTCACCACCGCGACCGAGTTCCCCGCGGTGCGCTGCCCGGTCCTCGCCGTCCGTGGCGCGGACGATCCGCTGGCCTCCGCCCGGGGCCTCGCGGCCTGGGCCGGCGCCACCTCCGGCGGCTGCTCCGCCCGGGAGTTCCCGGGCGGCCACTCGGAGCTGCTGCGGACGCCCGAGTTCGCCCACTGGCTGTGCGAGACCGTCTCGCACCGCGTGGCGGGCTGAGCCATGGGGAAGCACGCCGTGATCGTCGGCGGCGGCGCCAGCGGGGTGACCATGTTCACCGCGCTGGCGACCGCCCCCGGGATCAGCTCCATCACCGTGGTCGACCCCAACCCGATCGGGCTGGGCACCGCCTTCGGGACCACCGACCCGCTGCTGCTCTGCAACACCTCGGTGGACGTCACCTCGCTGCGGCCGGGCGGCGAGTCCGACCTGCTGGCCTACCTGGCCGCGCGCGGCTGGCCGGTCCACCGGGACCATTTCGTCCCGCGCTACCTGGTCGGCCAGTACTGCCGCGAAAGGTATCTGACGTACCGTCGGATCGTCGAGCAGTCCGGCGTCCGGGTCCGGCACCACCGGGCCCGGGGCACCGCCGTCGGCCCGGGCGAGGGCGGCGGGCACACCGTCGTGCTCGACGACGGGAGCAGACTCGCGGCCACCGACGTCTTCCTCTGCCTCGGCCTCGACCAGCCGGTCGTCCCCGAGCTGGTCCGCCGTCACCTCGGCCATCCCGACCTCAGCAGCTCGCCGTACCCGGTCCGACGGCTGCGCGAACTGCCGCGCACCGCAAGGGTCCTGGTGCTGGGCAGCAAGCTCGCGGCGATCGACGCGACGCTCGTGCTCGGCCGGCCGGGGCGGCACGTGGTGCTCGCCTCGCCCTCCGGCCGGCTGCCCGCCGTCCGGACCCGGCTCAGCCGGCCCGCCCGTCCGGTGCTGGATCCGGTCTCCTGGCGACGGCTCGCCCCGAACTCCCCGGACTTCGACCTCGCGGCGGCCCGCCTGGTGGTCTCGGCGGTGGGCCGGGCCGGCGCCGGCGCCGCGCTGCGCACCCAGACCAGCGGGGCGGCCGCCCCCGCCGACCGGCTGGCCGAGGAGCTGCGGCTCGCCGAGTCCGGCCAGGTGCCCTGGCAGGACGCGATCGCCGAGATCATCGAGGCGATCAACGACAGCACCTCTGCCTGGCCGGTCCGCACCCGCACCGCGATCCTCGGGCGCTACCGCACCCTGATCTCGCGGTACATCTCCTCCATCCCGGCCCGCAACGCCCGGCTGCTGCTCGACCAGTTCACCCGGGGCACCCTGGCGATCGCCCCCGGACTGCCGGAGGCCGTCACCCCGGCCGAGGACGGCCCGGGCTGGCTGGTGCACTGGGCGGATGGCCGCACCGAGCGGATGGACCACATCGTCTGCGCGGCCGGCTACCACAAGCCGACCCTGCGCCGACTGCCCGACGGCACCCTGCTGCTCCACTCCGACCCGGCGTCGGCCTCGGCCGGTGCCGAGCCGGAGATCTCCGCCGACCTGCGGGTCTGCGACCCGCACACCGGCGAACCCGAGCGGATCTGGGTGCTCGGCGCCGCCTCGCACCCCCGGGCCGCCATCGTCAACTACCTGAACACCGCCGCCCGTCAGGCCGCCGACGTGGCCGGCGAACTGCTCCGGGCCGGGTACCAGGTACCCGCACCCACCGTCACCGGAAGGCCCGCATGATGTTCGTTCTCGTCAATCCCGTCTCCACCGGCAAGGCGCTGGCCGAGGCGTTCCGGGAGGAGGGCGCCGAGTGCCTGCACCTGTACGACGCCTCGCTCCGGCACGCGTACGACGCCGACACCTCCCCGCACACCCTGCTGCACGACGACCCGGCCAAGACCATCGAGGTGCTGGCGGGACTGCGCCCGGCCGCCGTCATCGCCGCCAGCGAGTACGGCGTGCTGCTCGCCGACGAGCTCGCCGTCCGGCTCGGCCTGCCCCACCACCGGCCGGAGCAGGCCGCCGCCCGCCGCGACAAGGACCTGATGGTCCGGGCGCTGGAGAGCGCCGGGGTGCCCGCCGCGCGCACCGCCTCGGTGCGCGACGAGGCCGAACTGATCGAGCTGCTCGCCTGGTGGGACAGCAGCTTCCCGGTGATGGTCAAGCCGCGCGACAGCGCCGGCAGCGACGGCTGCACCATCTGTCCCGACCGGGCCACCGCGCTGGCCGCCTTCCGGTCGATCGTCGACCGGAAGAACCTGATGGGCGAGGTCAACCACGAGGTCCTGGTCCAGGAGTTCCTGACCGGCACCCAGTACATCGTGAACACCGTGAGCATCGAGGGCCGCCACCTGGTGAGCGAGGTGTACGCCGAGCGGATCGACCACGTCGACGGCGCCCCGGTGCTCCGCCACATCATCTCCCGGCCGCAACTCGACGCGGCGGAAGCCGAGTTGGTGGCCTACGTGCTCAACTGCCTGGACGCCCTGGGCATCCGCGAGGGCGCCGCCCACACCGAGGTCATGCTCACCCCGGCCGGGCCGCGCCTGGTCGAGGTCAACTCCCGGGTGATGGGGCCCTCGTTGGCGCCGGACCCGTACCACGCCGCCTTCGGCTACAGCCACCAGCACCTGGTGGTGGAGCGCTTCCTGCGCCCCGAGGAGTTCGCGCTGCGGCTCGAACTGCCCTACCTGGCGGCCCGGACGGTGGCCAAGGTCTTCCTCCGCTCCGACCGCCCCGGGGTGGTGCGGGCCGTGGACGGCGCCCGGATCCTGCGCCGGCTGCCCGGCTTCCACAGCATCGACCGGCTGGCCGAGATCGGTCAGCCGATCGCCGACCGGTACCTCACCACCGGGGCCGGCGGCATCGCCTACCTGGTGCACGAGGACGAGGACCTGCTGGCCCACGCGCTCGGCGTCCTCCACGACCTGGAAGACGGCGGGGCGTTCTACCGCCTCGCCGCACAGGACTGATCCCCGGTGCCGATCGTCCTCATCGCCGTCTCCGTCCTGCTCCAGGCCGGGGCCGAGGGCTTCCTCTCCGGCCGGCTCGACCCGGCCGCCAGCCTGCTCTTCTCGTTCCTGGCGTTCCTCACCACCGCCGTGGCCTTCGGGCTGACCTCACTGCTGCGCGGCCGCCGCCGGGGCGCGCTCCGGGACCCCGAGGTCCGGCGACTGCTGTACGGGATGAACCTGGCCAGCGCGCTGACCTTCCTCGGGTACTTCCTGGCCCTGGCCTGGGTGCCGGCCGCCCTCGCCGCGAGCCTGATGGCCGGGGTCGGTCCGCTCGCCGTCGCCGTCCTGGGCGCCGTGCGGCGGACCGGTGGACCGGTGCCGGCAGACGGACCGGGGCGGGCCGGCTGGCTGCGGGCCGGCGCCCTGCTCGCGCTCTCCCTGGTGATCGCCACCTGCACCGGGTCGGGCGACCTCGGTGCGAGCGGGCCCGAACTGCTCGGCGGAGCCGCCCTGGCCGTGCTGTCCGGCTTCGGCGCGGCCGTCCTGGCGACCATCTCGCGGAAGCTGGGCGGCCTCGGCGTGGACCCGGTGGTCGTCACCGCACACCGCTTCCACCTGACCTACCTGCTGGCCGGCGCGCTCCTGCTGCTGCACGGCGGCCCGACCGGCCACGGGCTGTCCCTCGGCGCCGCCGCGACCACGGCGCTCGCCGGGGTGGCCGTCCCGCTGTACCTGCTCCAGATCGGTGCGCAGCGCTGCGCACCGGTGATCACCATGCTGCTGCTCACCACCCACCCCGGCCTGACGTACCTGGCACAGGTGCTGTTCGGCGACCGGTTCAGGCCGTTGAGCGCGGTGCTGATCACAGCGCTGGTGGTCCTCGCCGCGCTGTTCACCCGGATCGAGGCCCGGCCCCGCCGGCCGCTCGCCCCGACCGTTCCCGCACCCACGAGAGAAGGAGAACGCGATGCCGACCGTACTGGTGATCGGGGGCGCCGCGCCCAGGGAGTCCGGCTTCGTCCGTGACATCTGCGACCGGGCGATGGACCAGTTCCGCAAGCGCGGCGCGCGGGTGGTGCTGACCGACACCCGGGAGAACCTGGCCGCCGCCCCGGAGTTGACCGCGCTCGCCGACGAGGTGCACGAGCTGGACTTCGCCGACCCGGCGGCCTGCCGGGCGTGGGCCGCGCGGTACACCCGGCACTCCCCGGTGCACGCGGTCGTCGGGTACCGCGAGTACGCGGCGCTCAG
Organism: Kitasatospora sp. NPDC101801; assembly: GCF_044766665.1. Taxonomy (NCBI): domain Bacteria; kingdom Bacillati; phylum Actinomycetota; class Actinomycetes; order Kitasatosporales; family Streptomycetaceae; genus Kitasatospora; species Kitasatospora sp. NPDC101801. The sequence continues at coordinate 129,533 of NZ_JBIWML010000003.1, forward strand.
CGTCGCCTCGGTGGCCGCGCAGCTCGGGCTGCCGGGCAACCCGCCGGAGGCGGTGCAGCTGGTCCGCACCAAGGACGAGTGCCGCGAGCATCTTCGGCGGCACGGCTTCCGGCAGCCCCGGTTGCGGATCTGCGCCACCGAGCAGGAGGCGGCGGACTTCCTGCGGGCCCACGGCCCCACGGTCGTGGTCAAGCCCCGCCGGGGCTCCAGCAGCGAGGGCGTGACCAGGGTCGCGGACCCGGAGTCGATGGCCGCCGCGTTCCGGGCCGCGCAGGACCCGGACGGGCTGGTCCTGGTCGAGGAGTTCGTGCACGGCCGCGAGTTCAGCGTGGAGGGTCTGTTCAGCGAAGGCACCCCGCACGTCCTGGCCGTCACCGCGAAGACGCTCGCCGCCGGTGCGTTCGTGGAGATGGGCCATGTGCTGCCCGCCGACCTGCCGGCCGACCAGGAGGCCGAGATCGTCGCCGCCGTCACGGCCGCGCTGCGGGCGATCGGCCTGCGGCGCGGCCACTTCCACGTCGAGTGCTGGCTCACCCGGGAGGGCGTGGTGCTGGGCGAGGCCCACGCCCGCCAGGGCGGCGACTGGATCCACGCGATGCTGGAGTGGTGCCACCCGGCCCTCGACCTGTACGGCCGCTGGCTGGACGACCTGCTCGGCGCGGAGCCGGCCGCGCTGCCCGTACGGGCCGAACGGGGCGCGGCCGTACGCTTCCTGGCCCCGCCGGCCGGGGTCGTCTCCTCGATCGACGGCTGGCCCGAGGCGGCCGGCGACCCCGCCGTGCTGGCCGCGACCTGCACGCTCTCCGTCGGCAGCCGGATCGGCCCGGTCGGCTCCAACCTCGACCGGCACGGGGCGATCGCGGTGGGCGCGCCGGACGCGGCCTCGGCGGCCGCCAAGGCCGAGCGGCTGCTGGACTCCGTACGGATCGAGGTGGCCCGGTCATGAGCGTCACCCGGTTGCTCACCCGGCGGTTGCGGAGCCTCCTGGGCCGGCGGGCATGACCCGCCGCACGCTGACGGCCGCCGTGGTGCAGGCCGGCGCCCCGCTGTTCGACACGCCCGCCGCGGTGGCCCGGGCCCGGGAACTGCTCCGCGCGGCCGTGCTGGACCACGGCGCCGAGGTGGTGGTGCTGCCCGAGGCGTTCCTCGGGGGCTACCCCAAGGGTCTGGACTTCGGCGTCACGGTCGGCAGCCGCACCCCGGCCGGCCGCGAACTCTTCCGCCGCTACCACGCCGCGGCGATCGCCGTCCCCGGCCCGGAGGTGGACGAACTGGCCGCCACCACCCGGGAGTTGGGGTGCCACGCGGTGGTCGGCGCGGTGGAGCGGCGCGGCGCCACCCTGTACTGCGTGGCGCTGCTGTTCGGCCCCGACGGCTACCTGGGGCTGCACCGCAAGCTGATGCCGACCGCCGCGGAGCGGTATCTGTGGGGTCAGGGCGACGGCGCGACGCTCCCGGTCGTCGAGGTCGGCGGCGCCCGGCTGGGGACGGCCATCTGCTGGGAGAACTACATGCCGCTGTTCCGCACGGCGATGTACGCCAAGGGCGTCGACCTGTGGTGCGCGCCGACCGTGGACGACCGGGACGCCTGGCAGGCGACCATGCGGCACGTCGCCCTGGAGGGCCGCTGTTTCGTCCTGAGCGCCGGTCAGTACCTGCGCCGCGACAACCTGCCGGCCGACCTGACCGCAGGCGGGGAGGACCCGCCGGACACCGTCCTGATCGGTGGCGGCTCGGTGATCGTCTCGCCGCTCGGCGAGGTGCTGGCCGGTCCGCTGCGCGACGGCGAGGGCATCCTGACCGCCGAGCTCGACCTCGACGACCTGGCCCGGGCCCGGTTCGACTTCGACTCCGTCGGCCACTACGCCCGCCCGGACGTCTTCACCCTGCACGTCGACGAGTCCGCCCGCCTCCGGTGAGCCCGCGGCCCGGAGCCCTCCGGGGCCGGCCGCTTGCGGCGGCCGGCCCCGGACGGACGCGCTCAGCCGGGCAGCTTCCAGGCCGGCCCGAGCGCGACGGCCCTCAGCTGCTCCATGGTCAGCAGCGGCTCCTGACGGGTCGCCGGCTGCTTGAGCCGGCCGCTGGCGTACCCCACCACCATGATCCACAGGCCGTCCGGCCGGAGTGCCTCGACCAGCCGGCGCCCGGGTTCGCGGGGCTCCTCGCGGTCCCGGATCCGGGTGCCGTCCGGCAGGATCTGCCAGCCGGAGGCTGGGTCGGGGGCGCTCTGCAGGTCGGCACGCCGGTCCTGCAGGACGATCTCGACCAGGCTCGGGCCCTGGGCGTCCGCCACGGTGAAGTTGGCGTAGCCGAGGCCACCCGTGCCCGGGTCGGCCGTGCCGGGCTCGGCGGCGGTGAGGCCGGCCGGGAGCAGCGCGGTGGCGGTGGCGAGGACCTGCTCCCCCGGGATCCCGGGCGTCCGGGACTGCTGCGCGGTGCTGACGGGCAGTGCGGCCACCACGCCGTCCCACCCGTCCGCCTGCGCCGCCGCCGTCAGCTGATCGGTGGTCAGCGGTGGTGTGGTGCGGGTCAGCGGTTCCGTCTTGCTCACCGTGGCGTTGTTCGCCTTCAGGACGACGAGCCGGCCGTCCTTGCCCGCGAGCACCACCGACGCCTCGGTGTAGCCGTCCCGGCCCATGCCGTACAGCGGGGTCCGGAGTGTCCTGACCACCGTGCCGTCGGAGAGCGTGCCGGTCCGGCAGGCCTCGTACGGGTCGATCTTCGGGTCCGGGCAGCTCAGTTCGGGGCCGTCGGCCTTCGCCTGGGCGGCGCGGTGGACCACCGACACCGACATCTGGCCCGCACCCGTCCCGTCGTCGTAGCGCACACTGATCCACCGGCCTCCCGACCCGGCGGCCCACCCGATCGGGCCGCGCAGCTCGCTGAACGTGCCGGCGGGCAGCGAGGCCTTCAGCAGGCCCAGCAGTGCCTCGTCCGACGGCGGCGCGTCGGTGGGCGGCGTGCTCTGCTGCGGGGGGTCGGGCGTGGCCGTCCGGGTCGGGCCGGCCGGCGGTGCGGGCAGCGGGTCGGGGGCGGCCGGGCGGACGGCGAGCAGCACCCCGGCGGCCAGCACCAGGCAGCCCGCCCCGGCCGCCGTCCGGGTGGCCGTCCGCAGCCGTCGGGCCCGGCGGCCCCGGTGCAGCAGCTCGGCCACCGGCACCGGGCCGAACTCCTCCTGACGGTCCGCCAGACCCCGCAGGGCACGGACCGTCCGTTCGTCGTCCCGCGTCATCGTGCGACCTCTTCGTTCTCTCGCAGCGCGGCGCGCAGGCGGACCATGGCCCGGGCGTTCTGGCTCTTCACGGTGCCGAGCGAGCAGCCCAGCACGGCGGCGGTCTCCTTCTCGGACAGGTCCTCGACATGGCGCAGGACCACCACGGCCCGGGCCCGCGCGGGCAGCGTGCGCAGCGCGCGCCGGAGCGCGTCGCTGTCGTCGAACCGGTCACCGAGCGGGTCGTTCCGGTGCTGCGGGCTCTCCGGCAGGTCGCCGGTCAGGTGCTCCCCGCGCAGTCGGCGCCACCGGCTGACGTTGCCGTTGACCAGCATCTGCCGCAGGTAGGCGTGCGGTTCACCGGCCGACAGCCTGCCCCAGCGCAGGTAGAGCTTCACCAGGCAGTCCTGGAGCAGCTCCTCCGCCCGGTGCGGGTCGCCGGTGATCAGTGTCGCCGTACGCAGGTGTCGATGCCAGGCGGCTTCGACGAAGGCCGCGTAGGCGGCGTCCTCGGATTCTTGACTCACGGGCTTCACACGTCCGAGCTGCCGGGAAGGTTGCCAAGAGTGTTCGACTTTCCCGGCCGCGCCCCGCGCGGGGCCGGGTCGCGGGGCGCGGCGGTCAGCTGCCCTCCTCCTCCCGGCCGCGCCAGGTGGCGCGGACGAGTTCCCGCTCGGCGGCGGTCAGGTGGACGGAGGCGGCGAGCCAGCTCTCCGCGTACGCGTCGGCCCCGCCCTCGGTGAGCCGGCCGAACACGTCCCGGCCGCGCCGGTCGGCGGCGGCGGCGAGCTCGGTGGTGCGGGCGGCCGCGCCGTGGAAGCCCGTCCGGGTCAGCGTGGCGGCGTCGGTCCTGGCTCCGCCGGTGCGGGCGGACTCGGCGACGGCGCGGCGGCCGCCGGCCACCCCGAGTTCGACCAGCCGCCGGACCCGCCAGAGCGGGGAGTCGGCCAGCGGGTCGGCGACCGCCACCGGCCGGGGCGGCTCGGCCGTCAGCGGGAAGTGCGCCCCGAGCAGCAGGTCGTAGCCCAGGTCCGCCCGGCCCTGCCAGGCGGCGGGCAGCCGCAGCGTGCGGTCCGAGCCGGGCACCGGGCCGACCGCGAGCACCCGCAGGGTGGCCGCCCGGTCGGGGTCGATCCGGCCCAGCACCCGCAGCTCGGTGCCCGGGTGGGCGGCGAGCCGGACCAGGTTGGCGGTGTGGGCGAGCTCGGCGTGCGGGTGTCCGGGGGCCAGCCGGACCACCGGGCCCGTGCCGCCGAGCTGCTGGGCGAGCACGCTGTCGCCGGCCGCTCCGAGCACCACCAGGTCGGCGCCGACCGGCTGCTGCAGCAGGTGGTCGTCCTCGGGGTCGGCCGGCGGGCCGTCGCCGAGGCGTTCGGCGGCGGCGCCCGCCAGCGGGCGGGCGAACAGCGCGGCCAACGGGCCGGCCGTCCAGGCCAGCCCCGGCAGCGGGTTGGCCTTCACCCCGCGCCCGGAGCCGAGCCGGCCGTCCGCCGAGGCGGTCGCCCCGGACACCAGCAGGCCGCCGCGCGAGAGTTGGGCGTGGTCCAGGGCGGCGGCGCCGACCGAGACCGGTGCGGTGCCCGCTCCCCTGGCCCGGGACGGCCCGCCGGGGCGGACGTCGGCGACCGAGAACCACCGGCCCTCCTCGTCCAGCAGGTGGGTGACCACGCCCGCGTACCCGGTGGCGGTCAGCACCGGCTCCCGGCAGACGCCGTGCACCCGCAGAGCGCCGCCCGCCCGGTAGGCCCGCCGGGCGGTGCCGAGCAGCGCGGCGTCGCCGCGCCCGGTCCGTACCAGGGCGGTGGTGAGCAGGAGTTCGCGCAGCGCGGCGGTCAGGTCGGTGAGCCGGTGGCCGTCCCGGCGGGCCCGGGCGCTGCGCAGGCCCCGGACCACCCGCAGGGCGGCGGCCTCGGCCCGGTGCAGGTCGGCCAGCCGGGCGGTGTGCGCCGCCCGCAGGAGCTCGGCCTGCGGGACGGCTCCGGCGGCGGGCAGTCCGGCGGCCAGCACGGCCGCCGCGGCCGTCCACAGGGCGTCAGCCGCCCTGACCTGGGCGGCGGTTGCCGCGGCGGCGGGCTCCGGCTCCGCCGGGGCCGGCGGCGCTTCGACGGCGACGGGGGCGGCGTCCGCGAGCGGGCAGCAGTGCAGCAGCGCGGTCCGGTGCAGGCAGCGCGGCGCGAGCAGGCAGCTGCACCGCGCCTGCCCGTCCTCGGTGATCACGCCGTCCGGGCCGGAGGTCAGGGTGACCACGGCGTCCTCGCCGCAGCGGACGGTCAGCCCGTCCGCGCCTGCCACCACCGGCAGTTCGGCGTACTGCCCGACCGTGGCGTCCAGCTTCTTGCGCAGCCGGGAGGTGAGCGACTCCACGGCGGCCGCGAGCAGTGCGGGGGTGACGGGCGGCAGACCGGCCGCCTCGGTGTCGGGGGTCATCGGTTCTCTCCGCGCAGTCGGTCGCCGACCCAGCGGGCGAGGGCGAGGGGGCTGAGCGCGGCCACCGGCATGCCGGCCGCCACGAGTTGCTTGGCGACCGGCACCGAGTAGCGCGCGTTGCCGGTGTCGTCCAGGGCCGCACAGCCCATCAGGTGCACCCCGGACCCGGCCAGCGCCCGGACCTCCGCGAGCAGGCCGCCGAGCGGGGCGCCCTCCTCGAAGTCGCTGACCACCACCACCAGGGTGCGGCTCGGCACGGTGACCAGGGAGCGGGCGTGGGCGAGCGCCTTGGCGATGTGGGTGCCGCCGCCGACCCGGACCTCGAGCAGCAGCGACAGCGGGTCGTCCACCTTCTCGGTCAGGTCGGCGATCTCGGTGGAGAACGCCAGGAAGTGTGTCGAGAGGGTCGGCACCCCGCCGAGCACGGCCGCCGTCAGGGCGGACCAGATGACCGACGCCTCCATCGAGCCGGACACGTCGACCACCAGCACCAGCCGCCAGTCCGCCTCCTTGCGGGAGCGGGTGCTGAAGACCGGGCGTTCGGGCACCACGACCGTTCGGCCGTCCGGCAGCCGCCGGGTGTGCGCCAGGTTGGCGCGCAGCGTGCGCGGCAGGTCGAGCCGGCCGCCGGGGCGGCGGGTCGGGCGCGGGGTGGCCAGACCGCTCAGGGCGGGGCGCAGCCGGGTGGCCAGCTCGCGGGCGAGCTCCTCGACCAGGCGGCGGACCAGCGGCCGGAGCGTGGCGAGGCGCTGCTCGGGCAGGCCGCCGGCCAGGTTCAGCACGGAGGTCAGCAGCTCCACCGAGGGGCGGACGGAGGCCGGGTCCAGCTCGGCCAGCACGTCGGCCCGGCCGGCCTCGGCGGCGCTGCCGAGCACCTCCTCGCGGACTTCGGCCCCGAACAGGGCCTGCAACTCCTCCGCCCAGTCGCGGGCTGACGGGAAGGACGCGTCCTGCCCGCCGCCGGGACCGCCGGTGAAGTCGCCGGCGCCCTCGCCCCGGCCCGCGCCGTACAGCTCGTCCAGCGCGTTCGCGTAACGGCGGGCGCCGTCCGGCAGGCGTTCGGGCTCCCGGCCGAGCAGCAGCCGCCAGCGGTCGGCGGGGGCGAGCAGGGCGGTGCCGGAGGTCTCCGGGCGGGGGGCCGGCGCTGTCGGAGCGTCAACTTCTGCGCCGGGAGAGGCAGGTGTGCCCAGGCCGAGGGCGGTCAGGGCGGCGGACGCGGCCGAGTCCGCAGCCGTCCAGAGCGCGAGCAGCCCGGGGGACGCGGTCAGGGTGAGGTCGGGCCGCTCGCCGAGCTGTTCGGTGACGGTCTCCAGCAGACGGCCGCGCGCGGCCGGGCTGAGGGCGTCGAAGCCGGCCCGCAGTGCGGGCAGCCGGTCCAGGAACTGCTGGTCGGGCAGGGTGTCGACGCGCTCCAGCAGCGGGCCGAGCGCGGTCGGCGCGTACTGGAGCAGCGGGCCGCCGGCCGTCAGCAGGCCGGTGAGGTGCCGGGCCAGCCGGCGGCGGGCGTCGGGGTGGGTGGCGGTGTCGACCCAGCCGGCCGCCCGGATGCCGAGCCGGTCCGGGTCGTCCAGGTCGAGCAGCACCCGGGCGGCCAGGGCCGCGCCCTGCAGCAACGGGGAGGCGGTCCGGGCGAGTTCGGCGAGGGCGGCGTCCATCCGCAGGCCGAGCCGGTGCTCGCCGGCCCGGGTGGCGAGGGCTACCAGGGCGGCCGCGTCGCCCGGGTCGTCGCTGCCGGACAGCCCGGGCAGGCCACGGACGGCCGCGTCGAGCAGGGTGACGGCCAGCTCGGCGGCCTGCTCGCGGCCCGCCTCGGTGGTACCGGGCAGGTGGCCCCGGCGCAGGGCCTCCAACAGGTCCAGCGCGCCCAGCAGTTCCGGCAGGGTGGCGGAGGCGGGCAGCAACTCGGCGGCGGCGTCCAGGCGTTCGGCGACCAGCGGGGGCAGGTCGCAGGCGGCCGCGGCGCGCAGCCCGTCCAGCAGCTGGGTGCAGCTCGGGCCGCCGTCGGCGGTCTGCTGTCGGGTGTGTTCGCGCAGCGTGCCGGCGGCGGCCAGCTCGGCGGTCACGCCCCGGACGCCCGCCAGGTCGAGGCGGGCCGCCGCCGAGGGCGTCCAGGACGCCCGCCAGCGGGTGGTGAGCGCGGCGGCGTCACCGGTGCCGGCCACCTGGACGGGCTCGCCGTACCCGACGCCGCACACCGCGAGGCGCTGCAGCAGGGTCTCCCGGCGGCGGTCCAGCGGGGAGCGCAGCGGGTCCAGCCGCAGCTCGCGGGAGTCCGGGTCCTCGGGTGCGGGCAGCCGCAGTTCGGCGAGCTCGGCCTCGACGGCCGGGCCGAGCCCGGAGCGCGGGGTGCCGGGGGCGGTCCGGCCGCGTTCGCCGCCGACCAGCACCGTCTCCAGCGCGCGGGCCAGCGCCCGGCCCCGGCCGAGCGGTTCGCCCTGGCCGAGCACGCTGGTGACGGCCTCCAGCAGCTCGCCCCGCCCGGGGGCGGGCAGGCCGCGCAGCCGGGCCAGGTCGCCGGCCAGCCGCAGCGTCTCGGCGGCCTCGCCGGTGCCGGCCGGGTGCCCGGCGGCGCGCAGCTCGCGGCAGACGTCGGTGATCGCCCGCGCGGCGGCGGCCTGCACCGCCTCGGGGTCGCCCCCGGCCGCCAGGACGGCCTGCTGCCAGCGCGGGTCGCGGATGCCGGCCGGGTAGCCGGAGCGGGAGTCCAGCAGCCCGAAGGTGTACGGCACCAGCGAGGTGGTGACGCCGGACTCCGCTCCGGCCTCCGGGCCGTCGTCCTGAGGCGCCGTCAGGGCGGGCCCGTGGAAGGCGCCGACCAGCACGGCGACCCGCCGGCCGCCGGCCCCGGCCCGGGCGATCACCCGGCGCATGTGCGCCTCCCGCGCCAGGTCCTGGGCCGGGATCTCGGCGGTGTCCCGGCGCAGTGCCCAGCCGACCGCGAGTGCGGCCCGCCGGACGGCCTCCGGGGTACTGCCCGGCGCGCGGACCTCCACGCTGCGGTCCCACAGGTCGTCGCCGTCCCGGCCGGAACCGGCGGCGGCGAGCCCGTCCGCATAGCGGGTCGGACCCGCCGGACCTGACGACGAGTCGGCCGCCCATCCCGGCGCGCCCAGCGGCAGGTCGCAGCAGAGCACCTCGACGCCGTGCTCCCTGGCCCAGCGGATCGCCGCCAGCTCGGGCGAGAAGTCCGCGAACGGGTAGAAGCCGAGCCGCCCGTCGGCGTCGGCCCCGGCGAGCGCCACCGGCGCCTCGGTGCCGGGGTCGGCCAGGTGCGGCAGCCAGCGCTGGAAGTCGGCCGGCAGCTCGACGCAGAGCACCTCCGGGCCGGCCGCCGCCAGCAGGGCGGGGACCACGGCCGCCAGTGCCGGGCTGTGGTGCCGGACGCCGATCAGGTACGGCCGGGCCGGGTCGGTGAGCTCCGCCAGCGCGTCGCGCGGGTCGGTCTGGGTGGTCGTCACCGCAGGTTCTCCCGCAGGTCCCAGAGGCGGCGCCAGAGCGCGGAGCCGTCCTCGGCGCGGCGCCGCACCGGGCCGTCCCAGTAGCCGAGCAGCCGGCCGTGGTCGGCCGGGTCGTCCTTGCGGACGGCGCCCAGCAGGTGACCGGGCATCAGGTCCAGCGCGTCGCCGCCGGACAGGTAGGCGCGGGCCAGCCCGAGCGAGGCCGCGACGTGCACGGCCTCGGCGGTGGACATCACGGTGCCGGGCCGCTCGACGTCCCAGCCCTCGGCGGAGCGGCCGGTGCGCAGGTCGCGGAAGACCGTCACCAGGGCGTCCAGCACGGCGTCGTCGACGCCGAACGCGGCGCCGGCCCGCTGGACGGCGGCGGTGGCCTGGCCCCGGACCAGCTCGGTCTCGGCGGCGGCGTCGGCGATCGGGTGCACGGTCTCGAAGTTGAACCGGCGCTTGAGCGCGGCGGACATCTCCGAGACGCCCCGGTCGCGCAGGTTGGCGGTGGCGATCACGGTGAAGCCGGGGGCGGCGGGCGCGGTCGCGTCGGGGGTGCCGGCCAGCTCGGGGACGCTGATCCGGCGGTCGGAGAGGATCGACACCAGTGCGTCCTGCACCTCGGGCAGGCAGCGGGTGATCTCCTCGATCCGGGCCACCCGGCCGCTGCGCATCGCGGTGAGCACCGGCGAGGCGACCAGGGCCTGCGGGGTCGGGCCCTGGGCGAGCAGCAGCGCGTAGTTCCAGCCGTACCGGAAGGCGTCCTCGGTGGTGCCCGCGGTGCCCTGCACGGTGAGTTCGCTGGTGCCGCTGACGGCGGCGGAGAGCAGCTCGGAGAGCATCGACTTGGCGGTGCCGGGCTCGCCGACCAGCAGCAGGCCGCGCTCGCCCGCCAGGGTCACCACGCAGCGCTCCACCAGGGCCCGCTCGCCGACGAACTTCGGGGCGATCACCAGCTTGGCGGGCAGCCCGCCGTCCTTGCGGCGGGCCGGGGTCAGGGTGAGCGCCTCGCCCGCGCTGCCGCAGACGAAGGTGACCACGGCGTTCGGGGTGAGCGCCCAGCCGGGCGGGCGGGGGCCGGCGTCGTGCGCGGCCAGGAAGGCGAGTTCGGCGGCGTACCGCTCCTCGGCGGGCAGGATCTGCCGGGCCTGGTCGGTGGTGCTGGTCATGGTTTCGTTCCTCGGAAGAAGGGATGGGGCCGGGGTGCGACGGCTGTCGCACCCCGGCTGACGGCGGGTCAGCGGCGCCGGACGCGCTTGACCTTGAGCTCCGCGAAGCACGGCGGGTCGCCGTCGAGCACCCGCTGCCAGGCCCGGCGGAACAGCGCGGCGACCGGCTCGGCCGGGACCACGGTGCCCAGCGGGGTGCCCGCGGCGGCGAACTCGCCGAGCATCGGCACCTTCCAGGTCTCCAGCGGCAGGTGCGGGGAGCGCAGCTCCGTCCAGCCGCCGGGCAGGAACAGCGAGCGCCCGGCCCTGGTCCGGGCCGCCGGGACCACCAGGTCACCGGCGGCGAGCTCGGCCCGCGCGGCCTTCAGCCTGGCCGGCTTCCAGCCCGTCCACCGGGCGGTGTTGCGGTCGGTCGGGTCGGGCAGCGCCAGCAGCATCAGGTACAGCGTGGCGGCGTCCGCGCCCAGGCCGTGGGCGGCCGCCGCCTCGGCGACCAGGCCGGGCACCGAACGGGACGGGTCCTGCGGCCACCAGGTGCCGTCCGCGTCCCGCTCCCCCGCCACCGGCTCGCCCGGGTCGGCGAGCAGCGCGGCGAAGGCGTCCGAGGCGGCCACCCGCAGCGCGGCCTCGGCCGGGAACGGCTCGTCGTCGCTCCCCCGGAGCGCCGCCAGGTAGGGGTCCTGGCCGGCCGTGTCCAGCAGGCTGGTGCGGATGCCGGGTGCGGGCTGGTCGTCGTGGGTGGCCATCAGCACGGCGCCGTACCGCTCGTAGCCCTCGCCGGTCTCGGTGGGGGTGCCGGCCACCTTCCGGAACGCGGTCAGGTTGACGTACCGGCCCAGGTCGAGGATCAGTCCGGGGTTGGCCAGCCGGGCCCGGACGGCCGCCAGGGCCGCCGGGAGCGAGGCGCGCAGCGGGTCACCGGCCGGCAGCCGGTGCGCCAGCCAGGCGGCCGTCGCCACCGCGCCGGTCAGGGTGGTGGCGGTGAAGCCGGTCTGCCCCTCCTCCACGGGCACGCAGCGGTCGCGGCGCACCGTCCAGTCCAGATCGCGGCCCAGCTCGGCCGACTGCGCCGGGTCGAGCACGGCCGGGACGGCCTGGTTGGGCGTCCAGGAGATCCGCAGCGCCTTGGCGGCGTCGCCGAGCAGGGCCTCCGGGACGGCCACCCGGCGGCCGACGGTGGTGTTCCACACCTCGGCGGCCGAGGCGGTGTCAGGACCGTGCTCCCACAGGGCGGTCGGGTCGGCCGGCAGCAGCGCGGCCACCAGGCGCTTGCGGGTCGCGCTCGGCAGCGCCCGCAGTTCGTCGCGGGCGACGGCGGCGTCCGCGACCTTGAGGCCGAGGGCGGCCCGGGTGTCGGCGGGCAGGAAGTTCCGGTCACGCACGTCCACCTGCGGCAGCCCGGCGGTGACCAGGGCGGCCATCGTGGGGGTGACGCCGGTGAGTTCGGCGAACCGCTCGGCCGCCTCGGGGTGCCAGGGCGCCGGGCCGCACTCGGCGGCCTCGGCGAGCAGCGCGGCCACCCGCCCGGTCGTGTCCTCGCCGCCCAGCGTCTCGACCGACCCGACGGTGTACGGCGCGGGCACCTCAAAGCGGCCTGACGGGTCGTGGAACAGCACGGTCGACACGGTGTCGCCGTCCTGGGCCGAGTCGGAGTCCACGAACAGCAGGAACGCCCCCTCGCCCAGTGCCAGCAGCGCGTCCCGCTCGCCGTCGCGGTACTTGCCGTCGGTGCCGAGCAGGTGACGGCCCGCCAGGTGCACCCTGACCTTGCGCCAGGACGGGGCCGCCCCGGCCAGGCCGAGCGCGTCGAAGGTCCGCGCGCACCAGGCCAGCGTCTCGCGCTCCTCCGCCGGGACGATCGCCGAGGCGGTGCGCAGGGCGGCGAGCTCGGCCAGGCCGGGCAGCGCCTCCCAGCCGATCCCGCCGTAGGGCAGCGCCGTTCCGTCCACGTGCAGGCGGCCCGCCGGGGCGGCCGGGGCGTCGGGCTGCGCGGCCTCGGCCAGCAGGGCCAGCTGCCCGGCGATGTGGTGGCTGATCGCGTTGCCCCACCAGTGGCCCAGTGCGCCGACGCCGCTCAGCGCGGTGTGCAGCGTCCGGTCGTCCGGACCGGTCGGCGCCACCGCCGTGCCGCCACCCGCGAGTTCCTCGGCCAGCCGGGTGGCGACCGAGTCGAGCACCGTCTGCTGGGCGGCCGCGTACCGCACCACGCCGACGATGCCCGTCAGCAGCGCCTGGTCGGTGACCTCGGGCAGCAGCGCGGCCACCGCGGCGGTCAGCTCGGCCGGCCGCTCGACGGCGGCCGCGACGCCCGCCTTGAGCAGCGCGGCGGCCGTGCCCGCGTCCAGCCCGCGCAGCGCGAGCGAACCCGCCAGGTCGCGCGGGCGCAGGAAGTGCCAGTAGCGCACCGGCGGCAGGATCAGGGTGCCCTCGGCGAAGGTGCCGGGGGTGTCGTCCGTCCGGGCCTCGGCGGTGACGGTGCCGTCCGCGTCGTACAGCCGGACCCGGTAGCTGCTCCGGACCACGGCGGTCGGGCGGTCGGCACCCGGGAAGATCAGCAGCCGGTTGGGCGCGTCCGCGTCGGCGGGCACGGTGACGGCGTTCCCGGCCAGGTCCTCGCCCCGGCGGGTGCCGTCGGGGTGCTTGACGATGCGCCAGCCGAGCAGGCCGCCGACCGGGGCCGCGCCGGGACCGTCGACACCGTCGGGGGCGGGCAGCACCCAGCCGTTCTGGAAGATGCTCCCCGCCGGGGCGCCGCGCAGCGCGTCGGCCAGGAAGGCGGGCAGCGAGGCCCGGCCCAGGGCACCCGTCGCCGGGTCGTACTCCAGCCAGGTGTACGGGTCCTCGCCGCCCGGGTCGGCCCAGACCCAGAACGAGGTGCCGTCACTGATCACCTGCCGGTCGCCCGGCAGTGCGGTGTCGCCGACGTGCACGACGCCCTCGCCGGTGGTCAGGCCGCCGCCCGCCAGCGGCAGGCCGAAGCTGCGCATCGAGCCCAGGTAGGTGGTGCGCATACCCCGGATGGTGGTGCTCTCCGGCATGGTGAACGTCCGGTCGGCGGCGGTGTGCCAGTAGCCGGTGGCCCGGTACTGGTTGCTCTGCGAGTTCCACTGCACCAGCAGCGAGCCGTCCACGTACAGGAACCCGGTGTCGTTGCCCCTGAAGTCACCGGCGGGGATGCGCAGGTCGTGGGTGAGCACGGTGCCCTCGGCGCCGAGCACCCGGGCCTGCGCGGGGCCGGCCGCGATCAGGTGCGGCCAGGCGTCGGCGACCACGATCTCGTCGACGTCCTTACGGGGCACCAGGGTTGCCGCCGCCTCGTCCCAGGCGGGCCAGCCGAGCTCGTCCAGGATGCCGCCGCGCAGGGTGCGGGCCAGGGTCTGCGACAGGTCGAAGCCGGTCGCCGCGCGGACCTCCGGCTCGGCCAGCGCCAGCACCTCGCCCGGCAGCCGGCGCAGCCGGGACAGCGCGTCCGGCAGGCCGGGCAGACCGGCGGCCGCCGACTCCCCGGCCACCTGCGCCATCCACTCGGCGAGCATCGGGCGGCCGCCCGGGGAGCGGACCAGCACGCCGAGCGCGATCCGGCCCTCGTGGTCGTCGGAGATCCGCTGCACACCGTGCCGGAAGGCCGGCCGGAACCGTGGGTCGGCCTCCACCGCGAGCAGGTCCCGGCGCCCCTCCTCGTCCTGGGCCCAGTCCTCCAGGCCGAGCACCGCGCGCTCCCCGGGATCGGCCACCGGCAGGCCCAGTGTGAGCAGCTGGTCGAGCAGGTCGACGTCGGCCTCGACGATCGGCAACGCCCCGCCGGAGCGCGCGAGTTCGGCCCGCAGCTGCTCGGCCATCCGGTCCACCAGCGGGTACAGCGCGAGGATCCGCGGCGGGCGCCGCCAGCCCCGGTCGCGCCAGGCGGTGAACCGGCCGTACCAACCCGCGCTGCCGTCGGCGGGCCGCTCCGCCGCCCCGCCGCACAGACCGGCGTCCGCGCCGGACTCGGTGAGGATCTCCACCCACAGGCCGGGCAGTTCGCGGTCGTCGCCGGTCGGCATCAGGTCGAGCAGCTGCCCCCGGACGGCGGCGTCGCGCCGGGCCAGCGAGACCAGCGCGGGCCGGTGGCTCTTCCACCAGCCGCCGGCCGCCCGCAGGGTGGCGGGCAGGGTGAGCAGTTCGGCCAGGTACGCGCCCTCGGCGGCGTCCGGGTCGGTGCCCGCCGCCCGGGCCAGCTTCCGCAGGTCGGTCGCCATCTGCGCGGACGGCTGGAGCCCGCCCGCCGTACGGCGCACGCAGAGCAGCCGGAACCGCTCGAACGCCTCCTGGGCCGGCACCCGGGCGGCGAGCTCCTTTCCGTACCCGCTCAGCACCTTGACGGGCAGTGCGCCGGCCAGCGCGAACTCCAGGAAGACCGCGTCCAGCCGGTCCTCGTCGAGCGTCAGGCCGTGCTGCGCCTCGGCCCGGCGGGCCTTGCTGAACAGCTGCGCGGCGTAGGTGGCGTTCTCCAGGCCGAGGAAGACCCGGCCGGCCTGCTCGTAGTAGGTCGGCAGGAAGTGCGGCACGGCGGCGCTCAACCGCCCGGCCAGCTCCTGGTAGGCGTCCAGCGCGGCCTTCGGCTTGGACTTCGCCTGCCGGGCGATCCGCTCCAGCTCGGGCATGATGCCCAGCGCGTGGTGGCCGTCCGCCGGGTGGTGCGCGAGCACCCACTCGGGGAAGCCGAGCGCCTGCCGCAGACCGAGCCCGACCTCGGCCGGCCCGGCGGCCGGCTGGAGGCCGAGGTAGCCGACCGCGAGGTCCTCGGCGGCGCCGAGCTCCCCGGCCACCAGCCGGACCACGATCCGGTCGTCCAGGCCGGGGTGGCGGTAGCTGCGCGCGGTGAGCGGCACGGCCCGCTCGCCCGCGCCCTCGGTGCCGGGCGGCAGCACCGCGCCGGCCAGCAGCAGTTCGGCCGCCTGGTGCTCCGTCATCTCCGCCGTCTCTCCCCTGGTGTCCTCGCTCATGCGCCCTTGCCCTCCTCGACGGTGCGCCCGGCGTACAGCGCCGCGGCCATCCGCATCCCCTCCGACCAGGCGACCGGCCCGACCCCGGCCAGCGGGATCGCCCGGCCGTCCTGGTCGTGCCAGCTCAGCCCGCCGGTCTCGGAGTCGCCGTCCCAGTACGGTTCGCCGATCCACACGTGCGCCTCGACGGTGCCGCCGCCGTCCCGCACCCGGGAGGTCGCGTAGCCGCCGGAGACCCGGTAGCCGAGCGCCGAGGCGCGGGCGGCCAGGCCGAACCGCGAGGGGTAGCGGCCGCCGGCGAAGTCCTTCACCTCGACCGTGTTCTCGGCGAGTTCGGCGGGCCGCAGCCAGGTGGCCCGGTGGATCTGCTCGACGCCCTGGACCAGGCCGAGCTCGGCCGCGAACTCGCGCAGGTCGTCGAGGTCGGGGAGCAGGACGGGGTGCGGGAAGGTCACCGTGGCGGGCGAGATCCGGACGGTCTCGCCGTCCAGGTCGACCAGCCGGAGTTCACCGTCGGCGGTCGCGTCCCGGAGGAAGCCGACCTCGTCCGGGTCGGTGCCGACCACCACCAGGTCGCGCAGCGCGGCCTGCCACGCCTCGTCCGGCCAGACCCGGGCCAGCAGGCCGGACGGGACCGGCAGCGAGGACACCATCCAGGTGTCCACCTGGGCGACACACGAGGCGGCGTGCCGGTCCAGCCACTCGGCGAACCGCCGCAGCCGGTCGGTCTCGGGGTGCTCGCGCACCGCCTTGGGCAGCGTCTTCAACTGCCGCGCGCCCCGGCCCCCCGTCGAACGTGCCGTCACCCGGCCCTCCACCAGGGCAACTTCGTACCCTTCGCCCGCCGCCAACCAGCCCATCGGTCCCCACCTCGGTCTCGTACAAGTCGTCAAGAACCACCGCAGAGCCGGAGGGAATCGGACACTCCGTGCGGTGATGCGGAAAAGCTAGCGGCTCGCACGGACAATCGGGCACGCAGGGTCGCCCCCGCGCCGTTCCCGGGCAGCACTGCGGCCCCGTCCCGGTCGGGGCGGGGCCGCAGTGGGGGATCGGGCCGGGCGGTTCAGCAGGTGATGCTGCCCTTGCGCAGCGCGTGGCCGCCGGTGTTGCTGTCGTCGGACCAGTACACGGGCTTGGAGCCGCCCACGCACTCGGCGGCACCGGCCACCGAGAAGCCCTCGTTGTTCAGGTTGGCCATGCCGCTGGGGCGGTTGTAGACGGCGGTGGCCGCGAAGGCCCCGGCGGAGTTCACCTGCATGGTGCGGTGCTGGCCGCTGCAGGTGTCGTCACAGACCACCCAAAGGCGGGCGGCCTGCGGCTCCCACTGCAGCTCCATGACGCCGCTCATGCCACTGGCGACGGTGGCGACCCGGGTGTAGCCGCCGCCCTCCAGCAGGACGTAGCCGTGCACCGCGCCGGTGCCCTCGACGCCGACGAAGAACACCCCGCCCGTGTGCGCGCCGTAGCCGGCCGGGTTGTACGCGGCGCCGGTGGAAGCGTCCTTGAAGCCCGCGCCGGTCAGGTAGCTGTCGGGGACCCAGGTGATCGCCTCGAAGCCCGCGTTGGAGCCCACCGCCGGGAGGTCGGAGGTGAGGTTCCACTCCCGGGTGGCGGTCAGCGAGGTGGCCGTCCCGCTGACGTCGTACCGCAGCACCGACAGCCGGCTGGTGCCGGACACGTCGCCGTTGCGCTCACTGGCCACGAACACCCCGCCGGTGGCACCGGCGCCGGTGAGCGTGACGCCCTCGCTGTCGGCGGAGCCCGAACCGCCCGGGAAGCGCAGCGTCTTGCCCGCCGACCACCCGTTCGCGGTGTCCGGCTTCCATCCCCCGGAGCCGTTGCCGACCAGGCGCCAGAGCTTCCCGGAGTTCTGCGCGCCCCACAACACGGCGCCCTCCTGGTAGAGGCCGCTCAGGTCCTCGCCGAAGACGTTCGAGGCGTCGGCGGTCGTCACCGAGCTGCTGCCCGGCCAGGCCACCGGCGTGGTGCTCCCACCGCTGCCGCCGCAGGCGTTCGGGGCGCCGAGCGTCAGCGCGGCCGACTTGAACGCGCCGGTGCCGTCGGCACAGCGGGACCAGGACGGGGCGGAGTGGCTGCTCCAGCTGAAGCTGTCCACCTGGGTGCTGCCGTCCGCCAGGTACAGCCGCGCCTTGTCCGCCGAGCCCAGCCCGAACGAGCCGTGCACGTCGAACGCCCGGAACGCGCCCGGGGCCAGGCTGGTGCCCGAGGCGATCTTGTACTTGGACCCGTTGTCGTCGTCCTTGAGGATCCAGCCCGAGACGTCGACCGTGGCGGTGCCCTTGTTGTACAGCTCCACCGAGTCGTTCACGTCGCCGGTGGTGACCACCTCGTTGATGCGGATGTCGTCCGCCGGGGCCGCGTGGGCCGGACCCGCCGTCAGGGTGCCGGCGGCCAGCGCCAGCCCGGCCACGAGCAGGAGCGGAAGGCTGCGGTGCCACCGGTGTGCGGGCGATTCGGTCACGATGTCCGTCCCAGGGTTGATGCGTCAGGGGCGCCCCGAGGCTCCCGGCCCCGGCCGAATGGCTCACCCCCGGGAGGTGGTCCTCCCGTGAACGATTACCCAACTGTCCGTGCCCCGCACCTGCTTGACCGTCAGAGGTCGCCCGACCACTCCTCGGAGGTGGAGAAGAAGCAGAGTGTCTCGTGGTCGTGGGCCAGCCACCAACCGGCGGCCTGCGGGAAGATGTAGGACCCGACGGCGCTGTCCGACTGCATCATGAGGGCGCGGGGCTCGGTGTCCAACTTCTCGTCGCAGACCGTCTGCGAGGCTTCGGCGACGGCCTGTTCGCCGGGGTAGGCGAGGCCACCGGGGATGCCGACCGCCGCGTAGATCTCCGTGCGGTGCGGTTCGTCGCACGGGACCACCGTGACGTCGGTGGACATGTCCGGCTGCTGGTCGAGCTGCTCCCTGATGCAGTCCCCCGCCCGGAGGTACCACTCACCGGCCGGGCCGGCCGCCAGCGGCCGGCCGTCGGGCCCGCGCTCCGGACCGGCCGTCAGCTGGGTGTGGACCGCCAGGACCAGCAGCACCAGCGCGACGGTCGCCAGGAACTGACCCACCGCGAGCACCAGGCTGGTGACCGCCAGACCGAAGCCGCGCTGGGGCCGCCGCTTCCTGCGGCGCAGCGCCGCGACGGCGAACCCGGCCGAGAACGCCCACAGCGGGAGGACGAATCCGACCAGGCCGAGGACGAAAGCGGTGACGGCGAAACCGCTCCAACTCTGCTCAGCCGTACGGTCGGCCGACGGCCGGTCGGCCGGCCCGGGGGCCGGAGCCGCGAACGGGTCGGCGGACGGCGGCGGGGCGGCGGGCACGGCGGCGGACGGTTCGCCGGTGTCGTTCGACAAGGGAATCGGTTCCTGGACACTGGTGGGAGTCGCGGCCTCTGACGGACCGCCGGGCGACCGGACCGGGTCACCAGGGCAGCGATCGTACAGATGTCCGACGGCCGTCCGCAGCAGATTCCGGTACCGCGAGACCCGTGGAACGGACGACGGGTCAGCGGAGCCGGGAGCGTCCCCGGGCCCGGGTCGGGCCGGCCGTGGAGCGCTTCGTCCGGGCGGGCCGGGTCGGCCGTACGTCCACCGTGGGGGCCTCGGTCCTGGCAGCCTGCGCCGCGGTGGCGGCGGTCAGCGCCTGCCGGGCGGCGACCAGCGCGAGCATCGCGGCCGGCTTCGGCTCGGCGACTCCGCGCCGGGCCATCACCACCTGGCAGGGGCTGCACCACACCGGACTCGCCGGTGTGCCGTCGCCGTAGCGCAGGTCCTCGGGCGGCAGGTAGTGGGCGCCGCACTCCAGGCACTCGAACACCGGGCGCATCAGACCCACGCCCCGGAGCCGCCGCACGCCGGGCGGACCTTCGGCCGCGACGTCCCGCCGCCCGATCCCGCGTCCTGTCCACTCATGGACTCTCCGCCCTTCCGGCGATTCACGTGTGCCGTCACCGTAGCGGAATGACCGCACTGCGTCAGCAACACGGCCCGAGGCACACACTTCCGGCACATGCCCACCCGTCGGAGGTCGCACGGTCGGACGACAGACGAACAGACCGCCCGCCCCGCACCCTTGGCTAGGCTCGGGTCGGGCATGTCCCCGCCCCGTCCCGTTCGGAGGAAGAACCGCATGATCCTGATCACCGTCAAGTTCACCGCCCGGCCCGAGTACAGCGACAGCTGGATGTCGCAGGTCGAGGCGTTCACCCGGGCCACCCGCGCGGAGCCGGGCAACGTCTTCTTCGAGTGGTCCCGCAGTGTCGAGAACCCCGACCAGTACGTCCTGTTGGAGGCGTTCGAGTCCGCCGACGCGGGCACGGTGCACGTGAACTCCGACCACTTCAGGACCGCGATGGCCGTCCTGCCGAAGACCATCGCCACCAAGCCGCAGATCATCTACGTCGACACGCCCTCCGAGGGGTGGTCCGAGATGGCCGAGCTCTCGCCCGTCGAGGACTGACCTACCCCACCGACCGGTCGGGCAGCCGCTGTTCCGCAGTGCGCCAGGCCCTGGTGACGGCCAGGTGGGCGGTCGCCGTCGCCTCGGAGGTGTCGCCCGCCAGCCGGATCGGGGCACCGAGGTGCACGTGCAGGCTGGGGCGGCGCAGCGGGGCGGTGGCGAAGCCGGCCACCTGCTTGGCCGTGCCGCCCGAGCTGAGCCGGCGGGCGCCGCACTGGCCGAGCGGCACCACGGGAGCACCACTCGCCGCCGCGAGCCGGGCCAACCCGGTCCGGAACGCGACCGGCGCGGCGTCCCGGGAGTCCCGGCGCTTCGGCAGCCCGCCCTCGCCGTAGATCAGCACCACCCGGCCCTCGGCAAGGGCGGTGGCGGCGGCATCCAGGGCTTCGGCCGCCCGGGCCGAACCGCGCCGGACCGGGATGTGTCCGCCGGCCCGCAGCACCCCACCGAGCCCGGGCACCCGCCACAGCCCGGCGGCCGCCATCACCACCGGCTCGGTGCCCACCCGCCGCAGCGCGGCCAGCACCACCCCCGGGTCGGCGAGCGAGCTGTGGTTGGCCACCACGATGCTGCCCGGCGCGACCGGCCCCGCCACCTCCGAGCTGACGGACAGTCGGCCGAGGACGGGTACCAACGCACTGGCGATCCGGCTGAGCATGGCGGGAGTCCTTCGTCGCGTCGGGCGGGCGGTCACCCCATCCTCCCGGACCACCACCGCCGTCGGCCTGAGTACCGGTACTCACCTCGGGCGCGCGGCGTACTCCCCCGGTCCGCGCTGTTGATAGGGTCCGCCGATGCCGACGATCAAGAAATTCCAGGTCACCTTCGACTGCGCGGAACCCGAACGCCTCGCCCGCTTCTGGTGCGAGGTCCTGGGCTACGTCGTCCCGCCGCCCCCGGAGGGCTTCGCCACCTGGGACGACTACCAGCACGCACAGCCGCCCGAGCGGCGGGACGCGTGGTTCGCCTGCACCGACCCCTCCGGCGTCGGCCCGCGCCTCTACTTCCAACGCGTCCCCGAGGGCAAGGCCGCCAAGAACCGCGTGCACCTGGACGTCCGGGTCGGCACCGGCCTCGTCGGCGAGGAACGCCTCGCCGCCCTGGAGGCCGAGCGCGCCCGCCTGGTCCCCCTCGGCGCGGTGCACGTGCGGACCCTGTACGACGGCACCGACTCCTGCATCCCGATGCTGGACATCGAGGGCAACGAGTTCTGCATCGACTGACCACCCTCCGCTCCAGGAACTGACGGACCGTCCGGTCGTCGGGTCGCCCGGCCCGTGGTCGTGGCCCTGGGCGGAGTGCTCTCCTAGTCTTCGAGGTACGGCATAACGACACGAAAGGGACATCATGCCTTCTCGACTCAATCCGTACATCAGCTTCGACGGCACGGCCCGCCAGGCCCTGGAGTTCTACCGGGAGGTCTTCGGCGGCACCCTGACGGTGAACACCTTCGGCGAGTTCGGCCAGGGCGGCGACATCGCGGACAAGGTCATGCACGGCATGCTGGAGACCGACCGCGGCTTCACCCTGATGGCCGCCGACACCCCGCCTGGTATGTCCTACCAGCCCGGTGACAACATCTCGGTGAGCGTGAGCGGGGACGACGCCGACGAGCTGCGCGGCTACTGGGCCGAGCTGTCCGGCAGCGGGACGGTCTCGGTCGCGTTGGAGAAGCAGATGTGGGGCGACGTCTTCGGCATGTGCACGGACCGCTTCGGCATCACCTGGCTGGTCAACATCGGCGAGCCGCGGAGCTGACCCGCGGTCACACCCCCTCGGGGCCGGACGGCCCAGCGGAGGTCCCCCGGCCGGGGGACTAGCAGGTGTCCCTCCGGCCCGACCGGCCGTTGTTCTGACTCCTTGGTACGGGTGACCTCCACTACTCGCACTCACCGACGAAGTGGCACGGCGGCGGGCCTGATCATCGCGATCGTCCTCGGCTCGTCCGCCGTGCTCGGCTGCGCCTCGGCGTCCGCCCGGCCGCTGCCGGACCCCCCGGCCAGTGCGGGCGGCCCGGTCGCGGCGGAGGAACTCCTCCCGGCGACCGGGCCGCTCGGACCGGACGGGGCGCCGGCCCCGGTGGCCGCGCCCGGGCCCGCGCCCTCGGCGGAGACCGTCCGGGAGTGGGTGGACACCGCCGTCGCCATCCAGCAGGCCGACCTGCGGCTGCCCGCCCTGCAGGCGGACTCCGCCCGCCTGCACCAGGACGCCGTCGCCGCCGAGCAGCTCGCGGAAGCCGGCCGGGTCCGCCAGGAGATGCTGGGCGACCTGCTCAACGGCCTGGCCCAGGCCCAGTACATGCAGGGCGGCCTGACCCGCCTCGCCACCTTCCTGAGCTCGACGCCGGAGGAGAGCCTGGAGCGCTGGCGCGACGAGCGGCTCAGCGCCGACGCGCTGGCCCGCCGCTACCGCGAGGCCGAGGAGGTGCGCCAGGCCCGGGCCCAGCTGGCGGACGCCGCCCGCACCGCCGACGCGGCCGCCGCCGACGAGGTCCGCCGGACGGAGGCCGGCCGGGGCGACCTGACGCACCGGCAGGGCGAGCTCCGCGGCGACCTCGCGACCCGCTTCGGCGACGGCAGCTGGCGCCCGGGCCTGTACCAGGGCACGCTCCCCGCCGACCTGCAGGCCGACCCGACCGCCCACCGCGCGGTGGCCTACGCCCTCGCCCACCTGGGCAGCCCGTACGTCTGGGGCGCCACCGGGCCAGCCGAGTTCGACTGCTCCGGGCTGACCTCGCGGGCCTGGGACGCCGCCGGGGTGACCATCCCCCGGACCAGCCAGGAACAGTGGGCGCAGCTCCCCCGGGTGCCCACCGGTGCCCCGCTGCGCCCCGGCGACCTGGTGATCTACTTCGCCGAGGCGACCCACGTCGGCCTGTACGTGGGCGACGGCCTGGTGGTGCACGCACCCCGTCCGGGCACGGTGGTCCGGCTGACGTCCCTTCAGCGGATGCCGGTGGCGGGCGTGGTGCGGCCCGCTGCCGTTCCGCCGGTGGCGGCGCCGTAGCGTCAGGCGCCCCCGACGCCCGCCAGCAGTTCGGCGGCGGCCTGCGTGTTGACCGCGCCCGCGCCGTAGGCGCGGATCACCGGACCCGACGTCAGTTCGGCGTCCTCCGGCATCCCGAGGGCCACCAGTACGGCATCCGGCCTGGCGGCCAGCAGTTCCCCGACCAGCGCC
Organism: Kitasatospora sp. NPDC101801; assembly: GCF_044766665.1. Taxonomy (NCBI): domain Bacteria; kingdom Bacillati; phylum Actinomycetota; class Actinomycetes; order Kitasatosporales; family Streptomycetaceae; genus Kitasatospora; species Kitasatospora sp. NPDC101801. The sequence goes on from NZ_JBIWML010000003.1 coordinate 152,419, forward strand.
CGCTGCGCGGGCGCCCGGCGGGCGTCCCGGACCACCAGGACCAGCGCGGTCCCGGCGGCGAGGGCCAGGATCTCGCCGGCCACCGCGGCCGCCGACGCGTGCACCGTCCGGGCCGACCGGCCGAGCCGCCCGAGTGCTTCGGCCAGGCCGCCACCGGTCGCCACCCCCAGCGGGTGGCCGGCGTCGGCGCCCACCTCCACCACGGTGGCCGGCCCGGCGAGGGCGACCGCGCCCTCGGCCCGGACCGCGCGCCGGGCCGCCGTCAGCCCGGCGCCGCGGTCCGGCGGCGTGGCCCAGGCGCGCAGGTGGGCGGTCCGGGCGGCGGCCTGTGCCAGCAGTTCCGGCGCGAGGGCTCCGCTGCGGACGGCCTCGGCGAGTCCGGCCACCAGGTCGCGGTGGACGCGCTCGCCGTCCGCCGGGCCGAGCAGCAGCAGGTCGGCGCCGGCCCGCAGCGAGTCGACGGCCGCCCGGGTCAACTCCTCGGCGGGGGCCGGGCCGAGGATCGCCAGGGCGGTGCCGATCACCACGCCCTCGAAGCCGAGTTCCTCGCGCAGCACCTCGTGCAGCAGGATGCGGCTGGTGTTGGCCGGGTGCACCGGGTCGACCGCCGGGAAGAGCACCTGAGCGGCCATCACGCTCCGCACGCCGGCCTCGACGGCGGCCCGGAACGGCGCGAGCTCGCGGCTCCGGAAGGTCTCCGGGTCGCAGTCGACCACGGCCAGGCCGCGGTGCGAGTCGGTGCTGGTCGCACCGTGGCCGGGGAAGTGCTTGGCGCAGGCCGCGACGCCCTCGCCCTGGGTGGCGCGGACGAAGGCCGCGCCGTGGGTGGCCACCAGCTTCGGGTCGGCGCCGAAGGAACGGACGCCGATCACCGGGTTGTCCGGGTCGCTGTTGACGTCGACCGAGGGTGCCAGGTTGAGGTTGACCCCGGCCGCCCGCAGGTCGGCCGCGACGGCGGCGGCGACCAGGCCGGTGGCGGCGGGGTCGTCGGCCACGCCGAGGGCGAGGTTGCCGGGGTAGGAGCTGCCGGTGCCGTGTTCCAGCCGGGTGACGTCGCCGCCCTCCTCGTCGACGGCGATCAGCGCGTCCGGGGCGGTCGCCCGGAGCGCGGCGGCGGTGGCGCGGAACAGCTCCCGGGGCGGTGCGCCGGCTCCGGAGCCGGGATCCGGCGGGAACAGCGCGAAGCCGGGCAGGCCGGCCCGGAGCCCCTGGTGGGCCCAGTCGGGGACCGGTCCGGCGGGCAGGCCGGGGAGCAGGCAGGCGTTGACCAGCCGGTGGAGTTCACTCATGACGGGCACCTTCTCTCGAGGGACGGACGGACGGCTCAGGACTCGGCGAACAGCGCCTCCAGCACGGCCGCCACCCCGTCCTCGTCGTTGCTGCCGATCACGTGGTCCACGGCGGCCAGCACGTCCGGGTGCGCGTTGGCGACCCCGTACGAGGTGCCGGCCCAGGCCATCATCGGGAGGTCGTTGGGCATGTCCCCGAACGCGGCGGCCTGCTCCGGGGTGATGTCCTCGCGCCGGGCCAGCTCGCCGAGCGCGGACGCCTTGCTCACGCCCCGCGCGACCGCCTCCACCAGGCGCTCGCCGTTGGAGTGGTAGACCGTCACCAGCTCGCCCACCACGGGGGCCGCCAGCGCCAGCAGCTCGTCGGCCGACAGCTCGGGGTGACGGCCGATCAGCTTGGGCGCGGGCCGGCCGAACAGGTCGGTGTCGGGGCGGCGCTGGACGGTGGTGTCGGAGTCCCAGTCGCCCGCCTCGTAGTGCTCGTCGCCGGCCAGCTCGTGGGCGTACTCGACCGCGAGCCCGATGCCGGGGACGGCGGCGCGCAGGCGGCGGGCGGTCTCGCCGAGCACCTCGACCGGGATCGCGTGCTCGGCGGTCACCGAGCGGGAGCGCAGGTCGTAGCGGAACGCTCCGTTGGAGCAGATCGCGACGCCCCGGTGGCCGAAGACCTCGGCGATCTCGTCCATCAGGCGCGGCGGGCGGCCGGTGACCAGGACGAACCGCCCGCCCGCGCGCTCGACCCGGGCGAAGGCGGCGATGGTGCGGGCCGAGACCGTGCGGTCGCTGCGGACGATCGTGCCGTCCAGGTCGGTGGCGATCAGCCGGGGGGCGGCGGTGGGAGGAGGTGTGCTCATGCGGGACGCTCCTGAGTGGGGGTCAGTCGAGCCGGTCGGACAGCGCGCGCAGTTCGCGGGCGGTCCGGGACAGCGGGAAGCGGGCGGCGTTGCGCAGGCCCGCCGTCCGCAGGTCGGCCAGGGCGGTCGGGTCGCGGACCAACTCGCCGAGTGCGGCGGTGAAGGCGGCGGGCCGGCCGTCGGCGGCGGGAGTGGCCAGGGCCGATCCGCCCAGCACCTCGGCCAGCCCGGGCACCGGCCGGTACAGCACCGGCAGTCCGCAGGCCTGCGCCTCGACCGCGACCAGGCCGAAGGCCTCCAGCCGGTTGGAGGGCACCACCAGCACGTCGTGCTCGGCGAACGCACCCCAGAGCCGGGGCCGGTCGAGCCAGCCGAGGTAGCGGACGCCCGTCAGGTCGGCGAGCGCCGCCAGCGCGTGGTACTCGGCGCGGGGTGCGGCCACCGACAGGGCGGCGCCGGGGACCGCCGCGAGGCGGGCGAGCAACTCGGCGTCGGCCTTCTCGGTGGTGAGCCGCCCGGCGTAGAGCACCCGGAGCGGTCCGTCGCCGCGCGGGGTGCGGGCGGGCGGTGTCCGGAGCAGCCGGTCGGGGATGCCCCACGGAATCGGGACGATCCGCTCCGGCGCCACCGGGGCCAACTCCCGCAGGCGGTCGGCCATCGCGCCGGTCGGGACCACGATCCGGCGGGCGGCGGCGGCCGCCTCCCGCAGCACCTCCAGCTGGGTCGGGTGGTCGGCGGCGAACAGCAGGTCGGTGCCGTGCACCAGGGCCAGTGCGGGCGTGCCGGGGAACGCCCGGAGCAGCGCGGGAGTGGCGCCGAACGCGAGGTGCTGGAGGTGCAGGACGCCCGCCGCGCCCGGGACGAAGCTCTTCCGGAGCGCGGCGGCGAGGTCGTCGACGTAGGCCCAGAAGCCGGGGCCCGCCAGCTGCTTGCCGGGGACGTCCAGCAGCACCGGCCCGCCCGGCACCGCCCCCGGCGGCCCTTCGAGCATGAACACCTCGGCCGGCACCGGGGGCCGGGGCCCGAGGTAGAGGTCCTTCAGGAGCTCGACGCTGCCGCCTGGGCTGCCGGCCGGCAGGTCCAGCCCGGTGATCACCTTCATGACACCCCCTCGGGCGCGGCCAGTTCCTCGTACAGCCGGGAGATGTCGATGCCCGGCGTCCGGGTGTACTTACGGCCCGTCAGCTGGTAGCTGAGGCCGGCCCCGAAGGTGTCCAGGAAGACGATCTTTCCGAACCGCATCCCCGGGTACACCCGGACCGGCCGGGCCACCCGGATCTCCAGCGTCCAGTGGATGGCGTGGCCCTGGTGGCCCAGCGGTGCGGAGACGTGCACCCAGATACCGAGCGCGCCGATGGTGTGGTCGCCGTTGATGAGTTGGGCGTACCGCTCCGAGCCGGTCCGCTCGTGGGTGACACCGAGGTAGAGCTGCCCCGGTTCGAGCAGCATCCCCTCCGGCGGGATCACCCGCTCCTCGAAGACGGTGGGCCGGGCCGCGTCCAGCTCCCCGGCGCAGATCCGGATCCGCTCGCCGAGCCGCCAGTCGTAGGCGTTCGGCGAGACCTGCTCGCGGTCGAACGGGTCGATCAGCACCTCGCCGCTGTCCACGGCCGCGAGGATCGCCTCCCGGGTCAGGATCACCGCGCCCCCACCCGGTCGTGCCAGTAGCGGGACTCCTGCGGGCCCTCCGAGGACTGGTACTTGCCCCGGTAGAGGTCGACCTCGCCGAGCGCGACGAAGAACATCACCTGGCCGATCTTCATCCCCGGGTAGACCCGCAGCGGGCGGACCGGCGAGAGCATCAGTGTCCACTGGCCGTGGAAGCCGATGTCGCCGATCGGGGCGGTGATCTCGACGAACAGCCCGAGCCGCCCGACCGAGGAGCGGCCGAACAACAGCGGGACGTAGTGGTCGGAGCCGACCCGCTCCATGGTGTGGCCGAGGTAGAGCTGCTCCGGCCGGAGCACGTAGCCCTCGTCCGGGATCCGGAGCTCGGCGGTGGGGTTGGGACGGTAGGCGTCGATGGTCTCGTCGGTGTAGCAGAGCAGGGTGTCGCCGAGACGGACGTTGTAGCTGTTGGGGTTCACCTGGTCGGCGCGGAAGGGGGCGATCGCGATCCGGCCGTCCGCGTTGGCCTCGGTGATCTCCGGTCCGGTGAGGATCACTGGAAGTCGTACTCCACTCGGTCCTTGATGCCCAACTCCTCCAACAGCCTTCGCACGGTGGAGAAGTCGTTCATCATCAGTTCGTTGCCGGGCAGCCTGCGGGTGTCCTCGATGATGTCGACGGCCTTCGGGATGCCGGCGAACTCCAGGATGCGCAGCGAGAGCCGGTAGTCCTCGGCGCCGAAGGCGGTGATCGCGGCGGGGAACATCGCGATCAGGAACTCGCGCTGCTCGGCGTTCAGTTGGGGGTGGATCTCGCGCATCAGCTCGTACAGCACCGGGCCGTGCGCGGCCTCGTCCCTGGCGTGCAGCCGGGCGATCAGCGTGTGCATCGGCTGGATGCCGTCGGCCCGGGCCAGCAGGTCCAGGAAGCCGTTGATGCTGATCTCCCCGACGGCGGTCCACAGCAGGTACAGCAGGTCGCGCTGCCAGCGCTCGGGGTGCTGGTCGGCGAGGGCGTACAGCGTGCGGTTGGTGACCGGCTGGCCGTAGTCCGGCTCGGCCTCCGGGCGGCGGGCCTGCCGGGTGCGCTGCATGGCCAGCATGTGCATGTACGAGTGCCAGACCTCGTCCACGTGCGACTGCTGGACCGCCTCCTTCACCTCCCAGCGGTCCACGCCCGGGAAGACGCCGTGCGCGAGCTTGTCGAAGGTCGGGTTGGCGACGAACTCCTCGGCGGCGATGACCCGTTCGTTGTAGCCGAGCCAGGACATCGTGTTCACCTGCCGGCGCTGCTCCTCGGAGGCGGCCAGGAAGAGCGGGTGCTCGGCGAACGGGAGCAGGTGCAGCGGGTAGTCCAGCAGGTCGGGGTCGTAGGCGCCGGGGTCGGTCACGGCGGCCAGGTCGGTGCGGATGGTGGCCCGGCGGGGCCAGGCCGCGGCGAGCCGGCGCAGGGTCGAGCGGCCGACGACGGGCTCCTCGTCGAGCAGGTCGGTGGCGGGGCCCGGGTCTGGTGCGGTCATGTGCGTGCCTTTCTCGGCTGACGGGTCGACGGGCAGGCGGGGACGACGGGCGGTCAGGAGGGTCGCAGGGCCCGGCGCAGGGCGATCGGGCCGACCAGGGCGACGGTCAGCGCCATCAGGGCGGGCAGCAGCATCGCGGCCCCGAGCGAGGTCGCCCCGGCGATGAAGCCGATCACGGCCGGGCCGGCCAGGTTGCCGCTGTAGGCGAAGGCGGAGACCCACGCCAGGCCGCGGCCGACCGCCCCGTCGTGAGCGGCCAGGCTGCCGAAGACGGCGGGCACCACGGTCGCCAGACCCACCCCGGCGACCGCCCAGCCGGTGAAGGCCAGCGGCATCCGGCCGGCCGGCAGCAGGGGGGCCACCAGCACCAGCAGGTACCCGAGCACCGCGACGGCACCGGCCCAGGCGATGCCGCGGACCGGCCCGAGCCGGTGCCGCAGCGGGTCGCTGGTCAGCCGGGTGAGGGTCAGCGCGGCGGCGAAGACGGTGTACGCGAGCGGTGCGGTGGCCTGGTCCGCGCCGAGTTCCCGCCCGGCGTGCAGGGCCGCCCAGTCGTAGCCGGCGCCCTCGGCGAGGAAGGCGGCCGTGGCGGTCAGGCCGAGCAGGGCGATCATGCCCCGGCCGAGCGGGGCCGCCGGCCGCTGCGGCTGCTCCCCCGCCTTCGGTGCGGCCCGGTCGGGGCGGGCCGGGGCCAGCAGCGCGGGGCCGGTGAGCAGGTAGAGGGCGGCGGCCGCGCAGGCGCTCAGCACGGTCAGCGCCTGGGCCTGGAGCCGCAGGTGGAGTCCGGCGACGATCACCGCGCTGCCGATCACCCCGCCCAGGCTCCAGAGGCCGTGGAACGAGGACAGGATCGGGCGGCCGTAGCGCTGCTCCACCTCGATGGCCTGGGCGTTCATCGCGACGTCCAGGGCGCCTAGGCCGACCCCGAGCACGAAGGCGGCAGCCAACAGGGCCGGGTAGCCGGTCGCCAGCGCGGGGCCGGCCGCCGTCAGGGCGGCGAGCGGGGCGCCGATCCGGAGCAGCCGGCGGCTGCCGTAGCGGTCGGACAGCCGGCCCACCGGCGGCATGACGGCGATCGATCCGACCCCCACGGCCAGCAGGGCGAGCCCGACCTGACCGGCGGTCAGGTGCAGCCGTTCGTTGACCGCGGGCAGCGAGGCGCTCCAGAGCGCCCGGGCCACGCCGCAGAGCCAGAACACCCCGAGCACGGCCACCCTGGCCCGCACCGCCGCGCGGTCCGGCCGACGGGCCGTCACTTCGGTCACGGTGTCCGGGCGTTCTCCTGGACCGGCGGTGGACCTACCCGGCATTGACTTTCCCCCGGCGTTAGTTAGTAAGGTTTCCTAACGCCGGTAATCATGGGCAGGCCCAGCCCGCCTGTCAAGACTGGCGATCAAGCTCGTGCCGGCCAACTCCACCCGGATCAGCCCGGGTTGGGGGCCCCGGTGCGACGTCGGTCACCGAACGGAGCCACCCCGCTGATGAGCCCCTCGACCACCCCGCCGAACCCACCTGCCGGTGCGCTGACCAGCCCGTCCACCGCCACGCCGGGCGCTCCGGCGGCGCCCGCCGACTGCCCGTTCTGCGCCATCGTCGACGGCCGCCTCCCGGCCGCGATCGTCCACCAGGACGCGGACACCCTGGCCTTCCTGGACATCACGGCGGTGACCCCCGGACACACCCTGGTGATCCCCCGGCGGCACGCCACCGACCTCTGGGAGATCGACGAGCAGGACGCGCTGGCCGTGATGCGGACGGTCCGCAGGGTGGCCCACCGGCAGCGCGAGGTGCTCGACCCGGCCGGGCTGACGCTGTTTCAGGCCAACCGCCCGGCCGGCTGGCAGGACGTGTTCCACCTGCACGTCCACGTGGTGCCGCGCGCCGAGGACGACCGGCTCAGCCGGCCCTGGACCGCCCGGCCCGTCCCGCTGTCCCAACTGGAGCCGCTGCGCCGCCTGCTGGCCTGGTGAACAGCCCCCCGTTCAGCCCCCGTCCGCCCACCGCGGCATACACTGCCTCGCGCCCCCACCGGAGGAGATCCACCCCATGCGCTACTGCGGAATCGCCTGGACCGAGCTCGGCTACGAACTCGCCGTCGTCGACGACCGGGGCCTCCCGGTGGAACCCCCGGTGCACGTCGCGGCCGGCCGGGTGCCCCAGCTGACGGCCCATCTGCTCGGCCTCCGGGACCGCTCCCGAGCCGCCGGGCAGGAGCTGGCGACCGTGGTCGACAGCACCAACGGAATGCTGGACGGCGGCCTGATGAGCGCGGGCCTGCACCTGTACCGGGCCGACCCGTGGTCCCTGCCCGAGCGGCCCGCCTTCGGCTCGGTCGCGGCCCTGACGCTGGCCGTCACCGCCGCCCGCGACCCCGCCACGGTGGTCCGGCTGCAGATCGAGAGCGGCACCCTCACCGGCCGGGTCGACCAGCTGGAGGCCGCCATCGCCGAGAGCGAGGACGCCACCGAGGCGCTCCGCCAAGCCGGCCGCTGCCTGGCCCACGGCTCCCGCGAGCACCGGGTGGTGGCGCTCACCTTCGACGACGGGCCCAACCCGCCGTACACCGGGCGGATCCTGGACGTGCTCGACCGCTACCAGGTCCCGGCCACCTTCTTCTGCGTCGGCCTGCACGCGCTGGCCCACCACGAGGAGCTGTCCCGGATGGCCGCGGCGGGCCACCAGATCGCCAACCACACCTGGTCCCACCCGTACCTGCCCGACCTCTCCCGGACCGAGCTGGCGGACCAACTCGCCCGCACCGACGACGCCGTGGCCCAGGTGGTCGGCGCCGAGGGCCCGCGCCTGTTCCGGCCGCCGTACGGATCACGGACCCCCGAGGTGCTGAGCTGGCTGGCCGACGGGGGCTCCACCGTCGCCCTGTGGGACGTCGAACCCTTCGACTGGGCCCTGCCCGGCGCCGACGCCATCACCCGCAGCATCCTGGAACAGACCCGGCCGGGCTCGGTGATCCTGATGCACGACGGCGGCGGCGACCGCTCGCAGACCGCCGAGGCCCTGCCGGGCGTGATCGAGGGCCTGCTCGCCCGGGGCTACTCCTTCGCCCGGATGGATCAACTACCCACCGACTGACGCCCTTTGCGGCGGGGCCACCGGTGGACACCGGCCGCCCCGCCGCAGGGTCGGAGCACCGGCTCCCGGCACAGCTCGGCCGTCCGGTACGGGCCGGTCACCGCCTCGGGGTGCGGGAAGCCGCGCGCTCGGCCCGCTTGAGGACCCAGGTTCCGGACGGGCCCCACGCCCCGAGGTGGTGCGCTGGGCGGCTTCGGTGGGCCGGGTTCGCGGCCGGGTGCGCACACGCCTGACTGCCCGAGCGCACGACCCGCAGTCCCTCCACGGCGCCGTCACCAGGGCACGGACCACGGCCGAACCCCACCCGGACCTGCCGCCGCCGGCCTGGACCCGGCGACAACCGAGGCACCCAAACTGCGTGTACCGGAAGCGGATCATGCCCCTAGGGTGTCGGCATGTCGCTCAGCCACGTGGTCCTCTCGTCCGGTCGTTCGATCGCGCTCACCACCCTGCGGATGTCCTCGACCTACACGGGGATGCTGGAGGGCTACCCGTGCAAGCGCATCAACGACCTGAAGGTCGGCGGCCTCCGGCGGATGGCGGAGAGCGGGTCGTTCTCCTCGCCGGTCCATCTCGTCCCGCCCTCCCTCGACCACCCGGACCAGACCGCCGGCGCGTTCGGCCCGGTCGAGGTGCTGCCTCCGGTGGCCTGCATCGGAGCCTTCGAGTCGACCGTGATCGATCCCGAGCTCCACCCGGCGCTGCACCGCTCCGCTCTCACCGTGATCTGGTTCCAGCCCGTCCCCGACGTCCCGTCAGGTGAGAACGCCGACCTCGCACTTCGCGGCATCCACTGGGAGGAACTGGCCCGGGACTACGAACTCTAGGGCCTGTCGTCCAGACTCCCGCCTGCCCCACGACACCCGGCACGCACGCACGCCGCACCGGACGAAAGCCCGAGGACGACCCAGTACGAGGGCTCCCGCCCGGTGCGCCGAGAGCACACACCAGGCGCCACAGGGCCGCCCTTCGGGCGACGACGGGAGTTCGACGACAGGCCCTGGCGCCGGGCCCGACCCGGCCGGTCGGCCCGCCTGGGCCGTTCGGCCGCAGGTCGTCCTCCCGCCGGGTGTCGAATCCGGGAGAGAGGTGCACCGGTCCCGGGCCACCGCACACCATCGCTCCGTCCGGGCCCTTCGGCCGGCCGACGGGAGCGACGCCTCGGGAAGGGGACGGGTGTGCCGACCACCACCGGCTTCACGCCGGACAGCCTGCTGCGCAGGACGTTCGCGCCCACCGGCCGCCGGGACCCGTACCCCTGGTACGCGCGGCTGCGCGAGACGGCGCCCGCGCACCGGACCGGCACGGCCCGGAGTTCGCCGTCAAGCCCAGGACCTGCTGATCCATCCCCTGCTCGCACCGCGATCCCGCCCGGTTCCAAGACGTCGAGACCGACCGGGCCGACAATGGGTGCCTGACCGCCGTGAAGATCCTCGACCGCGGGGTCTGACCTCCGCACCACTGCCCCAGGAGCGCCAAGTGCCCGTGCGTCGCAACGAATTCGACCAGCCCGTCGGCGATCCGCTGCCCGGCTGGTCGCCCCGGCCCCGGCCCGCCGCCGTCACACTGAAGGGCGACCGCTGCCGGCTGGAGCCGCTGGACCCGGAGCGGCACGCGGCCGAGCTCCACGCGGCCTACCGCAGCGGGGCGGACGAGCGGGACTGGACGTACATGTACGCCGGACCGTTCGAGTCGGCGGCGGAGTACTACCGCTACGCCGAAGCGGCGGCAGCCGGCACCGACCCGCGGCACTACGCCGTGATCGACCTCGCCGCCGGGACGGCGGTCGGCACCCTCTCGCTGATGCGCCAGGACCCGGAGCACGGGGTGGTCGAGATCGGCAACGTGATGTTCTCCCCGCTGATGAAGCGCCGTCCGATCTCGACCGAGGCGCAGTACCTGGCCATGCGGTACGTCTTCGAGGACCTCGGGTACCGGCGCTACGAGTGGAAGTGCGACAGCCTCAACGGCCCGTCCCGCACGACGGCCGAACGCCTGGGGTTCACCTTCGAGGGGATCTTCCGGCAGGCCCTGGTGTACAAGGGCCGCAACCGGGACACCGCCTGGTTCTCCGTCACCGACGGCGAGTGGCCCGCCGTCCGGCGCGGTTTCGAGGCCTGGCTCGCGCCCGAGAACTTCGACGACCGGGCACGTCAGCGCCACTCCCTGGCCGACCTGCGCGCGGCCCGGCCGACGGCTCCCTGACGGACGGCCGACCCGGTCCCGCGCGGGGCGCCGAGGGCAAGTGTCGGTCAGCGGGGTCGGCACGGGCACGCCGCCGCAGTCAAAAGTCCACGGCCTTCCCAAACCGACTGTCTCCACCGCTCCTGACGGTCCGTCAATACCTACGGCAGCGTTCGCCATCGGGCCTTCAGGCCGTTCGGCGGGGCGGAGCCCGACGTCGGCAGGTCCCACGACACGGCCGGATCCGCCGGAGTCTCGTCATGGCGGCCGCCGCGGGTCGGGCGACATGGTCGACGCCTGCCCCAGCCGCCGCACCGAGTCGTCGTCGTCACGTTCCCCGGCGTCGAACTGCTGGACGTCACCGGACCGGGGTGAGCCGGTCCCGATCCGGGCGCCGACCACCGACGGCGGGCAGTGCACGGATCCGGCCCTGACCAGGGTGCGAAGGCGGGGTCGTGGGTGGCCTCGCGTACGTCGAGGGCCACCAACCCCCACCGCTACTCCCGGAGGGCGTCGGCGGGGATCCAGGACGGCTCGCCGAGATGGCCGCCCTCGGCCACGAAGGCCAGGACGGCGGCGGCGAAGGCGGCCGGTGGCTGGTAGCCGTGTGCGGTGACGTAGTGCCAGATCATCTGGGGCGCCGCGTAGACGACGCCGTCATCACCGGGGACACGGATCTCGTGACAGCCCAGCGCCCCGCTCCGGACGGCCTCGTCCCAGGTATCCGGCTCCCGGTAGGGGTTCGTGTCGCAGAGCCCGCAGGCGTGCATCCCGCGCATCACGTTGAACCGCTGGTGGTCGACCACCGCGCGAAGGGCGGCCGCGAACACCTCGTCGACCGGACCCGGCTCACACCTGTCGCCCAGCCAGCCCACGTTGAGGCGTGGGCCGGCCGGCACGTACGACACGTACCCGTCCGCCACCGAGAGGGTCTCCTCGTCGTCGTCCTCAAGGTAGGTGTACGGGCTCAGGTCATCGAAATGGGTCATGCAGGCATGGGTACCAGTCCATGCGCCGCCCCGTCACGACGATTTCGGCCGGCGGCTGCCCGGCCCCACCCACTGTGCGGTCGGCGCATCCGGCCCGGCCTGCTCCCCGGTGGACCGGTCCGACGACGCCGGCCGGAACCTGGTGCCGGGCACGGCGCCAGGGCCTGTCGTCGAACTCCCGTCGTCGCCCGAAGGGCGGCCCTGCGGCGTCCGGTGCGTGCTCTCGGCGTGCCGGACGGGAGCACTCGTACTGGGGTCGTACCTGGGCTTTCGTCCGGTGCGGCGAGAGCACGCACCAGACGCCGTGGGGCAGGCGGAAGTTCGACGACCGGCCCTAGGCGCGCGAGGGCCAGGTCGGACCCTCGTCGGTCCAGACGACACCCTTGTTGCGGCACAGGCAGAACGGGTGACCGATCGGGTCGCTGTAGACCCGCCAGCCGTACCCCTCGGGACCCACGGAGTCCTGGAGCAGCGTCGCACCGAGTGCCAGCAGGCGGCGCTGCTCGGACTCGATGTCGTCCACCTCGAAGTCGAGGTGGAACTGCTTGGGGTGCTCACCGTCGGGCCACTGCGGGGCGCGGTAGTCGTCCACCCGGATGAAGGCCAACTCGATCTCGCCGAACTGGATACCGGCCCAGAAGTCGTCGCTGCTCTTCTTGACCGGACGACCCGTCACTTCGGCGTAGAAGGCCGCCAGCTCCATGGTGTCCGGGCAGTCGATGATGAAGTCGGTGAGTCGCAACATGCCGTGATCTTGCCACACGGCCGGATCGGACGGCCCGGGAGGTGCCCTCCGTACCGGTACCGTCCCGGCGATCCTGCTGCCCACTCTCCCGGACCGCCCGATCCGGCCGGAAAGCTCTGCGAGGATGGACCGGTCGGCGACAGGACGGGCACGAAGGGGGCGGCACATGGCGCGGGTTGTGGTCATCGGAGGAGGCATCGCCGGTACGGCGGCGGCGTTGGCGCTGCACAAGGCCGGGCACCAGCCCGTCGTCCACGAGGCGCACCCGGACACCGGTGAGGACATCGGCGCCTTCATGACCCTGGCCAGCAACGGCATGCGCGCCCTGGCCGGGTTCGACGCGGCGCGGGCCGTCGCCGGGGTCGGCTTCGAAGTCACCGGCATGAGCGTCCTCGACGCGACCGGGGTCGAACTGGCCGCCGTACCGCTCGGCGAGTCCGACCGGCCGCTGGCCCGCTACCGCTGCCTGCGCCGGGCCGAACTCGGCGCCGTACTCCAGACCGAGGTCGACCGTCGCGGGATCGCCCTGCGGCACGCCGCGAGGCTCACCTCGGTCACCGAGACCGACAGCGCGGTCACCGCGCACTTCGCCGACGGCAGCACGGCCACCGGCGACCTGCTGGTCGGCGCCGACGGCCTGCACTCGACGGTGCGGACCTGGCTCGACCCGTCCGGCCCCGGCCCCGAGTACGCGGGCCAGCGCGTCTTCTACGGCTACAGCACCGCCGCACCGCCGCCCGCCTCCGGCCCCGACCTGATCACCATGGTCCGCGGCAGCGAGGTCGCCTTCGGCTACCTGGTCTCGCCCGCCGGCCAGACCTTCTGGTTCGCCCGCGTCCCCGGCCCGCCCGTCGACGCCGACGACCGGGCCAGGACCACCCCCGCCCAGTGGCGTGACCGGCTCGAACCGCTCCTGCGCCCGGACCGCACCCCCTGCGCCGACATCGTCGCCGGAACGGGCGACGACCTCCTGGTCACCAACGCCCTCCACCTGCCGTCGGGCACCCGCTGGCGCAGCCGGCGCGTGGTGCTGATCGGCGACGCCGCCCACGCCGCCTCCCCCGCGACCGGTCAGGGCGCCTCGATGGCCCTCGAGGACGCCCTCGTCCTCGCCAAGGCCCTCCGCGACGCCCCGACGCTCGACACCGCACTCGCCCGCTACGAACACCACCGCCGTCCCCGTACCGAACAGAACATCGCCACCAGCGCCCGCCTCACCGCGAGCCGACCCCCGACCGGCAGCCGGTCCCAGGACGCGGCCCCGCCCCGGGACTCCGAGCGCCCCGCGAACCAGCCCGACGAGCAGCTGGTACGTCTGCTGGACTGGGACACGCCGCTCCCGGAGGCGGCTCACGATGCCTGAGCCCGTGGGCCGGAGCCGTTCGCCGGACACTCCCTCAGGCCAATGACTCTGCCGACCCGCCTGCCGTCCTTGTTGATACTTGTCCGATCTATTCGAGTGCCTGGACGGCGCGGAGCCCAACCCCGCGCCGCCCTCGCTCACCCCCGGCAATCGGAGCCGCACCACGTCCGCACAGCAGCCGCCCGCCGACCTCGGCAGGCGCCTGACCTGGCCGTGGTTGCCGGCCGTGGCGTTCGTCCACCTCGTGATTCCTGACGATTCATCGGATCAGATGAGCCCGCCCCGGGGTCAGGGCCGGAACCGGTCGATCAGGACGCTCCACCAGCTGCGGCGCTGCGGCGGTACCGTCACCGTGGCGGTCGCACCGACCGGCGGAGCGGTCGGCCACCCGGGCTGGGCGAAGGGCACTGCGGGTGCCACCGTCGGCGGTGGCGGTGTCGTGATGACGGCACCCGCCCCGGCCACCGCTCCCCCGGCGGGCTTGGCCCGTGGGGTGAAACGCACCGGGAGCTCGACCAGGTGCCGGGAGAGCCAGGCCGAGGTCCAGGTCAACTCGTCCTCGGAGATGGCGAGTTGCAGGTCCGGCAGTCGGGTGAGCAGGATGTCGATGCCGGTCTCGGCGATGGCCCGGCCCATGTCCTGGCCGGGGCACTCGTGCGGACCGCCGCCGAACGCCAGGTGGGCACGGTTGCCGTGCAGCGGCTTCGACAGGTCGGGCCGGACGACCGGGTCGACGTTGCCGGCCGCGAGACCGAGCAGGAGCATGTCGCCGGTCTTGATCTGCTGCCCGCCGAGCTCGGTGTCGCCGGTGGCCCAGCGGCCCGCGACCAGCGACATCGGCGCGGAGTCCCAGAGCACCTGGTCCAGCGCGTCGGGCAGGGTCATGTGACCCCCTGAAAGGTGGGCGCGGAACCGGCGGTCGGTGAGCACCATCTTCAGCGTGTCGGCGATCAGGTTGACGGTCGTCTCGTTCGCCGCGAGCAGCACCACCCGCAGGTGCTCCAGCACCTCGTCGTCGGTGAGCCCCGCCTCGTGCTGCATCAGCCACGACACCAGGTCGGCGCCGGGCGCCACCCGCTTGCGGTCCATCATCCGGCGCAGCGTCGCCACCACGTAGTCGTTGCTCGCGATGGCCGTCTCGGTGCCCTTCATCAAGTCCCGTGCGGCCTCGACGAGTCGGGGCCCGTACTCCTCGGGCATCCCGACCACGTGGGTCATCACCAGCATCGGCAGGTGCTCGGCGAACTGGGCCACCAGCTCGGCCTGGCCGGCCGGGCCGAAGTCCTGGATCAGCTGGTCGGCGAAGCGGGTGACGTACCGGCGGATCCCGCGCCGGTCGACCCGGTTCAGGCCGTCGGTGACCGCCCCGCGCAGGCGCTTGTGCTCCGCTCCGTCCGCGAACACGCAGAGCGGCTGCCAGGCGATCACCGGCATCAGCGGGGAGTCCGGGGTGACCCGGCCCTCCTGGAACGCCGTCCAGCGGCGGGAGTCCCGGGAGAACCGGGAGGGCGTCCGCATGGCGGTGAGGTTCGCGGAGTGACCGAGGATCAGCCAGGCCGGCAGGTCGCCGTGCAGCAGGACGGGCGCCACCTCGCCGTGCTCGGCGCGCAGTTTCTCGTACAGGGCCGCCGGGTCGGCCTCGGCCTCCGGCCCGTACAGCCGCCGCAGGCCGTCGGCGCCGAGCCCGTGGGTGCCGAGCCCGTGGGCGGGGCAGCCGGGCGGCGGGGTGAGGGAGGCATCGTCACGGAACGGGGTGGTCACGGTATCTCCGGGGGTGTCATGAGGCGGTCGTCGTGAGGTCGGTGCGCAGGAGCCGTCGCGGGACGGTCACCGCGCGGACGGGGCCGAGAGGTCGTACAGGTAGCGCATCAGCGCCATCAGGACGTCGCGGCTCGATTCGCGGGTCCGGGCGTCGCACCTGACGATCGGCACCTCGGGGGGCAGGTCGAGGGCGGCCCGCAGTTCCTCGGTCGGGTAGGTCGGCGACTCGGCGAAGGTGTTGGCCGCGACGACGAACGGCACGCCGCTGTCCTCCAGCCGCCCGATCACGTCGAAGCTGACCTCCAGGCGGCGGGTGTCGACCAGCACGACCGCGCCGAGGGCGCCCTCGAACAGGCCGTTCCAGAGGAACCAGAACCGCTCCTGCCCAGGGGTGCCGAACACGTACAGCACCAGTTCGTCGTTGATGCTGATCCGGCCGAAGTCCATCGCCACCGTGGTGGAGGTCTTGCGCTCGACCCCCGCGAGGTCGTCGACGCCCGCGCCGGCCTGCGTCATCGTCTCCTCGGTGGTCAGCGGCCGGATCTCGCTCACGGAGCCGACCAGGGTGGTCTTGCCGACGCCGAAGCCGCCCACGATCACCACCTTGACCGCCATGGCGGCCGAGGCCGGGAGCAGATCCGCGTGCTGCGGCCCCCATTCGGTCTCAGAGCTTCTGAAGTCCATGTATCACCGCCTCCAGCAGGGCTTGGTCGGGAAGGATCGCTTTCGGGACGGAGGCCCGGGCCTCGATCCGTTTCTCGCTGAGCAGGTCCGCCAGCAGCACGGTGACCACGCTGATCGGCAGCCGCAGGTGGGCGGAGATCTCGGCCACCGACAGCGGCGAGCCGCAGATCCGCAGGATCGCCGCGTGCTCCGGCTGCATCGTGGGCGTCGGCTCCGAACGCGCGACGATCAGGGTGACCAGGTCGAACGTGGTCTGCTCGACCCGACCGCTGCGACCGCGCGTGATCACGTAGAGCCGCTCGGGGCTGCCCTCGTGCCAGTCCTGGCCCGTGGCGCTCATCCGGTGTCCTCCGGGCGGTCGCCGTCCGGTTCGCCCACTGCGCGCCCGCCACCGGTCCGCTCGCTCATCCGACCTGCTCACTGGCGCGCGGCGGAGTGCTGAGGTGCTCGCCGATCCGGGCGACCAGGTCGCGCATCCGCTGGCCCATCAGCCCGGCGTCCACGCCCTCGTCGGCCAGCACCGCGAGGTAGGCCCGGGCGCCCGCCGCCATCAGGTAGAAGAAGCCGCCGCCCATCTCGATCACCACCAGCCGCATCCGGCCGTCCCCGTGCGGGAACTCGTGTCCCACCGCGGCGGCCAGGCTCTGCAGACCCGCACAGGCGGCGGAGAGGCGGTCGGCGGTGTCGGTGTCGGTGCCGTACTGGGCCATCCGCAGACCGTCGGCGGAGAGCACGACGACGTGCCGGGCGTGCGGGACGCCGTCCGCCAGCTCCTTGAGCATCCAGTCCATGTTGTTCCGTTGCTGGGTCACCGTTCGCCCTTCCCTGCCGACTCTTCGTCGGCCTGGTCGGCCGCGCCCGTGGACGGCGCGTTGCCGTTCACGCCCTCGTGGAACGCGGCCAGCCACATGCCGGGCTGCGCCGGGGCCTGCTGCGCTCCGGTGTCCTCGCGGGCGCCGGGCCAGGCCGGCGCGGCGTGGCGGCGGCGCTGCGGCAGGCCGTTCGGGAGCTGCTCGCCGCCCGCCGTCGTCCCGTCCCCGGTCGGGTCCCCGAGGGCGGGTACCGTCCGCGACCCCCCCGGCCGCTGACCACCCGTCGGCTGCGGAACGGCGGCCGGGGCCGGCCGGGGGCCGGAGGCGGAGCCGATGCCGTGCGCCCGGCCGGTCGCGGGCGCCGTGGTGATCAGCTCCTGCGGCACGATCAGCACCGCGCGCACGCCGCCGTAGGCGGAGGGGCGCAGCGAGACCTGGAAGCCGTACTCCTGCGCGAGGCGCCCGACCACGGCGAGGCCGAGCCGGGGGGTCTCGCCCAGGTCGTTGAGGTCGATCCCGGCCTGCGCCTCCTCGAGCATCCGCTCGGCGCGGGCCCGGCCCTCCTCGCTCAGGCTCAGACCGCCGTCCTCGATCTCGATCGCGATGCCGGTCTGCACCTCGACCGCGGTCAGGTGCACGTTGGTGTGCGGCGGCGAGTACCGGGTGGCGTTGTCCAACAGCTCGGCCAGCGCGTGGATCAGCGGCTCGGCGGCCGGGCCGACCACGGCGACCTCGGAGACCGGGTGCAGTTCCACCCGCTGGTAGTCCAGGATTCGCGAAATGCCGCCGCGCAGCACGCTGTACAGCGGTACCGCCCTGCTCCACTGCCGGCCGGGGCGGGCGCCGCCGAGGACGGCGATGCTGTCCGCGAGCCGGCCGACCAGGGCGTTGCCGTGGTCCAGTCGCAGTAGGTCGTCGAAGACCGCCGGATTGGTCCCGTGCCGGTCCTCCATCTCGCGCAGGTCCTGGGCCTGCCGGTGCACGATCGCTTGCACCCGGCGGGCGATGTTCACGAACGCCCGCTGGGCCGACTCGCGCAGCCCCTCCTCCGCGTCGACCGCCTCCAGCACCGTGCGCAGGACCGCCTGCCGGGCGGCGTGGAACTCCGGTCCGGCAACGCCGTCGTGGGACTCGTACGCCTTCAGCACGTCCCCGGTGAACTCGCCGCGCTGCAACCGGGCGACCGTCTCGGGCAGGGTGACCCTGGCCAGCCGGACGGTCTCGGCCTCCTGCCGGGCGAGCCGACGCCGCAGCTCGCTCTCCTGCCGGTCGTACCGCTCGCCCAGGGCCACCAGCCTGCGCCCCCGGCGCACCGCCTCGGCGGCCACCACGGCCACCGCCGCCGTGCCCACCACCCCGCACCAGACGACTCCCGCCCGGGCATCGGCGGACGTCAGCGACACGGCGGCGACAGCGGCGGCCGTCGACACGACCGCGGGCAGGAGCCACCCGAGAACGGGCGCGGAGCGCCGACCTCCGAGTGATGATCCAGCACGAAGCATCAGCATCCTCAAACGATCGAAAGAGTACGGACGGGCGGCCGGTGAACGCCTCCGGCCAGGCCGGAGCTGGTAGAACCGCCTTCGGAATTTCCCTGACGAAACCTCAACAACCCTGCACAGCAGCCGATCTGACGCCTTCCCGCCGAATCTCCCGGGCCGCCCCGCACCCCGGCGCGAGCCCTCCGGCGGCAGAGCTCCCACCCCACCCACCGGCCCGCTGTCGGCACCACCCTTTCGCTGCCCGGGCCCGCATCGCCGACGTTCAGGGCCGGTTCGCCCATGAGGGGGATCCATCGGACAAGCCGCCCCTCGGCACGGAGGGTCCGTGCTATGGCGCGATCCCCGGTCAGGCTCCGGACGGCAGCGGTTCGGGGTCCGCAACCGGGCCTCCGTATCCTTCGGCGCGGAGGTGAGTGTTGTGGAGATCACGGTCCAATGGATCCGAACGTCCTGGACGAAGCAGTCCCGGGGCGGGGACGCAGCTGCTCGCAGGAATGCCGCCCCGATCGGCCTTGCCGTTCCGCTGGGCTGGGCTTCGTCCGTGCATACGGTCCGGATGCACGAAGGAGACGACTTCGAGCCGCACGAGAGCCCGGAGCAGCTCCGCAGCGCCAACATCAGCCTTCGCGAGACCGAGGGGCGTCTGCGCGTGCGTCCCCGGGTGGAGCCCTTGTTCGGCCTGCCACCGCGACCTCGTAGACCTCCGGCCGTGCGTCTCCACCCGGCCCAGTGGGTGCGGTGGCAACTGAACTACCGCTTCAGCAGCGCGGCGGGGGTTCGGGACTGGTCGTACTGGCTCGACACGTTCAACGTCGCCTACGGCCCGGCCGGCGCCGACCTGTTCCTGTCGGCGCCGACCGTGTTCGTCGATGAGCGCGGAGCCGTGCGGTAGGTCGACCGCGTTGCCTTCAACCGCACCTGAGGTTCCAGGTTCTTCGTACGATCCACGCAGGGGTTCAGGTCTTGAGGTACGCAGGAGGAGAGCTCGCCATGACGGCCCACCAGACGTCCGAGACCGAGCTCGCGGGGCAGCCCGCCGCAGGCTGGACCGGTGTCACCTGGACGCTGATCCACCGCGACACCCTCCGGTCCCTGGCCGCCGACTCGTACGGTGACTTCGTGCGCCGCTCCCAGGAAGCCAACCGGATGGCCAACAGCTTCCACCGAGCCGCTCGCGCTGCTGCCCGTCGTGATCTGCCACTGCTCGCCGCCAGCAACATGACGGCCCGTCAGGCGGCCCGAGTTCTCGCCCACCGGCTCATCAAGGACCACCAGCTCAACCACGTCGTCTACCGAACCGGTGCGCAGGTCCCGGTCCGGGCTTGGGCAGAAGCCGCCACCCTCGCCAAGCCGGCCGTGGCCTGCAACTCGGGCACCCTGAACCGGGCCCGCGAAGACGGCATTCAGTACCTTGAAGTCTTCGACGGGCCCGGTTGCGGCTGGACCAGCCACCGCGACCTCGACAGGGCCGGCCGCACCCTGCGCACCGTGGACGAGGCCGCCGGGAAGGGGCCGATCTCTCACCCGCGATGCAGGAGGACGTTCGGGCCTCGCCCTGACCTCTGTCCTGACGAGATGCCCGTCATCGCAGGCGGCGCACCATGACCGCGTAGAGCGGAGCATCTTCGAACGGCCGGTGCTCGCCGACCTTCCTGTACGCCCACTGCTCCGCGCAGAGCCGGACGGCGTCCGCGCACCACTCGTTCGTCGAACCGGGGTGATCCACCTCGGGGCTCGCTCCCGCAGTCGGACCGCCGGGACGCGGTGCGTTCCGTCACGGTGCGGGCCGGCTCGCCGGTGCCGGTGAGGGCTCGTCAGGTGCGGGCGGCAGTATGGTCCGGGGCCGGCGAAGTACTCGTACGGCCAGCGTGACCGTCCAGACGGCGGCGAGCAGGCCGATCGCCCGTTGCGCGTAACCGCTGCCGTCGTGGCCGTTGAGCGCCAGGTAGGCCATCACGAGGAGGAGCTGCACCGAGCCGACCGCCTGGGAGGCCAGGGCGAATCCGGCCCAGCCGGGGAGGTGGCGGAACGCCATCGTCAGGACCAGGGGCGCCATCGCGAGCAGCAGCACGGTGACACCGCCGATCTCGTGGATCGTGCCCTGCCAGGAGGCGGTCCGGTGGGCGAGGTCGCAGCCGTCGGCCGCCCGGCAGTCGAGCCGGAAGAGCGTGTCGAGGAGGTTGCCCAGGCCCAGTCCGGACAGGGCCAGCAGCCAGGCGCCGACTCGGCCCGCACGGCCGTCGCGGACCAGGAAGCGCAGTGCGACCAGGGCGAACACCACTGTTGCGCCGCCGCCGAGGGCCTGTCCGGTGAGCACGACCCAGGGATGCTGGGCGGTCAGCGCTCCCAGGTCGCTGATGTCGTCGCGCCCCGGGTCGTACCGTCCGTCCTGCACCGCCTGGCCGATGCCCCAGCCGAGGGTGAACACCACGGGGCCGACCACTCCGAGCAGGGCGGCGAGGCGGCGGAGTCGTACCGAGATCACTTCGTCGACGTGCATGTGGCCTCCGATGGTGGCAGTTTCGGCGGACTTGACGGTCGTCGGGTGCGGGTGGCGGGTGTGCCGGATCTGACCGGTCGTCATGCCGTGGTGAACCGCAGGATGCGGTCGGTCACCAGCTCCGGTCGGTCCATCGGGAGTGCGTGTCCCGCGTCGGGCACGATCTCGACCAGGGTGTCGGGCGCGCGGTCGGCGAGACGGTCCGCGACCTGCCGGGCGTCGTGCAGGGCGCTGCGGGCGCCGAGGAGGAACTGCGCGGGTGTGCGCAGCCGGTGCAGGTCGTGGTCGGTGAACAGGGTGGCCGGGGGCAGTCGGCGCCGGAAGGCGGCGGACGGCAGTGCCAGGCTCATCAGTTCGTGCTCCAGGACGGTGTGGTTGGTGACCAGGCGGGCCAGGCGCGGACGCAGCAGGCGGGGGGCGAGTCCGGCGAGGGCACCGGTGATCATCCAGCGGTAGAACCGCGGGCCGGGGTCGGCGAAGCCGGCCGGGTCGAGCAGGGTGAGGGAGGAGATCCGGTCCGGCGTGTCGATCGCGTGGTTGAGGGCGAGCCAACCCCCGTAGGAGCAGCCGACGACGTGCGCGGACGTGACGTCGAGGGCGGTCAGGAGCTGGTCGAGCCAGGCGGCGCCGTCGTGGCCGTCGCGGATGGGTGCCTGCTGCACGCTCGCGCCCGGCTCGCCGATCGGGTCGACGGTGATCACCTCGTGGTGGGCGCCGAGAGCGGGTACGTACCGGTGCCACATCAGGGAGTTGCCGCCTGCCCCGGGCAGCAGCACGATCGGGCTGCCGCTGCCGCTGCGGTACACCCGGGTGGTGCCGAACGCGGTGGGGGCGTCGACCGCCGTACGCGGCCCGGGCCACAGTCGGTCGAGCACAGTGTCGTAGGCACTGAGGAATCTGAGCCTGGCAGCGTCGTTCCTGAACTGACCCATCGTCATGATACAGTCGTATCACGACTTGGAGATGACGGACAATGCCCCCACGTGTCGACCACGAGCAGCGCCGGGACCAGATCGCGCAGGCACTGCTGCGGATCGCGGACTCCCAGGGACTCCAGGCGGCGAGCATGCGCGCCGTCGCAGCGGAGGCCGGGGTGTCACTGCGCCTGGTCCAGTACTACTTCCACACCAAGGACGAGCTGCTGATGGACGCCCTGACGCGTCTCGGCGCACAGCTCCAGGCCCGCATGCAGCAGTGGATCGCCGCTGCCGGCACCCCGCCGACGCCGCGCGGTGTCGTGACCGCGATCCTGTCGAGCATCCTGCCCACGGACCCGGACAGCCGCCGGATCACCCGCACGTACGCCGCGTACTACACGCTCGTCCTGGGTGACCCGAAGCTGGTCGAACAGCACGGCACCCCGCAACCCGACCTGCTCGAAGGGTTCCTCGCCAAACAGATCCGTGCCGCGCAGCAGGACGGGGCGGTCAGTGTCAGTCGCAACCCGGAATGGACGGCCGCCGGGCTGCTCGCGCTGACCAACGGCCTGGGCTCCAGCGTCCTCGGCGGGCAACGGACCGGCGATGCGGCTCTCGCCATCCTCGCCCACCACCTCGACGAACTGTTCCAGCGGTCAGCGGACACCGGGTAGCGTCAGCCGGGCCGCCCGGACGAGGTGACGGCGCTGCCGTCACGAAGTCGCCGGCTGAGCTTCCCCTGCGATCCGCAGGTCGACCTCGGCGACGCCCAGAGCCCGATCGACGTCGTCCAGCATGAACCCGGCCTGCGGCGGACCCGGCTAAGGATGTCGCCGAGTTGGCCGTACTCCCGGCCGTCGGCCCCCTGCCTGACCGACCCGCAGTCCACCCGTGCGGACGTCGGATCACCGGCTCAGGACCGCGCTTGGGCGGTCGTCGCGTGGGCGTGCGGTCCGGTCGAGGTCGTGCGAGCCGGTGGGGTGCCGATCAGCAGGACCGTGGCGACCAACAGGGCTGCGATGCCGACGAGTTCGAGGACGACGATGCGGCGCAGGACGCGCCTGTCGCCCACCGTCCTGCGGGCCAGGCGGCCCCGGCCGACGGCAGCGACGGCGATCACCACGGCGAGGGTTCCGGTCTTGATCAGCAGGAGTCTGCCGTAGGCGGTGCCGGTGAGCTCGCCGAAACCGCTCACCTCGCGGAACGCCTGGTAGAGGCCGGTGCCGGCGACGACCGCCACCGCGATCAGGGCGAGCCGCGAGAACCGCGTGGCGGTGGCCCGCCGTTCACCGTCCGCGTCAGCCCCGCTGCTGCCCAACAGCAGGACCATCCCGAACAGGCCGCCCGCCCAGACGGCCATCGCCGTCAGGTGCACGGTGGTCGACAGCACCGCCAGCGGCTGCCAACTCCCGGTCGACGCGTGGCTGGTCGCACTCCAGGTGGTGCCGAGGACCAGGGCGAGTACGGCGGCGGGGCCAGCCCCCCAAGGCCGTCGGAGCAGCGCCTCGCCGACCGCCGCGACCACGGCCAGCAGCAGGATGCGGGCCACCAGGGCGTACCCCTCGCGGGTCTCCAGCGTCGCGCTCAGGAGAGCACGGTCGAACACCTTGGTGACGGGGTGGCCCTGACCGGCCGGGCCGTGGACGAACAGCTGGGCCACGGTCGCCGTGAGCAGGACACCCCACCCGAGCGAACGGGGCCACCGAGCGCCCTCGGGCTCCACGGCTCCGGTGGCGGCCACCGGTTGCCTTGGGCGGCAGAACCGTAGCGCTGCACCGCCGACCAGCAGGGCCAGTCCCGCCAGACCGAGCCAGACCGTGGTGTCCAGCACCGCGTCCGTGACGGCGTCGTGGGCCGGCCGGGGAACCGCCGCAGCGGGATGGCCCTGGGAACCGACCGAGAAGGTGAGCGTGCCGGTCGTGGTGTGGCCGTCGGCGGCGGTCGTGGCACGCCAGACCAGCACGTAGGTGCCCGGGTGGGCGTCGGGGGCGAGGGCGGTGGTGAGCCGCTCGCTCTCGGCCGGCGCGTCCTGCGCGGGGCCGGTGTCGGCCCGCTGCCCGTCCGGGCCGGTCACCCGCACCGAGCTGAGTGCCGACGTGACCTGGTCCGAGAAGACCAGCACCACCTGCTGCGGCACCGCCGCGAGCACGGCGCCGTTGGCGGGCGAGGAGGAGAGCAGGTCCGCGTGGGCCGAGGCCGGCAGCCCCAGGGCCAGCAGCGCGCCGAAGGTCAGCATCCCGAGAGCGAGCAGCCGTCGCACCGAGCGCCACAGCGCGGTGGGCGGGAGGCCGGTGATCAGTGCGCCTGGCATCCGCCCGCCACCTTCCGTCGCTCGATCAGCGCGTCCGGGCCGAGCCGGTAGTCGACCAGCGCTTCCGGGTCGGGGACGAAGCGCCATCGGCCCGACTCGTGGACGAGCGTGTTGCTGCCACTGGCCTCGCCCCGCCGCCAGCCGATCCGTACGGTGTTCTGGTCCACCTTGGTACTGCGGTCGATCACGTACGGAATACCCAGTGCCGAGGGGCACTCGGTGTTGAGGCGGGTGAAGTCGGCCTGGGAGATGGCCTGTTGGGCGCTCTCGCTCCAGAGGCTCCACGCCTGGGCCCAGCCACTGCCGGCGAGCAGGCCGAACTCCTGGGTGGCGACCGCCTCCGCCTGGAGCGTCTGGGGCTGGGGAGGCGAGGACGGCGTACCGGGTGTGCTGGGGCCGGCGGTGCTCGCGCACCCGGCCGCGACCGCGGCGAGGGCCACGACCGTGAACCCGACCACGGCGCGTGGGTTCGCTGTGCGGTACGGCAAGGTCCGCTCCGTTCATGGGCGATGCGGCTGACTGAGGGCCGGCGGGCTGCGGAGACCTGGTGGGGGAACTGGACTCCCGCGGCGCGCGCCGGAGCGACACGCGTCGCGGGAGTGGTCAACGGGGCCCGTCCGCTGTCAGTTGGTCAGCCGGTTGGTGCCGTAACGCTTGATCAGGGCCTCGTTGCCGGCCAGGTCGAGATCGGCCGTGAACTTGAGCGAGTCGCGGATCTGGTTGAGCGTGATCGCCGAGTTCGGGAGGACACCCAGCGAGTAGGTGAAGGACTTCCCGGGTGCGACCTGACGCTGTGCCAGCGGCACGTCGTGGAAGTCGATCCGGGCGATGTAGAAGGAGACGCCGTTGCCGCGCGGCACCTCCAGGTAGTCCTGCTGGGGGTGGCCGTACTGCTGGGTGGCGGTGTAGCCGTGGTTGTCCGAGCCCGAGGGCGCCTGGAAGACCAGCACGGCGCAGTCCGTCGAGAGCACCTGCGAGGAGGTGTTGGTGAACACGAACTGGTAGTTGCCGTACCACTGGTTGCCGCTGAAGGTGACGTACTGCGACAGCGCCACATTGCTGGTGAACTGCGTGGTCGCCGTCTCGGTCAGGACCGGGTTGGTCCCGCTGATCGGGTGGTTGACGCCGTTGGCGCAGCGCTCCAGCGGCTTGTTGTACTCCGAGGCCTGCCCGGTGGGCACCGCCTGGGTGAAGACCGCGGGGCCGGAGCTGACCGCAGTGGTGGTGTTGGCGTCCGCCTGGGCCGCGGGGCCGCCGGCGAAGGCGGCGATCCCGGTGAGCAGCAGAACGGTGGCGAGGCTTGCTCCCAAGCCCCGCTTGGTGGACTTCGCGTCCATGATGAAGGTCCCTTCGATCGCGAACGAGCCACGACGGCGGGTACCGCGTGACCGGTGGGGGTGCCGCGAGTGCAGTAGTTCTGGCCACCAGGAGGCGCCCGCAGACGCGCCGCCTCGGCTTCGCTCTGGGGTGAGCGTGGGCGGCGCCCGCCGGGCGCTTCATCGAAGGCTGTCCTACTTGGCAGTCGTACGGTGGCACTCACCCACACCCGCGTCAAGGGTCTAGTCCAATCGGTCTAGACCCTTAAGGAAGCCCAAAGGCGCCCCTAAGGCTGGTAGTTGGCGACTCGCCCCCTCCCCCGCCGAGTCCGCCCAAGACCTACGGGTCAGTCCGGAGCGGAAAGCGGTCCTTACTCACCCAAGGACGGGCCCGGAACCTCGCAAGATCGGCGGGCAAGGACGTCAGTTCATCCGCAGCACAGCCCGCGCCCGGAGCAAGGACAAGCAGCGCCCACCGACTCAGGCCCCGGCGTGCTGCCAGTCGGTCGGGGCAAGGCGCAGTGCGGCGTCAGCGATCCGCTGGGCGGCTGCGGTGGTGAGCGCGGCGCGACACCGGTCGATCTTGCCCTGAACCGCCGGGACACCCCCGGCCCGATACTCCAGGGCTCGCAGCAGGCAGTCGAGCTTGTCGGCGTCCCGAGCGCAGCGCGCCTCGCGGGTCGCACCGTCCTCGAACTCGGCGATGGCGTCGGCGAAGAGGCTCCGGACAGCCGGGTGGGCACCCGCAGTCTGATCGACGATCACCTTCCGGGGATCAGTGGCGGTGACGTATTGCCTGGTAAGGGGCGTGAGATCGCCGGTGCGTGCCTCGGGGACGTCGTGGAGGGTGCAGAGGAGGGTGGTGCGGGCGGGGTCGGCGCCCTCAAGCGCGGCGAGAGCCGCGCCGACAAGCGCGGTGCGGTGGCTGTGTTCGGCGACGGTCTCCGCGGCAGACAAGGGGATCCCGTCCTGGCGCCATCCGGTACGGGGAAGTCCGCGCAGTGTGCCGGCTTCGAACATCAGATGGGCGATGGCTGTCGCCTCCGCATCGACAAGGTGGTGCTCCACGTGATCCTCCTGGGTGGCCGTCAGTTCACCTTTCGACGGTAGTGCACCTGGTCCAGGTCCAGTCGGGACGTTGCGGAGATCAGAGCTCCGTCGTGGAGTTCAGCCGCGAAGGCTTCGAATGCCTTTGCGGCTTCTGGTGCTGCGTGCGGCAGCCACGGGTTCAGGCGCAGCAGGGTGCTGATCGAGTGGACGTACAGATCAACCGTGCCGGGAGCGAGATGGAAGGACTGGACCAGGGCACGGAAAAGGCGGGTCGAGTCCCAGTCTGCGGGGGCGGGATGGTGCATGAAGGTGTCGTCGGTCCGGTCAGCCGGCATCGCGCCCAGCCAGAGCGCCCAGTACGCCAGATTCGCGAGCTCACCATGTTCGTCGTCAACAAGAGCAGTGGAGATGAAGTGCTGCAGCTGGTCCGGGTCGCCCTGCCGGGCAGCGACGGTCGCGACAGTGCGGGCTTGGATGGCGTGGCGGTTGTAGCCTCGTCGGCCCAGCGCGGGCCGCATGCCGCGCAGCGCCTGTTTCGCCCAGGCCCCGGCGTCCGGAGCGTCGTCGTACGATGCGAGATAGAGAGCCTGACGGTGCAGCAGTTCGGAGCGCTCAGCCGCGGTTTCTCGCTCTGCGATGTGCCGCAGGTTGCTGAAGAAGCGGGTGCGGTCAGCTGCGGACAGCAACGGGGCCGGGCGAGCCGGACCGCGTCGGCGTCGGGAGGCGTGGTCGGCCAGGAACGGAGGTGGCGTACCGTGTAGCGCCCATGCGACCAGGAGCGCCGAGTTCCGGGGCTGGACCCAGCCGGCCAAGGGGTGGCGCGACGGTTCCTCGGGTGGTTCGAGGATCGCGGCAAGGATGCGGTCGGCGTCCATTCCGGCGTCGGTGTGTGCGAGCAGTACCGGGTCTGCGCCGAGCACGGCGAGGCGGCGGCGCAGGTCCAGGCTTTCAGCAGCGCGGATGTTGGTCAGCGGACGACGCCCGGACTCCCAGCCCTGAACAGTGCCGACGTCGATACGCAGGGCCTCGGCGAGCGCGTCCTGGGTGAGCGGGATGCTCTCGCGGGCCAGCCGCAGCAGGTAGCCGGAGACGATGCCAACCGACGGCACTTTTACGGGCATGGGCACCTCCTTCCAGTAAAGCGGTGAAACCCGGACTGCTGGTGAGTGTTTCCCAACAGGTCTTCTCCCTAGCGTAGTTGCACACGGGAGGCGCCGCTGGACATCGGTGCGGCAGGGAGACCTGCCCCCCAGCAGACGCTTCAACGATCGTCTGCACGGAAGGGGATTGGATTCATGTCGAAGGTTCTGGTGACTGGTGGGGCCGGGTTCATCGGCTCGCACTTCGTCGAGCGGCTGCTACGCCGGGCGGACGTCGAACAGGTGACGGTGCTCGACGCCCTCACCTACGCGGGCAACCTCGCCAATCTGAAGGCCGCGCAGGCCTCGGGCCGCTTCAAGTTCGTCCACGGCAACATCCTCGACACCCGCCTGGTCGGGAAGCTGGTCGAGAGCCACGACGCCGTGGTGCACTTCGCCGCTGAGTCGCATGTTGACCGGTCGCTCTTTGACGCCGGTCGGTTCATCGCAACCAATGTGCACGGCACCCAGATCCTGCTGGAGGCCGCGCGTCGTAGTGGAGTGTCCCGGTTCGTCAACGTCTCCACCGACGAGGTGTACGGGTCGCTGGCGTCGGGCACCGCAACCGAGCAGTGGCCCCTCGCGCCGAGCATCCCCTATGCCGCGTCCAAGGCAGCCGGCGACCTCATCGCCCGGTCGTATTTCGAGACGTACGGGGTGCCGGTGTGCATCACCCGCTCGTCCAACAACTACGGGCCCCGCCAGTACCCGGAAAAGGTGATCCCCTACTTCGTCAGCAGGCTGCTACAGGGTCGGGCATTGAGGGTCCACGGTGACGGCAGGCACTTGCGGAACTGGCTGCACGTCGAGGACAACTGCGCCGGCATCGAGCTGGTGCTGAACCAGGGTGTCCCGGGCGAGGTCTACAACATCGGCGGCGGGCACGACCTGACGACCAACGAGCTCGCTGACCTGCTTCTGCGCATGCTGGGCGCGGACAGTTCGATGGTGGAGCATGTGCCGGACCGGATCGCCAACGACCGCCGGTACGCGATGGACTGGTCGAAGATCGCACACCTCGGATACCGACCCACCCACGACCTCGAATACAGCCTGGCCTCCACCATCGCCTGGTACCGCTCCAACCCCGCTTTCTGGCAGCACACACCAGTGTCCGGCGACGTCGCCGCGCTGGGATGCTGACCATGACCACAGCGAACGCGCAGCGGCGGATCGTCGTAACCGGTGTCGGGGCCAGCCCCGGCTTCGACCTCGCGCGCAGTCTCCAGCGCCTGGGCCACCACGTCATCGTTACCGACGCCCAGCCACTCGCATCCGGCCTGCTCCTCCCCGACACCACGCCGCGCGTCACCCCACGCGCGGACGACCCCCGCTACCCCGCCGCCATGCTGGAGCTCTGCAGGGAGACCCACGCGGACGCCCTGATCGTCGGCATCGAACCCGATCTCCTACCTGCCTTGCGCATGCGCCGCACCCTCGCCACCGCCGGCGTCCGCGTGTGGCTGCCCTCCGCGAACTCCGTCCAGGCTTGCCTCGACAAGGCCTCCTTCCAGCGTGTGCTGGCAGAGCACGAAGTGCCGACCCCGCGCAGCTGGCTGCCCGATCAGCTCGACCAGGTCCCCACCGGACTGGAGCTGGTGGTCAAGCCCCGCCGCGGCCACGGTGCGCAGAACGTGCACTTCCCGACCACCCCCGAGCAGGCCCGGGTGCTGTGCGAACTTGTCCCTGAGCCGCTGGTCCAGGAGCGTTTGCACGGCGAGGAGTTCACAGCGGACTGCCTGGTCGACAGGGCCGGGACGGCATCGGTGGTACTCCGCCGACGCAGCCTCGTGAAGGCCGGGTTGGCCGCCGTGTCGGTGACCTTCCACGACGAGCAGGTCGCCGAACTGGTCCGTCGCACCCTGGCGGTGGTCGGCGCGGCTGGGCTGTGCTGCGTCCAGGGCTTCGTGACCGATCGCGGATCCGAGCCGGTGGTGATCACCGAGGTCAACGTCCGCGTCGCCGGCGGCTTCGCCTTGACGGAGGCCGCGGGCGCGGACCTGGTCGGGCAGTGCGTGAATGGATTGTTCGGTCTGCCCGTCAACCATGACCGGCTCGCCTACCGATCCGGGGTGTTCCTCACCAAGTACACCGAAACGCTCGCCATCGGCGACGTCACCACCCACCGCGCCTTCCAGGAGCAGGCATGACCCTCGCCCCCGTCGCCGCAGCCAGTCCCGGGGCCGAGCGCAACGCCGCCCCCTACCTGTACGGGACCGAACTCGGAGCCTTGGCCGAGGTGCTGGCCACCGGCCACTACGGGCACACAGCCGTCACCGAGGCCTTCGAACGGCAGGTCGCCGACTTCCTGGGTGTCCCCGATGTGGTGGCGGTGTGCTCCGGCACCGCGGCGCTGCACATCGCGCTGATCGCCGCAGGCGTGGGCCCCGGCCACGAGGTGCTGGTGCCGTCGATGACGTTCTGCGCCTCTGTGCAAGCCATCCTCGCCACTGGAGCCGAGCCCCGGTTCCTGGACGTCAACCCGGCCACCATGTGCACCACCCCCGACCTCGTCAACGAGGCGCTCACCGAGCGCACCGCCGCAGTGATGCCTGTGCACTTCGGCGGCCGGAACACCGACTTGGCACCGCTCGAGAGGCTGCTCTCCAATCGCGGGATCACCGTGGTGGAGGACGCCGCCCACGCCTTTGGCTCCCACGACAACGGCGGCCGACCGATCGGTGCGGTGGGCCGCCTCACCTGCTTCTCCTTCGGCCCGATCAAAAACCTCACTTGCGGTCAGGGGGGCGCCATAGTCCCCCGCTCCCCGAACGAGGCCGCGCGGCTGCGGGCACTGCGGATGCTCGGCGTGGCCGGGCCCTCTGCCGATCGCGCCGCCACCACTTACGAGGTGACCGCAACAGGTTTCCGCTACCAGATGTCCTCCCTGAACGCAGCGATCGGCACCGCCCAGCTCGCCCGCTTCGAGGAGACCGCCATAGCCCGCCGGACCCTCTGGCGCGCCTACCGCGAGGCACTGTCCGGAATCCCCGGCGTCGAACTGGTCGACATGGACGTGAGCCGCTCCGTCCCACACCTGTGCATCGTCAGGATCCCCGACCGCGACCGAGTGTGGGTCCAGATGCGCAGCGCGGGCATCGGCGTCGGCGTCCACTACCCACCCAACCACCTCCAGCCCGCATTCTCACGCTGGGCCCGGTCGCTGCCGGCCACCGAACGCCTCGCGAGGCACATCCTCACCCTGCCGTTCCACCAGCACCTGACCGTGGACGACATCCACCACACTGCGGCCGCGCTGCGCCGAGCTCTGTCGACCGGGGACCTACGATGACGCCAACCCCCAAGGCTCCTCGGCGCATTCTCGTCGTCTGCCTGGGCAACTACTGCCGCAGCCCGCTCGCCGAGCACGTCCTGGCCGAACTCGGCGGCAGTGCGGTCGAGGTCCGGTCCGCCGGATTGATCGACAAGTGGGCGGGGGCCCACCCCGAGATGGTCGCCGCTGCGGCTGCTCTCGGCTTCGACCTCACCCGGCACCGCCCAGCCCAGGTCTCTCGCGAGCTGATCGACTGGGCCGACCTTGTCCTCGCCATGGATCTCTCTGTCCTGGACCGGCTCCGAGGCTTCGTTGCCCCCGATGGGAACACCAAGGTGCGCCTGTACCTCGACCACGGCCGCGACGTCCCCGACCCGATGGGCCACTCCGCCAAGGAGTTCGCCGCCTGTGCCCTGATCATCAACACGGGCGCCGCGTACCACCTGCGTTGACGCCACGTCGGATGGCCTCGGTCTCCGCCTCATCGAATCGAGGGGACGGAGACCGAGGCCGTTACGGGTTCAACGACCGGCAGCTGCCGCGAGCAGGACGTCGACCAGGCGCTCCGCCGCGTCAGGGCGTCCGTGCTCCCGGGCCCGGGCCGCCATCGCCTCTCGCCGCACCGGATCCTCCAGCAACGGGATCAGTGCCGTCCGCAGGTCCTCCGGCGCGGTGTCGCCGAGCAGGGCGACCGCGGCCCCCGCCTGCTGGAGGTGGGAGGCGTTGTGGGCCTGTTCGTTGCCGGCCGATGACGCCAACGGGATGAACACCGCGGCCTTTCCCAGCGCGGTCAGCTCCGCGAGCGTGCCCGCCCCGCTGCGGCTGACCACCACGTCCGCCAGCGCCAACACGTCCGGCAATTCGGCACCCAGGTAGCCGGTCAGCAGATAACGGCCCGCCAGGTCCGGCGGCAGCGCCGCGGCCTGTCCGCGCAGGCCCACCTCGTTCGCCGGACCGCACTGGTGGACGACGTTGGCGTGTTCCAGCAGCCAGGGCAGGATCTTCGACACCAGGCCGTTGATCTGCGCCGAGCCCTGCGCTCCACCGGTGACGTACACCGTCGGCAGCGACCGCTCGAACCCGTACAGGCCCAAGGCGGCCACGGCCTTGTCCGCCCACCCCGTCAGCACCGCCGACCGCACCGGATTCCCCGTCACCGTGGCGTTGCGCCGCGCGGACTCCGGCAACAGCGGCAGAGTCGACTCCGAGGACACCGCCACCCGCGTCGCCGCGCGGGCCAGGACCTTGTTCGCCAGCCCGAGGCGGACGGTCTGCTCGTGCACCACCAGCGGCACCCCGCACGAGCGGGCCGCCAGCCCCACCGGCACCGCCACGTACCCGCCCGTGGCCAGCACCACGTCCGGTTGGAAGTCCGAAATGATCGTGCGGGCCTGCGCGGCGCCGAGCGGGACGCGCCCCATGTCCTTCACGTTCGCGGGCGAGATCATCTTCAGCGGGTTGCTCGACCTGCGGACCTTACCGGTGGCCACCGCCTTGAACGCGATGCCCTCGCTCGGGGCGACGCGCGCCTCCAACCCCTCGGCCGTACCGACCCACAGGACCTCCACGGCTCGCCCGGCCGACGCCAGGCGGACCTGCAGCGCGCGAACCGCCGTCAGCGCCGGATAGGTGTGCCCACCGGTACCGCCACCTGTCACAACCAGCCGGAACGGTCCACCACGACCCACGAGAACCACAACCCCACTCCTACACGATCGCCGCACGACCGACCACTGACGATCCATCAGCCTACGACGGAAAGCGACACCGCCCGCCGCCGCGCAGCCCCCAGCACCGCGGCGTGCGTGACGACCGTCACCACCCCCCAACCCCTCCGGCAGTCCCACCCGGAACCTCCACGCCGATCGCCGAGAGCGCTACCAAGGGGTAGCCCGGGTGTGATCCGCTCCCCCCGGGCGCTCCGTATGCTGACGAATGATCAGCCGGTCCGGGCAAGTCGCACGACGGGTGCGAAGGTTGGGGCTACCGGTGGGTAGGGGCGCGCCGAGCCGGGTTGATTGACCGGCTCTGAAGTGCTTCGATATCGCACATGGGGAGGAACCGGGGCGCCACCTGCTCGCTGAGCTCGGTGGAAGCGCTCTCAGATCTGCGGGACGGCGAGCTGCTGATCCGCAGGCCCGAGGAGCGCGACGCCGAGACGCTGCTGGCCGGGTCACGCGATCCGCTGGTGCGCGAGTTCATGCAGGGCGTGCTGCTCCACCCGGACCAGGCGTCCGCCGTCCGCTGGATCACCGAGGTCGCCCCCAGGCTCTGGGCCGCCGACCGGGCCGCGTACTTCGCGGTGGGCCGGACGGACGACCCCGCCCCGGGGGCCGAGGGCGGGCCCGCGATCGGGCTGGCCGAGCTGGTGGACCTGCGACCGGCGGAGGGCGCGGCCGAGATCTCGATCTGGCTGCTGCCCGAGCACCGGCGGATGCGTACGGCGGCCTCCGCGATGCGGCTGGTCTGCCGGTTCGGCTTCGAGGAGTTGGGGCTGCGCCGGATCGACGCCTACGCGGCCGCCGAGAACATGGGGGTGCAGGTGGTCGGGGCCTCCATAGGCTTCCGGCGGGCCGGCTTCCGTCCCGCACTGTTCCGCAGCTCCCGCACCCTGGAGCTGCACGATGCCGTGTACGCGACCCTGGTCCCCGAGGACCTCTGCTGATCCTCGGGCACCACGGGACGCTTCACACACTGATCTACGCGCATCGCGCGGTTGTTTCTGTCCATGTACCAGGCTGGGGGTTCGGAAGATGTCGGGACTGGTGGAGTTCTCGGTCGGCGCGACGCAGCTGCCGGGAGGCAGGCTCGAGCTGACGCTGGATCAGGCGGGTGCACTGCGGGTGCGCCACCGCAGCGGCGGCACCGAGGTGGTGCGGGCCGCGACGGTGGACCCGGCGGTGCCGGCCCGGGTGCTGAACGCGCTGCGCAACTCCGAACCCGGGGTCGGCGGCGGGGCCGCCGAGGCCCGGCGGCTGGTGGCCGGTGAGCTGACCTGGGCGGACGGCACCGGCACCCCGGTGCCCGGCATCGCGCGACTGCTGGAGGCGCTGGCCGGCCAGCTGATCCGCCCGGAGCTTCCGGGGCAACTCCCCTCCGATCTCGTCCAGTTGGCTGCCGTCGATCCGGCCGAGGCGGCGCCGACGGCGGCCATCGGGACCGTCTCCGGGCGGCCCGCCTTCGCACTGGCCGTCGGCGGCCGCGGCTTCGGCCTGGCCGAACTGGCGGACAACGGCGCCTCGCTCGGCGCCTCGGACGCCGAGGCCGGGCTGCTGCCCACCGCCGTGGCGCTGGGCCGGATCGTCGGACAGGACCTCTTCGCGGTCGGTGCGCAGGACGGCGCCGTCCAGGTCTGGGACGCCACCACCGGCGCGCTGCTGCACGGCACTTCGGGCGGCGAGGGCGCGCAGGTGGTGGCCGCCGCCGTGGTCGAGGGCGTGCCGCTGGCGTTCTCCGGCGGCCGGGACGGCGAGGTCCGGGCCTGGCGAGCCGAGGACGGCAAGGGCCTGGGGCTGCTCGCGGTGAACGGCCGGGGTGCCTCCGCCCTGGTGCACGCCAACTGCGCCGGGATCGACCTGGTCGCCGCCGCCGGTGGCGACGGCACGATCCGGGTCTGGGACGCGGCGGCCGGGGCCCGGCTGCACCTGCTGGTCGGCCACACCGACCGGGTCACCTCGCTCGCGGTGCTCTCGCTGGGCGATCAGGCGGTGCTGGCCTCCGGCGGTGTGGACCGGGAGATCCGGCTCTGGGACCTGGCCACCGGCGAGCCGCTGGCCGTGCTGGCGGGCCACTCGGCCACCGTCACCGGCCTGGCCTTCACCGAGCTGGCGGGCGAACCGCTGCTCGCCTCCTGCGCGTTGGACGGCACGGTGCGCACCTGGGACGTCTACCAGGGCACCGGCAGGGACGGCTGGGCCACCGGCGGCGCCTGGCTGACCGCGCTGGCGGTGGTCCGGCACGGCGACGGCCAGGCCCTGGCGGTCGGCGACGAACGCGGCCGGATCAGGCTCTTCGACCCGGCCACCGGCACCCTGCTGGCGACCTGGGAGCCGACCGGCCCGGCCACCGGCCCCCGCCCGCTGAACGCCCTCGCGGCCGCGGCCGGCTCGGACGGCTCCCAGCTGCTGGCCGCCGGTTACGGCGACGGCACCGTGCGGCTCTGGGAGGGTGGGCTCGAACGGTTCCAGCTGGCCGAGGACGGCGGGGCGGTGAGCTCCGTCGCGGTGACCGATGGTCTGCTGGTCTGCGGCACCGTCACCGGCGCGGTGCGCTGCCACCGGCTCGCCGACGGCGCCCCGCTCTCGGTGCCCACCCCGCACACCGGCCCGGTGACCTGCCTGGCGTTCGGCGAGAGCACCCTGGTCTCCGCCGGAGCGGACGGCGTGGTCCGGGTGCGCCGCGCGCTGGACGGTACGCCGCTGCTGCGGCTGGCGGCCCATCAGCAGGGCGTCACCGCGCTGGCGATCGGTCCGCAGGGAGAGCGTCCGCTGCTCGCCACCGCGGGCGGCGACCGCACGGTGCGACTCTGGGACGCGGTGAGCGGCGAGCCCGGCGCGGTGCTGACCGGGCTGACCGCGCCGGTCGCGGCCCTGGCCTTCGCCACCCACGCCGGGCGGCCGGTGGTGCTGGCCGGCACCGCCGACGGCGCCGTCCGGGCCTTCGACACCGAGGACGGCCGGGCGGTCACCGAGCTGGCCGGGGGTGCGGCCCGGGTGCGCACGCTGGTCTGCCAGGAGATGGACGGCGAGGCGCTGGTCGCGGCCGGGGACGAGCAGGACACCGTCCGCCTCTGGCACCTGGGCAGCAGCACACTGCTCAACGAGGCGCCGCTGGACCGTCTCCCGCTGGCCATCTCGTTCACCGAAACTGGC
The DNA here is from genome assembly GCF_044766665.1 of Kitasatospora sp. NPDC101801. NCBI lineage: Bacteria > Bacillati > Actinomycetota > Actinomycetes > Kitasatosporales > Streptomycetaceae > Kitasatospora > Kitasatospora sp. NPDC101801. The sequence continues at coordinate 188,197 of NZ_JBIWML010000003.1, forward strand.
CTGTACGTGGTCGGCCCGGGCGGGGCGATCACGCTCTGACGCACCGTCGGCAGCCTTCGGCTGCCGAAGACTTGAGCGCCGACGGCCTGGGGACGTCGGCCACCGATGGGCACCGAACAAGGGGTGGAAATGGCGGCGGGACAGTTCCGGGTCGACCTCGAGCAGGTCGAGGCGGCGGCGAAGATGATCCAGACCATGCTGGACGACCTGGAGCGGCCGACCGCCGAGCTGCAGGCGACGGTCGAACAGATCAAACCGACGGTCTACGGGACCGATCGGCTCGCCAAGTCGCTGACCGGGACCACCGGTTCGGTCGGCGGGCTGGCGGACCACCAGAAGCAGGTGCTGGACGGCATCAAGCAGTTCCTCGCGAACAGCGCCCAGGTCGCCGAGAACCTGCGCCTGATGGTCGCCAACTACCGCAGCGTGGACGAGTCCAACGCGACCTCGCTGCGGGCGATCGAGGGTGCCGAGGCGCCGGTCGCCCCGGTCTCGCAGGAGGGCCGGACCAAGCCGGTCACCGTGGTCGTAGCGGGCGAGACCGGCGCGGCGGGACAGGCCGACTCCAGCTTCGACTCGGCCGACGCGCCCACGCTCGACTACAACGCCTGGGACGACCCCGAGCCCCCGCCGCCGCACTCCTCCGGCGGCAACAGCCCGAAGCTGAACTGACCACCCTGCCCGCGTCGACCCTCGCAGAAGGACGTACACCGTGATCCAGCTGCCCCCCGACCTGGCAGAAGTGCTCAAGGTCATCCAGAGCAACGAGGACGGGAAGGCCATCACCTTCCCCGACAGCAACGAGGACCTGCTCGGCGACCTGGCGGTCGCCTGGGAGAAGTGGAACACCTTCGCCGAGACCCGGATCGGCGCCATCGTGGCCAACGCCAAGTTGGCGATGGAGGCGATGGAGGGCGAGGCCGCCGAGAGCTTCGCGCGCTACTTCGCCAAGTACGGCGACGGCGACGGCTCGCACGCCAACACGACGGTCTCGGCCGGGATCGCCGTCGCCCAGGCGCTGCGCGGCGGGATCGAGGCGGTCACCCAGACCAAGAACGAGATGATCCGCGAACTCCAGTACACGAAGGAGTACATCGCGGACAACCCGGCCGGCAAGAACGACGACATCGCCAAGTCCGAAGGCATCAAGGAAGCCGTCTCGACGTACAACACCTACGTCGACCAGGTCGGCGGCAACGTCGACGCGATGCTCCGTCAGGGCTCCGGCCACTTCCAGCGGATGACGGCCGCCGCCCAGGTCGCCTCACTGACCGGTGGCAACAGCGGCGGCGGAGCGGGCGGCAACCCGAACGCGACGCCCAGGACCGGGCTCGACGGGGTCTCCACCGTCAACGCCCCCGGCACCCTGCCGAACGGCACGACCGGCCTCCCCGGCGGCGGCGCCCCGGCCCCGGTGGACATCCAGGGCTTCCAACCCGGCGGCACCGTCCCGGGCGGGCTCGGCGGCCCGTCCGGTGGCGGAGTCCCCGGGATGCCGGGCGGGCCGCTGGCCGGGCCCGGTGGTGGCGGGGGCGGCGGCGGTACGCCCGCGCTCCAGCCGTTCAAGATGCCGACGGCTCAGACCCCGGGTGCGCTCGGCGGCGGCTTCGGCGGCGGCGGGGCCGGTGGCCTCGGCGGCGGGTTCGGCGGCGGCGGGGCCGGCTCGCCTTCCTCCGGGGCGGACGGGCGACCCGAGTTCAAGCTCCCGCCCGTCGGCTCGGCCCCAGGACTCACGTTGGCGGGCCACCAGCCGCCATCCGGTGACACCACGACCGGCCTGACCCGCCCCAGCGCCCCGCTCCGCCCGTTCACCCCGGGCGGAGCCGATCCGAGCGGCACGCTGGGCGGGCTCGGCGGCCTCCGGATTCCCGGCGGCGGCATGCCCGGTGGCACTCCCGTGACCGGACGTCCCAGCACCGGCGGGCTGACCGGCCGTCCGGCCGGACTGCCCGGCGGCACCCTGACCGGCCGTGGGACCGGCACGGCGTTCAACCCCGGCGGCGGCCGGACCCCGGGCGGGGTCGGCGGCAGCCCCGGCGGCAGCGGCCTCGGCGGCGGACGCTCCGGCGGGGTCGGCGGAGGTGGCGGTGCGTCAGCACTCGGCGGCTACAACCCGGGCGGGCGCTCCGCCGGCGGCGCCGGCGGCCCGGTGACCGCCGGTGGCGCCGGTGCAGGCGTCGGCGGTCGCGGAGCGGGCGGCGGAGCCGGCGCGGGTGGTACCGGCGCGGGTGGGTCCGGCGCAGCCGGTTCCTCCGCGACGTCCGGGCGCGGCGCTGCTGGAGGCGGCATGCCCGGAATGCACGGGATGGGCGGCGGGGCCGGTGCGGGTGCCGGTGCCAAGTCCGGCTCGCGCTTCGTCCGGCCCACCCGGTTCGGGGTGGAGGAGGACGAGGAGGAGACGGTCGCGCTGCGCGACGCCGGGATCGTCGGCCAGGCCGTCCACCACGATCCGCAGGACCGGCAGTGGCAGCGGATGCGGCAGCGCTGGATCCAGGAGTCGGGTCTGGCTCCGGCCGGCGAACTGCCGCAGACCGTGGCCGCCGGGAACGAGCAGTCCGCTCCGGCGGCGACCGGCGGCGACCTGATGAGCCAGCTGGCGGCGGCCGTGCTCGGGCCGGAGGGCGGCACGACGCTCAACGCGGCCTCGGAGCAGGGTGGTTCGGGCTTGGGCGGCTCCGGTGACGGTACGGCGTCCGGGACGGGTGGCGGAGCCTCCGGCTCTGGTTCGGGCTCGGGTTCGGCCTCGTCGGAGGACGCGTACCTGGATCGGGCCCGGTCGGTGGCCGAGCGCCGTGGCCGTCCGGACGAGGAGCCGACCGTCGGCGCCACTGCGGCGGCCGCTCCGGCTGCTCCGGCAGCTCCGGCAGCCGGTCCGCCTCCGCTCCGCGAGGAGGAGGGCTTCCCGGTGCCGACCCCGTTCATGCGGGCCGCGCTGGCCCGGTTGGCCAGTTCGGGGGCGTTCCCGGACGGCGGCAGCGACGCCCCGGCCGCCGGGTCGGCCAGCGCCGGTGCCACCGGCGGCCAGGGACGCTGAGGAGCGACATGGACGAGCAGCAACTGAGGCGGGCCGACGCGGTCCAGGCGGCCGAGCCGGTCGCCGCCCGGGTGGCGACCGACGCGGTCGAGCCGACCGAGCCCGTGACGGCCCGGCTCGAACCCATGCAAGTGGGCGAACCGATGACCGCCCGGGTGGCAGCCGACACCATCCAGCCCACCACCGCCCGGCTCGAACCCATGCAGATGGCCCAACCCACCGCCCGGCTCGAACCGATGCAAGTGGGCGAACCGATGACCGCCCGGGTGGCAGCCGACACCATCCAGCCCACCACCGCCCGGCTCGAACCCATGCAAGTGGGCGAACCGATGACCGCCCGGGTGGCGGCCGACGCCATCCAGCCCACCACGGCCCGGCTCGAACCCATGCAGATGACCCAACCCACCGCCCGGCTCGAACCGATGCAAGTGGGCGAACCGATGACCGCGCGGGTGGCAGCCGACACCATCCAGCCCACCACCGCCCGGCTCGAACCGATGCAAGTGGGCGAACCGATGACCGCCCGGGTGGCGGCCGACGCCATCCAGCCCGTCGAGCCGACGAGTCGCGTCGCGATGGATTCGGCGCAGCAGGCGGAGCCCCTACGGGCCGCCGGCAGGATCGCCGCCCAGCCGGTCGAGAGCGGCAAGCGGGCAGCGCAGTCCGGCACGCCCGCCGGGGGCGGCGATGCCGGAGCGGGGTTCAAGGTCGACCCCGAGCAGTACCGGTCGGCGGTCGGCCCGGTGCTGTCCGGCTCGGACCAACTCGCCGAGCTGACCCGTGGTCTGAACGCCTACCTGTCCGGGATGAACGCCCGCGCCCCGTGGGGCAACGACGACTCCGGCGAGAAGTTCGCCAACGGCGAGAAGGGCTATCTCACCTACAGCGGAAAGGTCCTGGAGGGTCTCGGCAACCTGCCGACCGCGCTCAAGTACATCGCGGACGGAATCAAGGTGATGGCCGAGAGCTACGCGAACACCGAGGAGGGCCTGTCCACCGGCCTCACCTCGATGGAGGCCGAGCTTCCCGAGACCGCACTGTTCCACCCCGACCTCGCCCTGCGGGACGTCGCCAAGGGGCGTCCGCACCAGACTGGAAGGCCCTGATCGAATATGGCAGTTGAGCTCCCCGAACCCCTTCAGTGGGTCCTCCTCCTGCTGGCCGGCACCCGCTGGCCGGAGGGTGAGGAGGATGTGATGCGCGAGATGGCCGACCGCTGGCGCGCCACCGGGGAGACCCTGGCGGACGTCGGCACCTCGGTCGGCTCCGCCATCCAGCGGGCGCTCGACGGTCAGCAGGGCAAGGCCGCCGAGGGCTTGGCCGCGCACTGGGCCAAGTTCTCGGTGGGCAAGGGCTCGGAGGAGGACCCCGGGTTCTTCCCCAGCATGGTCAAGTCCTGCGAGGGCATGGCCGAGATGCTGGACAACATGGCCAACTCGACCGAGACCGCGAAGATCCAGATCGTCGCCCAACTCGGCATCCTGGCCTTCGAGATCGCGACCGCCGAGGCCTCCGCACCGTTCACCGCCGGGGCCTCGCTGGCCACCATCCCGGCGGCGGTCGCGGTCAGCCGCGTCGTGGTCCAGCAGATCCTCAAGAAGCTGCTGAAGGAGGCACTGGAGTTCGCGGCCAAGGAGGCCGCTCAGGAAGTCGCCATCAACCTGCTGGCGCAGACCATCCAGATCGCCGAGGGCAACCGCACCGGCCTCGACGGCAAGGAGCTCGGGCAGAGCGCCCTCGGCGGCGCGGTCGGCGGCGCCTCCGGCAACCTGATCGGCAAGGGCCTGGGCTCGGCGGCCGGCAAGGCCGGGCTCGGCAACGCGATGGAGAGCGTCGGCGGCAAGATGGTCCACGGCGCGGCCGTCGGCGTGGGCGCGGACGTCTCCACCCAGCTGATCACCACCGGTACGGTCGACGGCGGCAGCCTGCTCGGCTCCGGGCTGAGCGGCGGCTCCAACGTCGGTCTCCAGCACGGGGCTTCCGCCCTCAAGGGCAAGTTCGGCGGCGACATCCCGGACGTGCCGACGGGCGGCAGCCTGCCGAGCACGGACGCCCCGCCGGTCTTCGGCGGACGGCCGGGTGGTTCGTCCGGCACCGGTGGCCCCGGCGGTTCTTCCACCTCCCCCGGGACGCACGGGGCCGACGGCACCGGCGGGGACGGTGGCGCCGACGCGTACCGTGGCCCGGGCAGCGGCGGTTCCCGCTCGACGGACGGCGGCGGCGACGGGTCCCCGGGCCCGTCCACCGGCGGCGGGGGGCGGACCCTCGCAGCGTTCGGGTCGGACCGCTCCGGTGGCGGTGACCCCTCCCACCCGAGCACCGCCGGTTCCGGCCTGGGCTCCGCCAACTCCGCTCCCGCCCACCCCGGTTCATCGGGCGCGGCGGGGCGCGGCGAAGGCGTGGGCACGCCCTCCACCGCCGACCGCAGCCCGGCCGCCGACACCGGCACCCGCCCCGACACCGCCCCCCGTCCGGAGCCGGTCGCCCCTACCCAGACACCGCCCCGTACGGAGCCCGCCCCGCACGCCGAGACGGCCCCGCGCCCGGAGCCGGTCGCCCGGACGGAGCAGCCCCCGGCCGTACAGCCGGAACAGCCGGCCCGTCAGGCCGAGCCGACGCCGCGTCAGCCCGACGCCGCGCCGCCCACCACGGACCGCACCGCCGCACCCCAGAGCGAGGGCGTCCCCACCCAGCGCCAGGCCGACGCACCCCCCGTCCACAGCGACAGCCGCTCGGACGCGCCCCCGGCTCACGCCGACCACCGCTCCGACACCGCGCCCGTCCGGGCCGAGACCGAGCCGCCCGCTCGTCAGCAGACCGAACCGGCCGCCACCGAACCGGCGCGTCCCCAGCACGACTCCACTCCGACGGCCCGCCCCGAGGCGAACGTCCAGCACCAGCCGGCCGATCCGTCGGACCCGGCCCGCCCGCAGCCCACCCAGCCCGAGGCCCCCGCACCGCGCCCCGAGGCCGAGCCCCGGCCCGCCGCCGCCCGGCCGGACACCGAGCAGCATCCCGCGCCGCAGCCGCGCACGGAGACCGACCAGAGCCCCGCTCCGCAGCCCCGCTCGGAGCCCGAGCCGACGCCGCGTCAGCAGCCTGCCCAGGCGGACCCGCAGTCCCGCACCGAGCAGGTCCCCCAGCAGCAGCCCCAGCCCCGCCCCGAGCCGGTGGCCGCGCACACCGAGCAGATGTCCCCCGAGCCCACCCCCGGCCGGCCGCAGCCCACCGGGGACCGGACCGACCCGCACACCCCCGTGTCGGAGGGCACCCGTATCGCGGGCGGCCCGGTCACCATGCCGCGCCCGGCCGCCGCCACCCCGGACCGTGCGGACGCGCCCTTCCCGCCCGCCTCGGACCTGACGACCAACCAGCCCGGCCAGCCGACCGGCATCCCCGTGCCGCCGACCTCGGCCGCCCCCGTCTCCCCGCCGCCCCCGGCCTCGGCCGTCGGAGCCCCCCGGCCCCGTCCGGAGGGCTTCGGTCCGGTCCGCCGGCCGTCCGCCCCGCCCGCCCCGTCCGCCCCGGACCGCACCGACGGACCGGCGTCCGGAGGCCCCCGCTTCGCACCCCGCCCGGCCCCCGCCCCCGTCGCCGACAACGGCCCGCGCGGCACCAAGCGCGGCCGCGAGGACGACACCCTCCCGCAGGGCCGCCCGGAGGGCCCGAAGCGGCAGCGCACCCCGGCGTACGAGAACAGCGCCGCGCCGCTCCGCGACCGGGGGTACGAGCCGGCCACGCCGGAGCAGTACCAGGCGCTGACGGACCATCTGACCCGGCACGGCAGCGTCCCGCACCCGGAGCTGACCCCCGAGCTGCTGGACCGCGTCAACCCGCACGCCGCGACCATGGACGGCGGCGACCTCTACAGCTGCCTGGAGGCGGTCGAAGCGCTGCGCGACACCCACTACGGCCGCCCGAGGCCGTCCGGACTTCCGCACGCCTCCGTGCCGGAGACCGACTCCGCCTGGACGCTGACCAAGCGTCACGGCACCCCGGTGCCGCTCGGCACGGGGCAGCACGGGGTGGACTCGGTGATCGGCCAGGTCCACGACGGCGGGCCCGGCACCTTCTCCACCGTGCTGTTCTCGGACGGCCCGGGCAGCCGGGGCCACGTGGTGGCGCTGGTGCACGGCGAGGACGGCGTGCTGCGCTGGGCCGACCCGAGCACCGGCGAGGTCCGCGAGGCCAGGCCGGGGGCACTGCCCGGCGACTGGGCGGACGGGCAGCACGTCTGGGCGGCCACCTCCGACCCGGCCGGCGATTCGGTCAACTCCCGGCTCGACCACTCGGTCTTCGACGGGGACGCACCGACCTTCGGCGTGCTCTCGGTGGTCACCGACGGCAGCACGCTCGACCCGGCGGACCGGGACGTGGTCCGCCAGTTGGCGCAGGACATCGACGCCCAGGTCGAGCAGGCCGCCGCGCTGGCGCTGGCCAACCCGGAGTCGGTGCCTGACCTCGACGGCTACACCCGCCGGTGGGGCGAGACGTACAAGGAGTGGGTCGACCCGCAGACCACCCCCGAGCGCCGGGCGGAGCTGCAGAAGTGGCTGCCCAGCCAGTTCGGTTACGTGGTCGAGTCGATGACCACCCAGATGATCCGCGACAACGTCACCCTGCCGCCGGGCTACTCCATCGACACCCAGGTGACCCACGGCTCGACCCGCCCCGACCTGGTGATCACCAAGACCGGGGCCGAGGGCGGCAAGTCGGAGCTCGGCTGGCTGGACATCACGGCCGACAGGTCCGAGGGCCACATCGACGACAAGCAGAGCTCGCTCTGGAGCAGCCGGCCGTACGTGGCCGAGACGCTCTACCCGTCGCTCGAAACCGCCCGGCTCGGCTCCGGCGGCACGCCCGAACAGCGGGCGCTGGTGCAGGCGTTGGTCCAGGCCCAGCAGGCGCAGGCCGAGCAGTTCAAGCAGCACCTGGACGACTTCAAGGACCAGGTCCCCGACCCGGCCGAGGGCAGCAAGAAGAAGAAGCAGACCGAGATCGAGAAGAGCCTCGGGGAGGCGCTCGGCCGGGACCAGAAGCTGACCCCGCGCGAGGCCCGGAACGTGCTCAAGGGCCTGGCCCAGCAGTACGGTTCGGACTACGCCCCGGCCCGGTACGGCTACAAGAGCACCGACTCCGCCTCCTACGTGGAAGGGCAGCGCATCCTCCGGGGCCACTTCGGCGCCGACACCCCCGCCACGGCTGGCCCGTCCGACCCGCCCACCACGGCCGGCCCGTCCGACCCGCCCACCACCGACCGGGCGGAGAGCTCCGAGGACCGGATGCGGACCACACCGTCACCGGAGCCCGAGCCGTCCGCGACGCAGAAGTCCGACGCCAGCATGCGGGACACCTCTCCCCCGCCCGCCGCCGCCACCGACCGCCCGTCCGGAAGCCGGGACGTCGCGGAGACCCCCCGGTCCGCTCCGCCGCAGGACGACTACCGCGTCACCAGGCCGGCCGACCTCGCCGACCTGACCCGCGAGCTGCCGCAACTCCCGCCCCGGGAGCGGGAGCAGGCCATCGCCTCGCTGCCGGCCTCGGACCGTCGCGGCCTGGCGCAGGACCCGGCCTTCGTGGCCGCGCTGCGCGACACCCTGCCGCCGGGTGAGTTCGCGCGGACCGCCGCCCAGCTCATGGTGGACGTCGACCGCAGCACCGACCGCCCGGCCTCGGCCCGGGCCGAGGCGACGGCCCAGCTCACCCGGATGCTCCAGGACCCGGACACCGCAGCCCGGTTGCTCACCGAGGGCAGCCGCCTGGTGGTGGTTCCCAAGGACGTGCCGATGACGGACCTCGGCCCGTTCGCCCACCTCGGCGGCCGCACCGCCGACAGCGAGGCGGGCGGCGGCCGCGGCTGGGACGACGTGCGCGGCTCCGGCGGCAAGTGGGCCGCCGTGACCGAGGAGAACCTGCTCGGCGAGCGCACCACGGTCGGCCCGGATCAGCACTACCCGGACGGCTACTCCACCACCACGCACGAATTCGCGCACACCGTCCAGAAGTTCGGCCTCTCGGCGGCCGACCGGCAACTGATCGGCGACACCTTCCGGGCCAAGCTGGACGACGAGTCGCTGCCCCGCCTGTTCGGCGAGGACGGCCCCTCCGCCTGGTCGGACGGCCCGCGCCGGCGCCCCGACGGCAGCGAGGCGGAGAACTACGCCGCCCGGGACGAGGACGAGTACTTCGCCCAGCTCAGCAACGCCTACCTGGGCACCAACCACGGCACCGACCCGTACACCGGGCAGCCCCGCAACAACGGCGCGGACTGGGTACGGGCCAACGAGCCCGAACTCCTGCCGCTGCTGGAGCGGTTGTACGGCCCCGACCCGTCCGCCGTGCACGACGGCCCGGCCAACCCGGTGCGCGCCACCGACGCCGAGAACGACATGTACCAGGGCCTGCGCGACTTCACCGCCCAGGTGGAGGGTGACGTCCCGCCGCCGGAGACCGCCACAGACCCGGAGACCGCCACGGACCCGGACACCGATCCGGACCGCAGCCTCCCCGTGGCCGACCACCGCGACCTCCCGGCCCCGCCACCGCAGGCCGCGCCGACCCGGACCGAGGGCGAGGCCCCGCACCACACCTGGCCGGCCACCGGCCGGGTGCTCCCCGATCCGGCGGACCGCGCGGCCGAGTTGGCCGACCGGTACGGTCTGGCCGACCGGGAGGCGCTGACCGAGCAGGTGCAGGCCGTCCGCCGGGGTGACCTCGACGCCGCCCGCGACCTGCTCGGGCGGGAGCACGGCCCGGACCTGCTCAAGGACCTCGGCCGCGAGGTGCCCGAACACACCCTCTGGCGGCTCGGCGGCGAACAGCCGCAGCAGGCTGACCAGTTGCGGGACGTCATCGCGCACCGGCGCGGCGGCGTGCCGCCCACCGACCTGGAGATCGACGCCCGGCGGGAGGTCGCCCGGACGCTGGCCGCCCAACCGGCGATCACCGTGGTGGTCGCCTCCGGCCCCGGCTCGGGTCACCAGGCCGCGGCGGTCAACATGATCCGCTCGCTGCGCGAACTCGGCTACGACGGCCGGGTCGACGTCGTCGCGCCGACCAACGTCCGCGCCCGGCTGGACCGTATGCTGGCCGCCGACCTGCTCGGCGGCGGCGAAGTGCACTACGCCCCGGACGAGTTCGACCCGCACGGCGAGGACGCCCAGCAGGCCCCCGGCCGCCCTGGCGGGCTGACCCTGGTCGCCGCCAGCGACGAGATCGGGGCGGATGGCGACAACGCCAAGGCCCTGCTCTCCTACACCGGCGCCGACCGGGCCGTGGTGCTCGCGCCCTACGCCTGGGGCATGTCCACCCGGGCGGTCTTCTCCCGTACCGAGGACGGCGGCTTCGGCGTCCTGCCGCTGGAGGGGACGGTCGACCGGAGGAACGCGCTGTTCCAGCAGCACGTCCCGGCGCCGGACCCGAGCTCCTTCCCCGGCAACCCGCGCCTCCAGTCGGTGGCCGACCGGGTGACCTCGGGCCGGCTCGACCTGATGCCGCTCTACGGCCTGGCCCGGCTCACCCCGGACCGGCAGGCGGGCGCCCCCGACTACCTGGCGGCCGGCATCCACCAGGCCGGCCTGGGCAGGCCCGCCGTGCTGCTCCAGGTCGGCAACCACGACATCCCCTACGCTCCGCCGTACGAGCAGCCGTGGCTCAAGCGGGCCGACCTCGCCGACCCGGCGCTCGACGCCGACGGGCTGAACCGGCTGCTGGACGGGCTCGGCCCGGACGACGTGCTGGTGCTGCGCGCGGGCCCGCTCGACCAGGACAGCTTCGAGAAGGTCTTCCAGCTCGGCGGCCTGCCCGCCGTCCAGGAGGGTGCCAACACCACCGGCACCAGCCAGCTCACCGGCCGCCCGTACTTCTCCCCCGTCACCTCCACCACCCCCTACCCGGAGGCGGTCTCCTCGACCGCCGCCCAGGACCTCTCCGACCGCGCGGGTGACCGGCTGTCGGGTGCCGCCAAGGAGCGGCTCGCCTCGTCCTGGCAGAGTGCGCTGCGACCCGAGGCGGGCACGGCCGAGGTCACCACCGCCGTGCGCGAACTGCGCGGCGCCGCCGACGTGTTGGCCGACGCGGCGGACACCGCGACCGACCCGGCGCAGCAGCGGGCGCTGCGCGAGGCGGCCGAGAGCGGCCGGAAGAACGCCGACGCCCTGGAGCGCTCGCACCGGGCGGTCGCCGTCCGGGAGCAGCTCCAGCGGGTCACCGACGCCCTCGCGGCCGGGAACGACTGGACGGCCGCGGTCGAGGACGCCCCGGCGTACGACAGTCTGCGCAAGGCCGTCTACCAGCGCGAGATCGCCGACGGCTGGCTCGCCACGCTGCCCGCCGACGACACCTCCGGCACGCCCTTCGGCCTCAAGAGCGACCAGCTGTACGGCTTCGCCGAGGCGCTCGGCCACGACTACGACCGGCTCGGCGACCTGCTCGGCGAGGGCATGACCCCGGAGCAGCGCGTGGCCCTCGACCACTCCCTCTCCGCGCAGGGGCGGCGGGCCGAGGAGCGCGTGATCATGATGGGCGAGAAGCTCTCCGAGATCCCGCTCGGCACCGTCCCGGAGGCCCGGCAGCGGCTGGCGGACGTGGCGGCGGCCATCCGCGAGCTGGAGGACGGCTACGTCCGGGAGCTCCAGGACTCCGCCGACCTCCAGGGCGAGTCGGCCACGCCGCGTCCGGACCAGGTCCAGGTCATCGCCGACGTGCTCAACGGCTTCGCCCAGGAGGGCTCGCCGTACCGGCAGTACACCTCCGAGCTCACCGGCCGGGCCAACGACTGGCAGCAGAACCAGCTGCTGGTGGCCCTGCTCCACCTCGACGACCAGCCCCACGAGATCCTGCGCAGCTCCCCGCCCCCGTCCGTCGAACCCGAGCCCGCCCCGGAGCACGTCCCCGTCCCGACGCCCCGCGCGGAGCCGACGCCCGAGGTGCGGCAGCCGTCGCCCGACCCGCTGCCGACGGCGCCGCAGCCGCCGGGCCCGGCGGTGCCGTTCCGGCTGCAGAGTTCCGACGACGGGCCCAGCCTCTTCGACGACGACTTCACGCTCAACGACGACAGCGACAGCGAGACCGAGAGCGCTCCCCGGACCGAGACCGGCCCGAGCATCTTCGACGACGACTTCGTCCTGAACGACGACAGCGACAGCGACGACCGGCCCTCGCCGCCGCCGCCCGCCTCGGCCGTCTCCGCCGCCCCCGCGCCGTTCCAGCTCGGCCCGGTCCGTGCCGACGGCGGCCCGTCCGGCTTCGGCTCGACGAACCGTCAGCCCGCACCCGGTCGGACCGCGCCGCCGCGCACCACCGAACGCTCCGTCCCCGCCCCGGACCGGGGCGAGCCGCCGGCCAAGCGCCGCCGCACCCCCGCGTACGAGAACACCGACGCCGTCCTCCACGACCGTGGCTACCGCCCGGCCGACACCGAACAGCAGGCCGCACTCCGCGACTTCACCGACGGCCGCCGCTTCCCGGCGCCGACACCCGAGCTGCTCGGCCTGATCGCCCCGCACCGGGCGCCGGTCGCCCCGGGCCCGGACTTCCGCCTCGGCGACGACCTGCAGAGCTGCCTCGAAGCCGTCGAGGCGTACCGGGACACCCACTACGGGCGCCCCCGCCCGTCCGGGCAGACCCTCTCCGGCGCGGTCGAGCCGCACACCGCGCAGGTACTCAACCGCCGCCACGACCTGCCGCACCTGTTCGGCGAGGGCCAGGCCGCCGTGGACTCGCTCCTCGACCACGTCGGTCGCGGCGGCCCGGGCTCCTTCGCCACCGTCCTGGTCGGCCGGGAGGGCGAGGTCGGCCACACCGTCGCGCTCGTCAACGGGGCCGACGGGCAGCTCCGTTGGGTCGATCCGAGCACCCGTCAGTCCTGGGCGGCCGCACCCGGCTCGCTCCCGGACCCGCGCACCACCGGCTGGAAGGTCTGGGCCTCGGCCGCCGGACCGGACGAGTCCACCCTGCCCGGCCTGACCCCGGACCGGGGCTTCCAGGCGGAGTTCGGCGCTCCCTTCAGCCTCGGTTCCCTCTTCGGCACACCCCAGGCGGACCCGCCCGCCCATTCCCTGCCGACGCCGACCCCCGCCCCGCAGCCACTCCGGCTCGCCGACCCGGTGGCCGCCACAGCCGAACTCACCGCCGACCCGGCCGCCTTCCTGGAGCAGCACATCCTCTCCTACGACGGCTCCCTCGGCATGGAGCTCCGCTCCCCGGGGCTGTCGCGGAACGAGGCCCGCGAGTTCATGGCCTGGGCCAACACCCAGCCGCAGAACTGGTTCGTGCTGGTCCCCGACCCACGCCGGGACGGCGCGCTCGTCCTGACGCCCGCCGTCGAGAAGTACGTCGAGGCGCACCCGGACCACCCGCTGGTCTCCCGCTACGCCGAGCGCTTCGCCAACCCGCCGGCCGGCCAGCAGTACCTGGCCTCCTCCTACATCCCCTACCTGGCCGGCGCCCCGGGGGGCCAGTTGCACACCGTCGGCTCCACCACCGTGCCGCTCGACCCGGACGGCACCCCCGGCTCGGAGTTCGTCTTCACCGCCGTGATGAACGGCTGCGCCCTCGCCGTCACGCCCGGGGACACCCCGGACACCTTCAAGGCCTGGCACTACCAGTCCAGTTCCACCAACAACTCCAGCGCCCTGGACTTCCGCCGCACCCAGCAGCCCACCGACTGGTTCGGCCCGGAGGAGTACGAGAGCGGCACCCAGACCGCCCTCTACGAGGTCACCAACCTCCTCTGGAAGAGCCCGGACGACGGCTGGCAGGTGGTCAGCCAGGAGACCACCGTGGACCCGGCCGACCAGGCCGGTGCCTCCGTCGCCGCCGTCCGCCGACGCCCGCTCCGGCTCACCCCGCCGACCCCGAACGAGGAGGCGGTCCACCTCGCCCGGATCTACACCGGCATGGCCGAGTCCGAGCTGAAGCGGTTCGACGCCGACGTCGAGAACGTCCTCAAGCAGGACTGGGGCAACCGGCGCACGCAGGTCGAGCTCCAGCTCCAACTCCTGCGCAGCAACCTCCTGGTGGGCCTGGTCGACCTGCGCGAACAGGGCCACCTCGACACCCGCGCCTACTTCGAGGGCAGCACCGTCGCCGCCACTCCGCTGGCCGGTCCCCTCCCGGCCGGCACCACCTTCGACTCCCTCGCCGCCCTCGGCGAGTCCGTCCCCACCGAACGCGAACGCCTCGGCGCCCAGGTCAGGGACCGGCTCGACGCCGTCAACGCCGCCACCCCCGCCAAGGACCGCGACTGGCGCCAGGGCAAACTCGACCAGCTCCTCAGCACCTTCGTCCCCGCTCCCGGCGCCACCACCCCTTGGCACCACCACCTCGCCACCGAGACCACCGACCACCCGCGCGCCTGAGCGGACCCCACCGTGGCCCCCGGCGAATCCCCGGGCCTCGGTGGAGCCATCGAGTCCCACCGCTCCGCCCCGCCGAGTGTTCCTCGGCGGGGCGGAGCGGTGTGCGGCGGCTCCGCCGGGGCGCCCGCCGCCCCGGGTCATCCGGACTCCGCAGGCACTGCGGTCCGCCCTGCGGCGAAGGTGCTCGCTGCCGCGACGCTCGCCGCGGTGGCGGTCCCGGCCTGCTCGTCCGGCTGCTGCCCGTCCGTAGGAAGCCGGTGACGGAGCGTCAGTTCACGGCTGCCCTCGGGCCGGGCGGTGATCCGGAAGTCCCAGTCCTGCCCGCCCTCGGACGCACCGGCCAGCCGGACGCCGACCTCGCTCGGCCGGGTGCCCGGCTTCAGGTAGGTGGCCTCCTCGATCGTCCGGATCTGCTCCTCCGGGTCGCCGCTCACCTCGAACTCCCGGCGCAGCGGCAGTTCCGCGCCCTCCCCGGAGACGGTGAGGTAGAGCCGCCCGCCCGCCGGCAGACCGTTCTGGAGCAGCGGGCGGGCCGCGGCCGCGGCATCGGCCATCGCCGCGGTGACCAGTTCGTTGGCCGGTCCGTGGTCCGTCCACGCCTCGCGGTGGATCTGGTACGGCTCCTTCGCGGGCCAGCCGTCCTGCGCCCCGGCGACCAGGTCGTCCAGGGTGACGGGCCCGCCGGCCGACTTCCGCTCCACGAAGTCGACCACCTGGCGGACCTGGTCGGCCTTCAGCGCGGTGCCGGGCGGCGTGCCGAGCAGGTCCCCGAGCAGCGCGGAGGTGGCGGCCGACGACCCGCCGGACAGCTCCACCAGCCGGTGGGTGGCCCGGACGTGGGCGTCTCCGGCCGCGGTGCCGGGGGTGAACTCCCCGCCGAAGGCCGTCCGTCCGACCCGGACGGTGCCCATCAGCTGCTCGAGCTCGGCGGGTGTCGCGGTGCTGTGGTCGAACGGCCGATCGCCTCCCGCCAGCGTCCGGTGGACGTCGTCGAGCAGCCCGGCCCCCTCACCGGAGCGCAGTGCGCCGCCCCGGTGGTCCTCGGTGAAGGCCAGGTAGGTGTCGTTGGGCAGGTCGGTCCTGGTGGTCTCCGCCAGCGGGATGTCGACGGTGAAGGGCACCACCCCCTTCTCCGTGACCGGGTTCTGCTTCCCGTCGAAGAACGTCACCTCCACCTCGGCGGCGCCGGAGTAGCGGGCCATCGGGGTGGGGAACTTGCCGTTGGAGACGATCTGTCCCGCGTCGCCCTGGGTGCCGCCCTCGCGCCAGAACCGCTGGGCCCCGCCGGTGATCGCCGGGTTGTTGCCGACGTCCCCGGTGATCCTGGCACCGACCTGGCCCTGCACGCCCGCGTTCTTCGCCGACAGGTCCGAGTGGACGGTGCCGGCGGAGGTGGAGTTGGACGGGCTCGACTCCACGGCGGTGTCGGTGTCCCGGTGTTCGAGCGAGACGATCTTCACCCCGACCTCGACCCCCTTGCCGCCGCCGAGCGTCACCCGCTTGGTGGGGACGGTCGCCGACGCCTCGGTGCCCTGGGTCGCGGTGCCGAACAGCGCCGACAGGTGGCTGTGCGAGGTGACCGTCCCCACGATGGGGGCCATGTCCTCCCAGTTCGACCTGCCGAAGAACTCAGGACCACGCAGCCGTGCCAGGTCCTGGACGCCGCCCACGTCGCCGAGGAAGCGCAGCACGTCGCTGTCGCGCAGCCCGTCGTCCCAGACCCGCTCCGGCGGTATCCGGACCTCAGCCGGTGCGGGCGCCTCCGCCGGGAGCGTCCGGGGCGGCTGCGCCGGGGGCGCCGCGCCGTCGGAGCGCTTCGGGACGACCGGCACGGTCTCGCCGGACTCCACGATGGTCTCGAAGCCGATCGCCGCCGTGCGCCGCTGATGGACCGAGGCACCGACCAACGGCCGCCGGGTGATGGTGAACTGGAGCTCCGCCTCGCCCCGGTAGGCACTGCCGGGCAGCTTGGCCTTGGTGGCGGAGCCCGCCGAGGTGCTGGTGTTCCGGACGTCCGTGTGGTCCTGGCCCCGGCCGCCCGTACCGGTCACACCGCCCGTCACCGAGACCGGGGTGTTCGGCACCGGGACTGAGGTGGTCACGCCGAGCAGGCCCTGGTGGCCGTGGCCGGTGCCGTCCGCGTCCGCGAAGGACCGCTGGACGTCGGTGCCGGTGTTGAACTCGGTGGTGCCGGTCTCGCCCAGGTGCTCCATCCGGTCCCGGAGCACCGCGCCGACCCGGACGGTCGTGCGCCCGTGCCGCACGACGATCTCGTCCCCGGCCGTCATGCCCTTCAGCCTGGACTGGAGCCGGTCCGGGGTGAGTTCCGCGTCCAGCTTGCGGCGGATGCCGGCCCGGTCACTGCCGAAGGGGTTGTCCGCCTTCCCGGTCGTCGGGCGCAGGGCGCCGGGCGTCCGCCCCGACTCCACCTGGGACAGGATCGACTCGCCCAGCGTCTGCTGCGGACGCGGCTTCGACCCGGCCTTCCCGTTCTTCGTGCCCTGCGCCGCGTCGGGCAGCGCGTGGACGTCGGTGACGATCGCCGAAGAGTCCAGCCGCCGTCCCTCCACGAAGCCCTTCGGCTGCTTGGTTGTGGTCCGCTCGACCGGCCCCGAGACCGGGTCGGCGTCGCGCATCGGGACGGCCACCCGGGCCACGGTGTCGACCTTTTCGGTGTGCGAACCGTCGTTCACGCCGAGCCGGGTGTAGGTGACCTTGACGTCGTACGCCGTGTCGACGTCGAAGAACACGGCCGGCTCGACGTGCTTGCCCCGGTTCGAGGCCGAGCCGACGGTCTCCGCGCCGTGGCCGTAGGTGCGGTCCATCCGGTAGGTGTAGCCACCCGCGACGTCCACGAACGGGGCCTTCATCCTGAGCAGCCCACCGCCGTCGAAGCGTTCCCGGTGGTCCCGCATGTTCCCCTGGCCCCGCGAGGTGCGGGTGCCGGACTCGAACTCGTACTTGTCCGCCGTGGAGTGGTACGTGGCGTCCGCCAGCCTGGCCGTGACGGTCACCTCGGCCTTCCAGGTGGTGCCGGAGACGGTCTCGGTGATCTTCCCGCCCCGGGTGAGCTGGGAGAGCTGGGTCTTGAGCGCGACCCGGTCGAAGGTGGCGTCGATCTTCTGCTTCACCTCCGGCGACGGCTCGCCGTACTTGGCCCGGAGCGCGTCCTCCACCGCGGTGTGCACCTTGTCGGCGCCGCCCAGGCTGTGCACCACGTAGGAGGCGTTCAGCTCGTGCTGCTCGCGCATCCGGCGCGGTGCGGTGTGGGTCGCGGGCCGGTCGGGGTCAACGGGCTTGCGGCCGGCCGGATCCGCCTGGTCGTCACGGGCCGGCGGCGTCCCCTCGGCGGGCCCGGCCGGCCGCTTG
The DNA here is from genome assembly GCF_044766665.1 of Kitasatospora sp. NPDC101801. NCBI lineage: Bacteria > Bacillati > Actinomycetota > Actinomycetes > Kitasatosporales > Streptomycetaceae > Kitasatospora > Kitasatospora sp. NPDC101801. The sequence goes on from NZ_JBIWML010000003.1 coordinate 205,960, forward strand.
AAGGCGATCGCACCGTCCTCGCTCCGCGGCGCCTGCACCTTGACGGTGTCCCGGGCGTCCAGACCCACCTCGACCTTGAGCGGTGCCGAGGTGTCGGACTTGCCACCGCCCGTCTCGCCGGGCCGACCGAAGTGCAGGTCCACCACCAGCTCGGCACCGTAGATCACCTGCGGCGCACTGTACTTGCCGTTGGCGTACACCCGGTCGGCCCGGCGGCCCTGCCCGCCGGCGCGGTCGCGCTGCTGTCCGTTGGTGTTGGCGAACAGGTCGGCGCCGGGGAGGCCGGGGGTGGCCTTGGCGACCGTGCCGCCGAACTGGCCGTTGGCGGCGATGGTGCGCGCCAGCAGCTGACGGTCCACGCTGAACGCGCCCGTCTCGTTCACCGTGTTGAGTTCGGCCTCGCCGTCCTCGCGGCGGTAGGTCATCGACTCGACCCTGGCCACCGCCGTGACCACCAGGTTCTCCTTGCCGGGGATCTTCACCTCCAAGGGCTCGCCCCGGGTCATCCCGGTCAGCCTGGCGGCGAGGTTCGGCTGGCTGAACCCGTGCAGGACCTGCCCCCTGACGGCGTCCCAGTCCTTGCCGAACTTCGCCCGCCCCTGGGCGTCCACCGCCGCACGCAGCGCGGCGGTGCTCTCCAGGTCCCGCACCACGACGGTCTCGTCGAGGCCGCCCCGGTCGTTGCCGCCCTGCCAGACCGACTCCGGCGGGCTGGTGACCTCGTGCGTGGGCGGCGCGGCGCTCTCGTCCGTCTCGGCGGGCTCAGGGGTGGTGTCGGGGGTCGTGTCAGGGGTCGTGGACTCCGGTTGGCCGGCCTCGGGGGTCGGGTTCTGCTCCTTCGGCTCCTGCTCGGGCGCGGGTTTGGCAGCCTCGGGGCTCGACGTGTCGGCGCGGTCCACCAGCAGCTTGACGTCGGCCGTGCCCGCCTGGTGCGTGTCGGGCTTGCCGTTGAACGTCATCTCGAAGTGGACGGGACCCTCGTAGCGGACGCCCGGCACCTTGGACTTGCTGGTCAGCTGGGCGGTCCGGCTGTCACCCGCGATCTCGATCCGGTCCCGGCCGAGCCGGCCGGCGCCGCCGAGGCCGAACAGGGCGGCCCCCGGCCTCAGGACACCCGCCACCCCGAGCTGCCCCGCGTTGCCACGGTTCGTCGCGGTGCTGCGCACCTGCTGGACGGTGGTGCCGATGTTGAACTCGGTCCCCTTGGTGGTGCCCGTCTGGTGCAGGTCACCGACCCGCGCGCTGATCTCGACCGTGCCGAGCGTCTTCCCGCGCCGGTCGGTGAGCGTGACCGTGGTCGGTTCACCGGCCGTCATGCTCTTCAGATCCCGCTGGAGCCGCGCCAGGTCGACCTCCGCGAGGACCTTCTCGCGCATCGCCGGCCAGTCCTTGCCGAACTCCTGCTCGGCCGCCTGCTTTACCTGGCCGAGCAGCGCCTCCACCGGCCGCTGGTCGTGGGTCCCGCCGTGCGGCGACAGGTCCAGCACGATCTCCTGACCGCCGACCCGGCCGTCCAGCAGACGTTGCGGGGGTGTCCGCAGCTCGCCGACCGAGTCACCGTCAGGTCGCACCGGCACGGCGACGTTCAGGCTGAGGTCCACCGCCTCGGTGTGCCCGTCCGAGCCGGTGGTCACCGGCTGGTGGTCGTGGCGCAGATCGTTGAAGTCGAGCTCCAGCTTCATCGTCGTCTCGAACACGTCGGCGGGCTCGGAGGTCTTGGAGCGCGCCACCATCCCGCCGAGGTCCAGGTTGACCTCGCCGTGCCCACGGTCGTGGAAGTAGCCGGCCAGTTCCGCCGCCTCCGCGCCGGCGCCCGACTGCCGGGCCTGGACTCCGATGTTGTACTGCCACTGCGCGTCCCGGCCGGTCCCGACCGCCACGATCCGGTCGGCGCCGTTCTCGATCTCGATCTTCTCGGTCCGCAGGTGCGTCGACCCGGTGACCTGACCGCGCAGCTTGATGCCGCCGCTCCAGCCGTTGGCGTCGAACGGGGCCGTCCACACCTCGCCCCGGGAGAGCGCGCTCAGCATCGGTCGCAGGGTCGCCGGGCCGAAGTGGGCGTCGGCGAAGGCCCGGGCCGCCGCCCGGTCTCCCGGCGCGGCCGCCACCAGGACCTCGATGACCTTGTCCCGAACGGCCGCCTCGTTCCCGGTCAGCCCGAGCACCAGGTCGCTGCCCGCGATCGGCCGCGGCCCGGCGGCTTCCTGCGGCAGCGGCTCCGCCTCGGCCTCCGCAGCCGGGTTGGCCGGCGGCGGCTCGGACTCGGACTCCGGCTTCCCACCGGCCTCCTCCGCAGCGGGCTCCTCCCCGGCGGGCTCCTTCGGCGCGGCCGGCTTCCCACCGAGCTCCTCCGAGGCCGGCTCCTTCGGCGTCGCCGGAGTCCCACCTGCCTTCTCCGGGCCGGCACCCTTCGGCGTCTCCGGAGTGGCGGCCGGTGTGGGTGTGACCGCCGGCGTGGGCGTGGGCGGCGGAACGGGGACCACCGGCTCACTGCCGTCGTAGTGGTTGCCCTGGTGATACACCGTCACCGGCTGCCCCTCCGGGGGGCCGAAGCGGGCCAGCGGGGTGCCGTCGTGGCCGACCACCTGCAGCCGGAGGCCCAGTGCGTGGGCCGCCGCCGCCGGGAGCATCTCCCCTTCGTTGGACAACCACCGGGTGTCCCACTGCCGGACGGTTCGGAGCAGGGCACTCTGCTCGGCCGGCGACACCGGCGGCGCGTTCTGGGTGAGATGGTCGCCGACGATCTGCCTCAGGTCCGCGAGCGGCAACCCCGCGTAGCCTTCCCGAACGTCGGCCGGGAGGTGACCGAGCAGTTCGTTCGCACTCAGGCGCGGCAGGCCGAGCAGGTGGTTGCGGTAATTGGACACGACCTCGGTCGGCCACTGCTCCAGGGGCAGCTCGTTGAAGTGCCGTTCCACCGCGGACTGCAGTCGGACGACATCCTCGCGCCCGGGCCTCGCCGTCGGCGCTCCCGCCAGGCCGGGCGCACTCTCGGCGAGCGAGTAGAGCAGGCAGAGGCCGTCACCCGGTACGGTCACCCGGCTCCCGAACGGCGGGAAGTCCCCACCCGGGACGGGCCGCTCGGGAGGTGTCGGGACGTTGCCGTCTGCGGGCTTGCTGCCGTCCGGGACCTCCGGCGGTGGCGGGGGCAGGTGCGAGGAATTTCCTTCGTTTTCACGGGAGTTGTGCTCGGCCGGCGGGGGTGTTGGCGGCCGGTGATCCGAAACGTCGCTCTCGTTGCCGTCGACGCCCTCCATGAACTCCCGGAGCCCGTCGTACATCTGATCATCCGCCGTGGAAACCGGCACCGGGTTGGCCTTCTCGGCAGGTAGCTCCACCGGCTCCGACCCGTCCCCCGCAGGACGGTCAGGGGCGACGTCACTGTCGACGCCCTCCATGAACTCCCGCAACCCGTCGTACATCTGATCATCCGCCGTGGAAACCGGCACTGGGTTGGCCTTCTCGGCAGGTAGCTCCACCGGCTCCGACCCGTCCCCCGCAGGACGGTCAGGGGCGACGTCACTCTCGACACCCTCCATGAACTCCCGCAACCCGTCGTACATCTGATCATCCGCCGTGGAAACCAGCACCGGGTTGGCCTTCTCGGCAGGTAGCTCCACCGGCTCCGACCCGTCCCCCGCAGGACGGTCAGGGACGACGTCACTCTCGACACCCTCCATGAACTCCCGCAATCCGTCGTACATCTGATCATCCGCCGTGGAAACCAGCACCGGGTTGGCCTTCTCGGCAGGTAGCTCCACCGGCTCCGGCCCGTCCCCCGCAGGACGGTCAGGGACGACGTCACTCTCGACACCCTCCATGAACTCCCGCAATCCGTCGTACATCTGATCATCCGCCGTGGAAACCG
>NZ_JBIWML010000003.1:209923-335862 GCF_044766665.1 Kitasatospora sp. NPDC101801
ACCGGCACCGCAGCAGGGCGCTCGGGGGCTCGGCGGTCGTTGGCCGGGTTGTGGTCGGGGTCGGCGTGCGGTTCGGGGGTGGCGGGGTGGCGGTCGGGGTCGAGGGGGATGGCGAAGACGCCGTTGTCGCCGTTGTGGAGGGGCTGGTTGCTGCTCCTGCCGGTCTGGCCGTCGACGTAGGTGACGGTGCCGTTGTTGTTGAGGGCGGTCCAGGAGTGGGAGCGGCCGTCGGCGTCGACGGTGGTGATGGCGGCCGCGGAGCCGTGGCCGGTCCTGCGGAGGGTCTGTTCCAGGCGCTGGAAGGCGGCGGGGCCGTCACCGAGGTCGGAGAACTGGGCGCCGAGATTCTTCTCCATCCGGTCCCGGCCGTCGCGCTCGCCCAGGTCGGACGGGCGGCCCTCGGCGTCCAGGTCCGGGGTACGGGCGGCCGCCGGGGTGGGGTTGCCGTGGAAGGTGTCGAGGACGGCCAGGGTCGTGTCGACGCAGTTGTTGTTGCGCCCGGGGGTGCCGGGGCCGTCCCCGTTGATGGCGGTGAGCCAGTCCCCCTCCCCGGGATCGGGGTGACGCTGCGGCGTACCGTCCTCGTTGCGCGGGACCGCGTGTTCGATGCGCTCGTGGTCGCGAGCGGTGGGCTCCGCCAGTCCGCCGTCGCCACCCAACGGACGGCCGTCGGTGGCCGGACGGGGCATCCCAACCTGCGGAGCGGGGACGGGGGCGGGGGCGGCGCCATCGCCGTTGTGGGTAGGGGTGCGGGCTTCGTCCGGGGTGGGCCTGCCCCCGGTGCCAGCGGGTGTGTTCGGACCGGTGCCACTGCGCTCGGGACGCGGACGAGCCGGGCCCAGCCGCAGTCCGGCGTCCGGGTCCGATGCGAAGGCGGAACCGCGTACGGGCTTGCCCGCGGCCGAGTCGGCACGGTTGGACAGTGCCTGGTGGGACTCGACGCCGCGTCCACCGGACCGGACCGGACCGGAACCGAACGAGCCGGCGGGCATCATCGGCGGGGCGGTCCCGCCACCGGTGTTGTTCGCTGCCGGGGTCGGGCTGTCGGCTCCCCGGACCGGCACGGTCGACGGCCCGTCGAGGACCCCGGTCGTACCTTCTGATGACGGCCCACCCGTGGGAGCGGGGCCACTCGCCAGACGGATGCCGTCCAGATGCGGCGCACCGCCGTCGGACGTGGCCGGGGCCCCTCCCCTCACCGAGGGCCCGGACGAGACCGGCGTGCCGGAACTCTCGTGCCGGCCCGACGGGATGTCCGAGGTCGGGACAGACTGGTGCTGCACCGGCTCCGAGCGGGGCGTCGGCGCCTCGGCACGCGACGCAGACGTCTCACTCTGGACCGACGGGGTGTCCGAGGTCGCGACAGACTGATGGTGCACCGGCTCCGAGCGGGGCGTCGGCGCCTCGGCACGCGACGCAGACGCCTCGTGCCGGACCGACGGGGTGTCCGAAGTCGCAACAGACTGGTGCTGCACCGGCTCCGAACGCGGCATCGGCGCCTCGACCCGCGCAGCAGACACCTCGCCGTGTGACGCACTGTCACGCCCGTGCTCCGGCGACGGAGCCGCAGTCGAAGTCGGTTCCGGGGAGCGGGAGTTGGTGTTGTCAGCCCAGATCGGGGACGCCGCGACCTCCGGCGTCCGGGCAGCCGGGGCCTCGAAGGGCACGAGGGTGCTGCGGGGAGCGGAAGCCTCGGAGTGACCGGCGGTCGGACCCTGATACGGGCTCGCCTCGACGGAAGGGGTGACGTCGTGGCCGGCGCTCCGGCTGGTGGCGAAGGTGCGCGGGGCGTCGCTCTGGTCCGGGGCGCTGCGCGGTGCGGAGCGGTCGGACGAGTCCCCGGCGGGTGTACGAAGGCGGGTCTCGGGGTCGGCGTCACCACCCGAGAACCGGGGCGGCGTGTCCGCCCCGTTCGAGTCCGGGTCAGGACGGCGGACGCGGGTCTCCGGATCCGCATCACCACCGTGGGTCGGGTGATCGGCACCGTTCGAGGCGGAGTCGGGACGACGGATGCGGGTCTCCGGGTCGGCGTCACCACCGGACCCCGGGGTGGCGGTGCCGTGGGAACCGCTCGGACCCGAGCCGTTGGAACTGCCCGAGCCCGGGGTGTCGGAACCTCCCGCGAAGTCGGAGGCATCCGGAATGTCGGAGGAGTTGAACTTCCCCTTGAGGGCCGAAGCGCCGTGCATGATGGCCGGGCTGCCCGCGCCGCTCAGGGCGGAGCCGCCCAGGCCCGAACCGTCCACCTCACCCGTCAGGGCGAGCTGGGTCACCACGTCCGCACCCACGTCGGTCAGGCCACCCTCGACCATCTGGGCCGGCAGGGCGTCCATCTTCTTGCCGATCAGCTTGCCGCCTGCCGCGCCCAGGCCCTTGCCGATCAGACCACCCGCCGCGCCACCGATCGCACCACCGGCGGCGCTCATCCCGAGCTCCTTGCCGTCCAGTTCCTTGCGGTTGCCCGCCGCCAACTGGATGGACTGCGCCAGCAGGTTGATGGCGACCTCCTGGAAGGCCTCCTTCAACGCGTACTCGATGATCTCCTTCGCCAGCTTCTTCAACACCGTCTGGACGACGGTCCTGCTGACCGTCACCGCCGCCGGGATGGTCGCCAGCGAGGCCCCGGCGGTGAACGGTGCGGAGGCCTCGGCCGTGGCGATCTCGAAGGCCAGGATGCCGAGTTGGGCCACGATCGAGATCTTCGCGGTCTCGGTCGAGTTGGCCATCGCCTCCAGGCTGTCGGCCATCGCGTTGCAGGACTTCACCATGCCAGGGAAGAAACCGGGCTTCTCACCGTCGGCCGGCAGCACCAGCTTGTTCCAGTCCGTCTCCAACGCCTCGGCTGCGGAGCCCTGCTGGCCGTCGAGCGCCCGTCGAACCGCCGAGTCGGCAGCCCGGCCGGCCTCGTCCAGCGTCTCGGCACTGGCCCTCCAGCGGCGGCCCATGTCCCGCATCAGGTCCTCGTCCCCCTCGGGCCAGCGGGAACCGGCGAGCAGGAGCAGGACCCACTGGAGGGGCTCGGGGAGTTCGACAGCCATGCGGGTCAGTGCCTTCCGTTGAGCGTGCCGTTGGCGATGTCCCGCAGCACCAGGTCCGGCTGACCTGTTCCGGGAAGCGGGAGTTCGGGCTTGCCGAGCGTGTCGAGGCCGAACTGCTCGGAGCTGTCGTAGCTGTCGCCCATGCCCTTGAGGCGCTTGCCGATGACCTCCACGATCTCCGGGAGCAGCTTCAGACCGTCGAGGATGTCCTTCTCGTTGCCGAGGTAACCCGGCTCCCCGTCCTCGCCGTCGGCGAAGGTCTTGCCGTCGTCGTCGTTGCCCCAGGGCGCGTTGGCACCCATACCGTGCAGGTAGGCGCTCAAGCCGGTGAACAGCTCCTTCAGTTCGTCGGCCACACCCAGCACCGGTCCGGCAGCAGCCCGGTACTGCTCGGGAATGGCGACGAACCCCGCGCCCGCACCGCCACTCGGCGAACCGGCCGACTGAGCCTGCGCAGCGTCGACCTGCCTGCCCGTACGCTCCGTCAGCTGCATCGCGGGGACGGCCCCGTCCGCCGCGACGGTCCCGACCCGCATCGCCGGGAACGTCCCGTCCGGCGCGGCGGCCACGCTCGACCGCGCCTCCGTGGCCGTCCCGAACGGATCCTGCGCCGCCATCGCGCGCATCTGCCGGGGCATCAGCGGCTCGGCGGACTGCTCCGCTGGGGTCGCCTGGTCCCCGCCACCCTGGAGCGGCACAGCCAGAGACTCCATGACGGCTCGTCGCAGGTGTACCGCCGGCTCATCGGCCGACCGGAGCTGCGGCTCTTCGTCCATGACGTTCCCTCATCGAGTCTGCGCGGTACGGGTACTGAGGCTCATCGTGCCGGGAGCAGGCGGACGGGCGGCCGAGGCCGGAGGTCCTCCCCCACCAGGTCTCAGGAGAACCGGATCCACCTCACGGTCAGGGTGGGCCGCCACCGGTGGCGATCCCCGTCAGCGCCGTACGCAGGAACGGGGCCGGACACGTCGCGCCTGCCCTCCGGCCGGATCGGCTGCGGCTGCACCCCGACCGTCGGGGCCTCGGCCCCGGACCCAGTTCCCGGCCCCCGCTGCCCGCCCAACCAGCCCTGAAAAGCCGGAAGTTCACCGCGCCCCCACCGTGTTCTTGGTGTGTATACAGCGAGGGAGATTACCCCCGCAATATGGCCACCACATGGCCAGCTGAAGGCCACTGGTCGATGAAGACCCCTCGGAGTCGGGCCCGGCCCACCCCGAGGTCCGACGTGGCCGCCGCAACCATCCCGGCCAGGCGTCCTTCGCCCATCGGCCCCGGAGATGACGCCGTGTCAGGGGCTACGCCCGATGACTGACAACCTGTGAGCGACCGACGGTGCCCAGGTTGCGTGGGCCTCCGCGGTGCGGCCGTCGGGGTCGGTGAGGAGGTGGCGTTCTGGGGCGAGTGGCGGGGTGGCCGTGCTGCCGTCGACGGCCGGACCGAGTCGGAGAGCGTCGGTCCGACGTCCCAGGCGGGCCAGGTGGAACTGGAAGACCCTCCCCCGGGGCGGCAGAGCAGGCGAATGGACACCGTGGCCTCGGACCGGCAGGCCGCCGAGATCGTCCTCGCTCCGGATCGGCCGGAGTCGCGACCACACCCCCGCGACTCCGGCAGCCCCCGCCACAGGCTCCAACCCGCCTTCTGCACCTCGGCGTTGCTCAGCACCGGCCGTGGCCACGGCGCAGCAGGTCAGTAGCTGTCGTAGCTGGGCTTGCCGTTCGTCCGCCAGACGCCGATGACGGTGCCGCCCTTCGTCGCCGAGACGCTGACCGGCTCCAGCGCGGTGGGGATGGCTCCGTCGGCGAACAGCCGCTTGCCGGTACCGATGATCACCGGGTGGACGGTCAGCCGGTACTCGTCCACGAGGCCGTGCTGCATGAGGGTCTGGGCGAGGTTGCCGCTGCCGACGACGTTGATGTTGCCGCCGTCGGACACCTTCAGCTTGCGTACGGCATCGACGGTGTCGCCCGCCAGCAACGTGGAGTTCTGCCACTCGACGGACGTCAGGGTCCGGGAGGCCACGTACTTGTGCATGCTGTTCATCCGCTCGGTGAACGGGTTGTCAGGATCGGCGGTCGGCCAGTACGACGCGAAGATCTCGTACGTCTTGCGGCCGAGCAGCATCGCGTCTGAGTGCTCGTACCAGCCGGCGATGGCCGCGCCGACCTCGTCGTCGGCGACCGGTTTCTGCCAGCCGCCGTGCTGGAACCCGCTCCCGGTGTCCTCGTCCGGACCGCCCGGCGCCTGCATCACGCCGTCGAGTGTCAGGAACGTGCAGACGATGACCTTGCGCATGGTGTGCTCCCTTCGTCGATGGGTAGACCGTGCCACCGCCGGAGCCTCGTCGGCCGAACTTCTGCGGCGCCGCACCAGTCTGCGGCCAGGACGGCGAATCCCGGGTTCGGCGCGCGGCCGGCGTGGCAGCCCGGATCGGCGGCGGCCTCACCCCTGGGCAGCTCACCGTGCCGGCCGTCCACCCTGCCCTGCGTCTGGAGTGGTCACCACCTGCCGGACGGACCGGTTCGCCCGGCAGGTGGCCCCGTGATGAACCGTATTCCGGGGGCCAACGGCTCACCGCAGGCGGCGGCCGGTCAGCTCGGACATCCCGGTGCCCTCACCCGCGCACCGCCGTGGTGAGCGCGTCGGCGACCTTGGCGCAGTCCTCGGGGCGGGCCTTGAAGTAGCGCCCGAGGTGGTGGGTGGCGTCGGGGAAGACCAGGTGGTGGAAGTCGGCCCGGGTGGACAGCGCCTGGACGAGGGCCTGGTTCACGGCGTCGGGGATGACGTGGTCGTGCACGGGGACGGCCAGCACGGCACGCCCGGCGAACGCCGCGTAGGCGTCCAGGGCGGCCGAGTCGCGCCAGCCCTGCGGGACACGGATGGCCTCGGTGAAACCGGCGTCAAACCGAAGCGGCCACGCCCCGCGCGGGTAGACGGCCGGGGCCAGCAGTCCGACCGCCTCGACCCGGGCACCGTAGTGGCCGACCAGGTCGGCGACCGTCTGTCCGCTCATGCTGGCGCCGACGAGCACGAGCTGGTCGTCGTCCGGGGCGAGGGAGCTGATCACCGCCCGCGCCTGCTCGAAGCGGTCACCGAGGCTGAGCTCGCGGAGCTGCCCGGAGCTGGCGCCATGGCCGGTGAAGTCGAACGTGATCGCGCGGCAGCCGCGTCCGGCGAGCAGCTGCGCCAGCTGCTGGTGCACACGCTGGTCGCTCGCGCCGGCGCCGTGCATGACGACTGCGGTACGCCCCGTCGGCAGGTCGGTCGGTTCCCATCTGGTGCAGGCGAGTTTCTGATCGCCCCACGCAAGCCGTCGTTCTTTCGACACGGACATGCCAAACCCACCCTCGTTGTGTCCCGTCCGGATTGGCACCGCCGCCAAGAGACCGTCATCGGTCGGGCGTTCTCCTCCGCGCGGGGCGGCTGCGGGGATCGTCCCGGGCGGGCACGACTTCGAAATCGCGCGGAGCGCGACCTGGCGACCCTACGCGCTCCCGGCCCGATCCGGCGCATCCGGACCATTCGGGGGACCGGCCGCGTTGGAGCGAAGGGGGCCGGGCCGGGTGAACTGACGGGACGGCGGGCGGACTTGTCGTCCGTGACATCGGCGCTCTCCGCTCCCGTCCCTACCTCACCCGACCGGGTCCCCGAGGAATCGGACCACGGGCGGCGGAGATCTTCACCGGTCGTTGCGTACCCCCGTGTCCCCTGCGCAGTTGGGCTCTCGGAGCGCTAGCGTGGTTGTCACGAGCAGTCGTGGTTCCGAGCCTCCACTCGCGCGTGATCGCGGTTACGGGCACATCGCCGGCCGGGACCGCGCCCGGTTGGACGGGGCGCTCGCACACCGCGAGCGTTGACGGCTGCGCATGGCGAGGAGAACAGCATGGCTACGGGCATCGTGAAGTGGTTCAACGCCGAGAAGGGCTTCGGTTTCATCGAGCAGGACGGTGGCGGCGCTGACGTCTTCGCGCACTACTCCAACATCGCGGCCCAGGGCTTCCGCGAGCTGCAGGAGGGTCAGAAGGTCGAGTTCGATGTCACCCAGGGCCAGAAGGGCCCGCAGGCGGAGAACATCCGCCCGATCTGAACGGTCCACGCCCCACGACGCCCCGCAAGCGGCCCCGGCTGCTTGCGGGGCGTCGTGTGTCGCCCGGCCGGGCAACCTCCGGAGGCCGGAACTGCGTCATGGACCGAGGACGGCCTACCACTCCCACCGGAGCGGGTGCGTCGCCCTCCCCGACGGCCTCACCAGCGGGGCCGCTGCCCGGTTCCGGCCGGGCGTGATATCGATCGGAGCCCTGCCACCGTGCATCAGCAGCAGTCACAGTTCACCCGCGCCCGTACGGTCCTGGCCGGCTCAGCCGCGCTGGCGCTGTCCGCCGCCCTGACTGCCTGCGGCAGTGCCGGCACTCCGGCTGCCAAGGCCGAGGCCGAAGCCAAGGTCAAGGCGGTCGACAGTACGGCGACGGCCGCCCCGACCGCCCCGGCGAGCAGTGCGCCGCCGAAGGAGAGCAAGGTCGTGCTGCCGACCGGGCCGGCCGCCGACCTGAAGAAGGCCCGTGACACCAAGGCCGGCCCGATCATGATGACCACCCTGGCGGGCCAGAAGTCCGGCGTCTCCGCCAAGGTCTGGGTCTGGCTGCCGCCCCAGTACAACGACCCGAAATACGCCGCCTTCGGCTTCCCCGTACTCACCCTCTACGCGGGCGGCCAGAGCAACGGCTACAACACCTGGACCGACAACCAGCTGCCGATCCAGGAGATCGACGCCCAGCTCGTCCAGGACCAGAAGGCCCACCCCTTCATCATGATCATGCCGGTGCAGAACCTCACCGCCGACGAGCACCGGGCCCTGGACTGCTCCGACATCCCCGGCCAGCCCAGGATGGGCACCTGGCTGTCCCAGGACGTCCCGGACTTCGTCCGCGCCAACTTCCGCACCCTCAAGGGCCCCGACAGCTGGGGCCTGATGGGCGCCTCCAGCGGAGCCGACTGCAGCGCGAAGCTGGCCCTCCAGCACCCCGACGTCTACCGGGCCGCCGTACCGATCGACGGCGGCTTCAAAGCCGACTCCCTCCTCTGGAAGGGCCACCAGGCCGAACAGGACGCCAACAGCCCCGACAAGCTCGTCGCCACCGGCCAGGCCGACGTCAGGATGCTCGCCACCGCCGGCGGCGCCAAATCCTACGAAGTCAACCTCGTCAAAGCGTGGGTCGCCAAGGCCGTCCCCCCGACCACCGTCGAGTACTACGAGCAGCCCGGCGGCCAACACCTCACCTCGGACTTCAACAAGATGATCCCGATGAGCCTCCAGTGGCTCACCAAGAACCTCACCGGCCCGCAGAGCGACAACTGACGACCCGTCCAGCGGGGCCACCTCGGAATCCTGCCCGGCCGGGCAACCTGATCCGGCAGCTTCGTAGTCTGGACGTACGAGGGGGGTGATGCTGATGAGCAGCTACGACGACGAGGCGGAGTTCAGCGGCTTCGTGCAAGGCAGGTGGAACGGGCTGGTCCGGACGGCGTACCTGCTGACCGGGAACCGGCACGACGCGGAGGACCTGGCCCAGAGCACGCTGACCAAGGTGTACGCGTCCTGGCGACGCGTCCGCACCAGCGACAATCCGGACGCGTACCTGCGCCGCATCCTGGTGACGACCAACATCGACCGCTTCCGCAAGCGCCGCCCCGCGGAGTACCCGACGGACGAACTGCCGGAGCCGAGCGGCTGGCACCCACTGGACGCCAACGCGCAGACGGACCAGCGCCAGGTGCTCTTCGCCGCGCTCGCCACCCTGCCCGCGCGGCAACGGGCCGTGGTGGTGCTCCGCTACTGGGAGGACCTCTCCGAAGCACAGGTCGCCGCGGCGCTCGGCTGCTCCACCGGCACGGTCAAGAGCCAGTCCGCCAAGGGGCTGGCCAAACTGCGCGACCGGCTCGGCCCCACCGACCTCAGCACGCCCGCCACGACCGACTTCCGACCGGAGGTGCTCGCATGATTCGGCCCGACGAGAGCCACACCGTCACCGACGAACCAGGGCTGCGCCGCGCCCTCGCCCACGGCACGGCGGACCTCGCCGTCTCCCCGGCGCCGTACGCCGCGATCGTCCGCGACGGCCGCGGGCTGCGTCGGCGCCGGACGGTGGTCCGGACCGCCCTCGCCGTGACCGCGGTCGTCGTCCCCTCCCTCACCCTCGCACTGCTCCCCGGCCGTTCCCCGGCGCCCCCGCCCGGCCCGGCGGCCGGCCCGGCGGCCGGCCCGGTCGTGGCCACGGCGACCCCGCCGGCCGTGTTCACCACCGCGGCCGACGCCGCCGTCCCCAGGGACGTCAAGGTGACGCAGCTCAAAGGACGGCTCTCGGGCGTCGACGCCGAGGTGCTGGTCTGGCTTCCCCCGCAGTACGACGACCCCGCGTACCAGGGCCGCAGCTTCCCGGTCCTTGAGGTGCTCTCCGGCTACCCCGGCTCCAGCAGCGCCTGGTTCAGCCTCCTGGCGGCGTCGGAACAGCTCAAACCGATGATCGCGGACGGCACGGCCCTCCCGTTCATCCTGGTCTCCCCGCGCACGTTCCGCCTCGGCGGCAGCCCGGAAGCCGGCTGCGCGGACCTGCCCGGCCAACCGCAGGCCGAGAGCTGGCTCACGGGCGACGTTCCTCAGCTCGTCCTCGACAACTTCCGAGCCGAACGCGACCCCCGGCAGTGGGCGCTGGCGGGCTACTCGACCGGCGCCCACTGCGCGACCCGGCTGGCCCTCGCCCACCCCGACCGCTACAGCGCGGCGGTGAGTCTCAGCGGCTTCAACAACCCTGCCATGGAGCCGAGTTCACCCGAGGCCAAGGACCCGGCGCTGCGGGAGAAGTACAGCCCGCTGCACATGCTGCGCGCGGCCGCCCAGCCACCGCGGGTCGACATCTACGCGAGCAGTGCCAGGAGCGACACCCTCGCGGACGCCCAGGCCCTCGCCCAGGCGGCGAAGACCCCGACCACCGTCACCGTCACCGAGCTCGGTGGCCCGCGCGCCATCCCGCTCTGGCGCGACGCCCTGCCGGACGTCTTCCGCTGGCTCTCCCGGCGACTGAAGTAGGACCGACCGGCACCTGGTGGCCGGGGGCGGGACGGGCGGCGGCTGACGGAGCACCAACAGAATTCCGTCCCCGGATGCAACCGAACGCCCGCGCGGGACGTGCAGGAGGTGAGCCCGCCTGTGCAGCGGGCCGTCCGCCGTCCTGGGAGCCCTCCTTGAAGAAGCGTCACCTCACCGCCGGCACCGCCCTGGCCTGCGTGGCCCTCACGCTGACCGCCTGCAGTTCCGCCAGGACACCGGTGGCGGCCGATGACTCCAAGGCATCCCCCGTCACTTCCGGCTCCGCCGCCACTCCCTCGGCCGGCGGCGCCCCGACCACCGCGACGCCCGGCTCGACCATCGCACCTGCGGCCGCACCCTGCGGCGGCTCGGAGAAGGAGAGCGACGTCACCGGCGTGCTCACCGACCTGGACACGAGCGCCTCCCCGCGATGGTCCGGGGTCATCAAGCTCACCAACGTCTCCAAGAAGCCGTGCAAGCTGTACGGCCCGGCCGACGTACGCACCGACGGGCCGGGCACCTTCACCAAGCTGGTCACCGGCGTGCTGGGCGACGTGCAGTTCGTCACCGACCCGGCGGCGGCGACCGTGCTTCAGCCGGAGGAGTCGCTCTACCAGGCCGTCAGCTGGCTCTCCTCCCCGCCGACCGCGCCCAACGCCGCCTGCACCACGGGCAACCAGCTGGCCCTGTTCCGGAACGAGGGCGCCATCACCGTCTCCGTCCCGCTCAAGGACGCCCGCTTCTGCCCGGCCAAGGACATCGGCTCCCCGCAGGTCATGATCGGTGCCCAACTGGCCGTCAAGGGCCAGGCCGCGGCCCAGCTCCAGATCTTCAGCACCAAGAAGTGACCCGCCGTCAGCCTTCCCGTCCCACGGCCTCCACCCTGATGAACGGGCACGGAGGGACCGGAACGGGAAGGCTGACGCGGGCCGGGCGAGGAGCTCCGCTCCCGACGGCCGGTCTCAGCCCGGTGCGGGAGGCGCCGCGGAACCGGGTCCGGCTTCGCCGTCCTGTCCGTCGTACGCACCGGGTCCTGCGAGAGCTCCCGGCCCTTCGAGCTGGTGGATCAAGGTCTTCAGGGTCGCGATCTCGTCGTGCAGGGCCTGCTTGCCGGCTTTGGTGAGCTGGATCCAGGTGCGGGCGCGTTTACCCTCGTAGCCCTTGTCGATCGTGACCAGCCCCGCCTTCTCCAGGACACCGAGGTGCTGCGAGAGATTGCCGGCGGTGAGACCGAGCGTGCTGCGCAGGAACGTGAACTCCACCCGCCGGGCCTCCTTGGCCACCGCGAGGATGCCCAGGCGGACCCGCTGGTGCACGACATCGTCGAGACCACTCGTCGGATGCTCGGTCATACGGCCCACCGCCCCTGGCTGCGTTGCTGCAGGGCGAGGCCGATGCCGCCGACCAGCAGCACGCCCCCTTGGAGCAGGAGGTCCCAGCCACCCCACGGGGAGGTGTCGGGGAGGTTGTCGACGTCGACCATGAGGGCCAGGTACCCGCAGGTGACGGCGAGGAGCGCCCAGCTGCGCTCGATCCGGGCGAGCACCAGCAGCGCCAGCCCGACCGTACCGGCCGGACTCACCACGGTGTGGAAGAGGACCGAGAGGAGCGAGGGTTCGTGGAAGTCGGGGTAGTACCCCGAGCCCATGGTCTTCCATACCTCGTTGGCAGTGACCGGCAAGCCGATGGCGACACCCAGCGCCACGTACGGTCCGACCCGGGTCCCCAGGCCGAGCCGCTCGGAACGACGCAGGTAGAAGCCGGTGATCGCGACATAGGCGAGCACCAGCGCCACCGGGAAGTACCAGACCGCGAACCCGACGTTGCCGCCTTGGCCGAAGCGGACCACCGGCGCCGCACCGAACCGCACGGCGGCGAACACGAGAAGGGGGAACCATGCACCGCGCTGCTCACGGCGGACGCGGTGGACCAGGGCCTCCTTCATGGCCAGGAGGTGGCGAGGGTCGCCCGGGGACGGGACAGGTTGGGTTGTCATGCCGACAAGGTTTGCATGACAAACCGATTGTGTCTACAGATCCCTTGGGGATGCCCCGGACCGAAGATCCCGACCGGAACTCCGAGGAGTGAACCCGGGAAGACCGGGCAGGCGAAGGGCACAGGACGCGCCGCAAGGACCGGCCACGGCGCGACGGCGAGAGGAGACCGGACATGGGCACCAGCGACATCCGGGCGTTCCGGGACGGCCCGCTCCACGGCGGCGGACCCATCCTCTGACCAGCCGTCAGTCGTCGGCCGAAAGTCCCTGCGGGGCGTCACTCGGACTCAAAGCGGTACCGGACGCCGCCGGCTCCCGGCGGTGTCCCCGATCACGGAGGTTCTGCATGGTTCCCCTTCTTCTTGTCCTGCTGCTGGCCCTGCTGCTCTTCGGCGCGGGCTTCGCGATCAAAATCCTCTGGTGGGTCGCGGTGATCGTCCTGGTCGTGTGGCTGCTGGGCTTCGTCGCCCGCGGCACCGGCGCCTCGGGCAGCCGCGGTCGCTGGTACCGCTGGTAACGCGCGCAGCACACGTGAAGGGCGGGACCGACACCTTGTCGGTCCCGCCCTCGTGCTCAGGACTTGCCGCACCGGCAGAGCCATGACCTGATCGGCCCAGCAGAGCCTGGTCCGCGATGCCTGTTCCGAGCTGCTCGGCCATCCTGGGTCGATGACGCACGCACGACGGGTTCCCCGTCCTCCCGGGTTGCCACAGTCCGGAGCCGGGGCCCGAGGAGTTCCGATACCCACACCGCCCGCCCGGCAGTCTGCCCACCTCCCCCGGCCGGGCGGAAGCACCTGCTGCATCACCACGACGAGTGAGCACGTCCGCCTGGACGGCACCGTGGTGCGTACCCGCTGGCATCAGGCGCACTGCTCGACCTGGCACGTCGACTGAAGCGCGTCCGGCAGACGGTGGAGCCGCCACCGGCCCGGCCCCCGCCGGGAGACGCATCGCCCCCAACCTCAAGGCCCGCTCAGATCACCACCGTTGGACCGTGCTCGGCCCTACCCTGGGTCAGTGGGCATACCCGTTCGACGGTCTGTCCAGATCTGAAGGGGAAACGCATGGAGCACTTGTTCGGAGCATTGCTGTCGGGCCTGATGTCCATCGTCCGGCTCTTCCGCAAGCGGCCTTCGGGGCCGTACTCGCCGGACGCGGACAACTACGGGCAGCCCGGCGCGTTCCTGTAGGCGGCCGGCATCCGGCGGCCGCCCCCGAAAGGGACGGGCCGGACGCTGGCACACGAAGTACCGCACGGGCGGGAGGACTTGAACCCCCAACCTGCCGCTTTGGAGACGGCCGCTCTGCCAATTGAGCCACACCCGCACGAGCCACCTGCCGGTGGTCGTTGCCCTTGATTCTGTGGCACGGCTGGCACCAGGTCCACGGGTTTTTCGGGGCCCCGTCTGACGGCCCGTGAGCGGTCATGCCGCGCCCCCTGCGGGGCGGGTCCAGCTGACGGCCAGGCGACGGTCTGCCTCGCGCAGGACGGCTCGCATCCGCTCACTTCCGGCCTTGAGCGCATTCGGCGCCGCCGCGAGTGAGGGCGAACACCCGCCGGGGGCGGCCCTCCACCGTCTTCTCCCGTTCGACCCGGATCAACCCCTAGGCCAGCAGGCGGTCGAGGGTGCCGTACAGGGACCCCGCACCGAGCCGGACCCGGCCGCCGGAGATCTCGGTGACCTCGCTGCCGAGCGTGTGGCCGTGCCGGGGGCTGTCGCCAAGTGCGTTGAGAAGAAGGAAGGTTGGCTCCTCCTGGAGCGCCTGTTCTTCCTACCCCTCGCCAAAGTACGGTGACCGTAAGGTTGGGCGAGGAATTACTGACCTTCAGTCAGTTCGAGTCCGCCGAAACGCTCCTGTGCCGCGCGGGAAAGGTGTTCGCCCGCGCGGCACAGGTGTTCGGCGTGGCACCCGCCGGCCACGGTGGTCTGCGGCCGGCCGTCTCAGTGCCCGAGGTGCAGGCGGTGCCGACGGCGGCGGCCGCCCGGTGTCCGGTCGGACACCACCGCCGGGGTCCCGTCGGTGGCCGTGGCGCCGATGGTTGCCGCCGCTGTGAGGGCCTCCCGCTCCCTCGCCCGACGCCGGGCCCGGGCGGCACCGCTGGTTGCCAGCAGTACGCCGAGCCCGAAGATCAGGGTCAGCGCGACACCGGCGAGGAAGACCGACAGGCTGTTCATGGTGGCGAGGTCGTTCCCGAACATCGTCACCGTGTAGTCGGGGCCGCCCGCGTCGACGTTGTCGGCGATGAGCAGACCGGTGAACGCGGCGACCGCGCACAGCAGGAGCAGTCCGAGCAGAAACATGACTCTCTCTCCCTTCCCTCGAATCCATCCCCGCGTCTGCCCGGAGACGGGCCGGCTCATGCACGCGGTCGACCAGCATGCGAACCAGGCCGCTCCCCGGACGCCCTACCAGTCCGGGTGCTCCCGGGTGGCCCAGGCCCGGTCCACGCTGCCGGTGCGCATGCCGCGCCGGGCTTCGGGGTCCTTGACGGCCAGCCAGACGTGGCCGGTGACCGCGACCGCCACGGCCACCGCGAGCCAGTCGTGGACGAAGGTGGCCCCCGTGCGCCAGATCAGCGGGGCGAGGTGGGTGAACCACATCAGCAGCCCGGTGCCGAGCATCACCAGCACCGCCCCGGCCGTGAACGCCGCGTACAGCTTCTGCCCGGCGTTGAACTTGCCCGCCGGCCGCCGGTACGAGCGCTGCCGGACCGCCCGTAGCCAGGCCCGGTCCACCGCCGTGAAGCGGTTCAGCCGGGTCAGGTCGGCACGCAGCGCGCGGGAGACCAGGCCGAGCAGCAGCGGCACCGGCAGCAGCAGGCCGGACCACTCGTGCACCAGCACCACCAGCCTCCGGCGGCCGACCAGTTGGGACAGCGGCGGGTAGTACAGGAAGGCCGCCGTCACCAGACAGCTCAGCATCAGCGCGGCGGTGGCCCGGTGCACCCGGCGCACGGCCGGGCTGAAACGCGGGACCCGGGGCTCAGGTGGTGGGGGCGTCGTCACGTCCGTTCGACCTCCCCACCCAGGCGTCGACGTCGTAGCCGAGCCGTTCCCAGTAGCCGGGCTCGACGGCGGAGGTCACGGTGATCCCCGAGAGCCACTTCGCGGACTTGTAGAAGTACATCGGCGCCACGTACAGCCTGACCGGGCCGCCGTGCTGGTGGCTGACCGGAGCGTCCTGCATCCGCAGCGCCACCAGGACGTCGTCGCGGCGGGCCTGATCGATCGTCAGACTCTCGGTGTAGGCCCCGTCGAAGCAGCTGAACCGGACCCCCGTGGCCCCGGTCCTGACCCCGGCCGCGTCCAGCAGATCCGCCAGCCGGACCCCCTCGAACGGGGTCGCGGGCACCCGCCAGCCGGTCACGCACTGCACGTCGCGGACCAGCCGGCGCTGCGGCAGGGCCTCCAGCTCGGGCAGCCGGTAGCTCGTCGGCCGGTCCACCAGGCCGTCCACGGTCAGCGTGTAGTCGGCGGCCGTCCGGGGCGTCACCGAGCTGACCACCGAGTAGTAGCGGAACCCGCCACCACCGGGCAGCAGGCCGGTCAGCCCGGTCGGGTCCCGGCTGGTGACCGCCTCCACCCCGCGTTGCAGGAACGGCCCGGCGGCGACCCCGGCCGCACCCAGCCCGAGCATCGCGAGCACCACCCGCCGCCCCACCGGTACACCTGTCGTCCCGCCGTCGTCCGTCACGTACCGATTCCACCAGCCCGACCGGCCGATGACCAGCGCCGGCCGCCGGACGTCAGACTTTCGTCATCTCCTGCTCCCGGGCCGCCGTGATGGGGCCGCCCGGTCAGCGATCGGTGGCGGGCCGGTCGAGCAGCCGGGCCCCGATGACGGCGGTCCGCAGGGTGCAGCTGGGCGGCACCGGTGGATGTGCTCCGGGCGCTGGGCCAGGGGCCGCACGCCCAGGCTGGGGCGACGCGCCGCCTCGGCCGACCCGCACCCGGCGACGAGCGCGGATCTTACGGCTCGCTGACGGCCCGACCCGCCGCCCCGACCGCAAGCGGTTCCGGGCGTAGCGTCGGGGGATGGACATTCTGTTGACCGGCGGCGCCGGATTCGTCGGCACCGCCGTGGCCCGCCGCCTGACCGCCGAGGGGCACCGGGTACGGGTACTCGACGCGCTGCTGCCCGCCGTGCACGGCGCGGGCTCCCGGCCGGACCTGCCGGCCGGGGTCGAGTTCCAGCGGGGCGACGTCCGCGACCGGGCGGCGGTGGAGCTCGCCCTGGACGGCGTGACGGCGGTGTGCCACCAGGCGGCGATGGTGGGCCTGGGCCTGGATCTGAACGATGCTCCCGAGTACGCGGGCTGCAACGACCTGGGCACCGCCGTACTGCTCGCCGCGATGGCCCGGCGCGGGGTCAGGGACCTGGTCCTGGCGGGGTCGATGGTGGTGTACGGCGAGGGCCGGTACCGCTGCGCCGAACACGGCGAGGTCGCGCCGGGGCCGCGCCGGGTGGCCGATCTGACGGCCGGGCAGTTCGAGCCGCCGTGCCCGGTCTGCGGTGCGGCCCTGCGGCCAGGCCTGGTCGGGGAGGACGCACCGACCGACCCGCGCAACGTCTACGCCGTCACCAAACTCGCCCAGGAACAGCTGGCCGCCGCCTGGGCCAGGGCCTGCGGGGGACGGGTTCTGACGCTGCGGTACCACAACGTGTACGGGCCGGGGATGCCACGGGACACGCCGTACGCGGGGGTAGCGTCGCTGTTCCGGTCGGCGTTGGCCCGGGGTGAGGCACCCCGGGTGTTCGAGGACGGCGGCCAGCGGCGGGACTTCGTGCATGTGGCCGACGTCGCCGGGGCGAACCTGGTGGCGCTCGCCGCAGTGTCCGGCCGGCCGGAGGGCAGCTCGCGGGTGTACAACGTGGGCAGTGGCGACCCTCGGACGGTGGGCGCGATGGCCGGCGCGCTCGCGGCCGCCACCGGTGGTCCGTCGCCGGTGGTGACCGGCGAGTTCCGGCTCGGCGACGTCCGGCACGTCACCGCCGACTCCACCCGGCTGCGACGCGAGTTGGGCTGGCGGCCGCAGGTGGGGTTCGCCGACGGGATGGCGGAGTTCGCCGCCGCCCCGCAGCGCGGCGCGGTGCCGACGGCGCGGGCCTGAACGGCCCCGGGCTCAGACCGGCTGCCCGGCGGCGGGCAGCCGGATCTCGAAGCAGCAGCCGCCGTCCACGTTGCGCACGGCCGCGCTTCCGGCGTGGGCCTCGGCGATCCCCCGCACGATGGCCAGGCCCAGGCCCGCACCGCCGCCGGAGTGCTCTCCGGTGTCGGCGTCCCCGATCGCGCGCGGGGTACGGGCGCTGCCACCCCGCCAGCCGGTCTCGAACACCCGGAGCAGGTCGGCCTCGGGGATGCCCCCGCAGCTGTCGGTGACGGCGAGCACCACTTCGCCGTTCTGCCGGCTGGCGCTGACCGCCACCACCCCGTCGGCGGGGGTCGAGCGGATCGCGTTCACCAGCAGGTTGCCGAGCGCCCGGGAGACCTCCCGGCCGTCCACCTCGACGGGGGCCGGGTCGACCTGCCCGCCGAGCAGCCGGACACCGCGTTCCCGGGCCAGCGGGTCGGCACAGGCCAGGGCGTCCCCGACCAGGTCGTAGCAGGAGATCCGGGCGGGCGTGAGGTGCAGCGCGCCGGCCTGCAGCCGGGACAGCTCGAACAGGTCGTCGACCATGCCGGTGAGCCGCTCCACCTCCGCACCGATCCGGCCGTAGTAGCGGGCCGGGTCCTCGACGATGCCGTCCTCCAGCGCCTCGGCCATGGCGCGCAGTCCGGCCAGCGGGGTCCGCAGGTCGTGCGAGATCCAGGCGATCAGCTCCCGGCGGGAAGCCTCCAGGGTCTGCTCGCGCTTGCGGGACTCGGCCAGCCGGGCGCTGGTGGCGGACAGTTCCGCGCTGAGCTGGGCCAGTTCCGCACTGAGCGGCTGGACCGGCGCGGCGAAGCCGCCGTCACTGCCCACGGTGCGGGCGGCCAGGGTCAGCGCCCGGCTGCCGGTGACGGCCTGGCGGCCGAGCACGGCGGCGGCCAGCAGCGAGACCACCGCTCCTATCGCCAGGACCGTCATCACCACGCCGAGGTCGTGCTCGGAGAGGAACATCGCCTGGGCGACGGCCGTGGTGCCGGAGGCCATCGCCACTACGGTGACCACGGCGACGGCGAACAGCGACAGGGCCACCGAGCGGCGGCGCAGCACCCGGACGGCGGGCCAGCCGAGCAGCGCGGCGGCGCCGGCACCGAGGGCCGCGTAGGCGGCGATGAGCAGCAGGTCGTTCATGACGTGGGGTCAGCTCTCTGCGGGGTCGAAACGGTAACCGACGCTCCACACCGTGGTGATGAGCGCGGGGGCGGCGGGGTCGTCCTCGATCTTCTCGCGCAACCGCCGGATGTGGACGGTGACGGTGGAGCGGTCGCCGAACTCCCAGCCCCAGACCTGCCGCATCAGCTCCTCCCGGGAGAAGGCCGTGCCGGGGTGCCGGAGCAGGAATTCCAGCAGGTCGAACTCCCGGAGGGTGAGCGGGAGTTCGCGTCCCGCACGGAAGCAGCGGCGGCCCTGCGGGTCCAGCACCAGGTCACCCGCCGCGAGCAGCGCGGGCGGTGCGGGCCGGGCCGGGCCGCGCCGGAGCACCGACTGCACCCTGAGCGTCAGCTCGCGGGGGCTGAACGGTTTGGTGACGTAGTCGTCGGCGCCCAGTTCCAGGCCGAGCACCCGGTCGGCCTCGTCGCCCTTCGCGGTGAGCATCACGATCGGCAGCGCGGCGCCGTCCGGCTGCGCGCGCAGGCGTCGGCAGACCTCCAGGCCGTCGAAGCCCGGGAGCATCAGGTCGAGCACGACGAGGTCGGGCCGGTGGGTGGTGGCGGCCGCCAGCGCGGAGGGACCGTCGGCGGCCCGGTCGACCTGGAAGCCGGCTCTGAGCAGGTAGCCGGCGACGACCTCGGCGACGGTCGGGTCGTCGTCGACCACGAGGATTCGGGCGGCACGGGCGGGCACTGTCACCCCTGGAGCGTACGGCCCCCGGTCCGGTCCGGGGCTCGGGCGCGGTCCGCGTAGTACTTCCGTAAGGACGCCGCGCCGGGCCGGGCGGCCCCGGCGCCAGTAGCGTGAAAAAGGTGACCACTTCTCCCCTTCCCGCTCCCGTCGACGTGGTGCTGCCCTGCCTGGACGAGGTGGCGGCACTGCCCTGGGTGCTCGGCCGGATTCCCGCCGGCTGGCGCCCGATCGTGGTGGACAACGGCTCCACCGACGGCTCGGCCGAGCTCGCCGCCGCGCTCGGCGCCACCGTGGTGCACGAGCGGCGCCGTGGGTTCGGCGCCGCCTGTCACGCCGGGTTGCTGGCGGCCACGGCCGAGCTGGTGTGCTTCCTGGACTGTGACGGCTCGCTGGATCCGCACCAGCTGCACCGGGTGGTCGATCCCGTCCTGGCGGGCACGGCCGACCTGGTGCTCGGCCGGCGCCGGCCCACCGCACGCGGGGCCTGGCCGCTGCACGCCCGGCTGGCCAACGCCGAGCTGGCCCGTCGGCTGCGGGCGCGCACGGGCGCGCCGCTGCACGACCTCGGCCCGATGCGCGCCGCCCGGCGGACCCGGCTGCTGGCGCTGGGCCTGGGCGACCGGCGCTCGGGCTATCCGCTGGAGATGGTGCTCGCGGCTTCGGCGGCCGGGATGCGGATCACCGAGACCGAGGTGGATTACCTGCCCCGGGCCGGGCGTTCGAAGGTGACCGGGACGGTGCGCGGCACCCGGCAGGCCGTCCGTGACATGCGGGCCGTGCTCGCCTCGCCGCCGCCGACCCTGCTGGTGATCGCCAAGGCTCCGGTGCCCGGCCGGGTCAAGACCCGCCTCACCCCGCAGTACTCGCTCCGGCAGGCGGCCGAACTGGCCGAGGCGGCACTCCTCGACACCCTGGACACCCTCTCCACGGTGCCCGCCGGGCGCCGGCTGCTGGTCCTGGACGGTGCCCGCGGCGGGTGGCTGCCGCCCGGCTGGGAGGTGGTGCCCCAGGTGGCGGGCGGGCTGGACCGGCGGCTCGCGGCCGCCTTCGGCCACGCCCCGGCCGGCTCCCCCGCGCTGCTGGTCGGCATGGACACCCCCCAGCTCGGCGCCGCCGTGCTCGCCGACCCGCTGGCCGCCGGGACACGCGCCGGCGTCGACGCCTGGTACGGCCCCGCCACCGACGGCGGTTTCTGGGCCCTCGGGCTGGCCCGGCCCACCGAGCGGCTCGCCCGGGACCTGCTGCTCGGCGTCCCGATGTCCACCGACCGGACCGGCGCGGTGCTGCTGGAGCGGCTGGACCGGACCGGGCTGCGCGTGCACCGGCTGCCCCGACTCACCGACGTGGACACCGCCGTGACGGCTGCCGAGGTGGCCCGGGCCGCTCCGGACGGACGCTTCGCCGCCTGCCTGGACCGGATCGCGGCGGCCGCCCGGGCGCCCCGGTGACGGCCCTGTCCGCTCCGGTCCGGCCGTGGATCGACGACCCGTTCACCCGGGCGATCCGCACCGGCCGGGGCCCGCTGTGGCTGCGCGCCGAGGACGGCTCCCGGCACCTCCTGGACGTGGCCCGCTGGTGCGCGCCGCCCGACCCGGCCGACCGCACCATGCTGGAGCGCTGCCTGCGCCAGACCCGTCCGGTGCTGGACATCGGCTGCGGGCCGGGCCGTCTGGTGGCCGAGCTGCTGGCCCTCGGTCTCCCGGCGCTCGGGGTCGACCTGACCGAGGCGGCCGTCACCCGGACCCGGGGCCTGGGCGGCAGCGCGCTGCGCCGCTCGGTCTTCGACCGTCTGCCCGGCGAGGGACGGTGGGGTGCGGTGCTGCTGGCCGACGGCAACCTGGGCATCGGCGGAGATCCGGCCGCCCTGCTCCGGCGGACCGCCCAACTGCTCGGCCCCGGCGGCCTGCTGATCGCCGAGGTGGAGCCGACGGAGGTCGACGAGCGGCTCGTCGTCCGGATCGAGGACGGCGCCGGGTGGATCGGCCCGTCGTTCCGGTGGGCCCGGCAGGGAGCGGATGCCGCCGCCCGCTCGGCCGGCCCGGCCGGGCTGGCCGAGACGGACCGCTGGACCAGTAACGGCCGCCGCTTCACCGCCTTCCGTCGCCACTGACCCGGGCGGCACCCCGCCGCCGCCCCACCGCCCCGGCCAGCGCCACCAACAGGGCCGCACCGTAGGCGAGTTGCTGCGCCTGACCCCCTGCCAGATAGAGCACCTGGGCGGCGGCCGGAACAGCCAGCCACTCCCACCGCCCGTCCAGCACCACCAGCGCCACCACCAGCAGCCCGTACCAGGGGTAGCCGGGCGCCAGCACCAGCAGGGCCGTCCCGGTCACCAGCAGCGCCCCGCTCCACGGCCGGGCCGGGTCCCCCCGGAACAGCACCCACCCGGCGACGGCCAGGATCACCAGGACCCCCGCCACGATCGCCGGCCGGTCCGGGAGGATCAGCCTCAGCAGCCCGAACCGGTCGACGTGGTCCTGGTCGTAGCCCTCCTCCCGCAGGTAGCCCGGCAGATACCCGAGCACCGCCGGCCCCGAGGCGAGCAGATAGGGCAGATACGACAGGGCCAGTGCGGCCGCCGCCGCCAGCGGCAACGTCAGGTCCCGCAGCCGGGGGCGGCGGGCGAACAGACCGGACAGCGCCCCCGGCAGCGCCAGTACGGGCACCAGCTTGGTGGCGATCGACAGCCCCAGCAGCGCGCCACCGATCACCGGTCTGCCACGTCCGGCGGCCGCCAGCGAGACCACCAGCAGCAGCACCCCGAGCGTGTCCACGTGGGCGTCGTTGACCGCCCACACCGCCACCCCGGGGAACCACCCCCAGAGCGCCGCCCGCCACGACGGGCCGGCGCCGAGCCGACGCAGCACCACCAGCAGCACCCCCGTCGTCGCCACCGCCAGCAGCGCGCCGCCGACCTGCGCGGCCCGCACCCCGTACCGGCCGCCGAGCGCGTACAGCCCGGCGAACCAGCCCTCGGCGACCGGCGGGTAGACGGTGTGCACCCCGGGACGGTTCAGGTGACTGCACTCCCCCGCCGCCGTCCGCCGTTCGTCCCAACCCGCGCAGTCACCCCCCGGTGGGAACAACTCCGTTGCCTGCCACCGCAGTTCGGCCAGCTCAGGGGCGTCCGGCGCGTGGTCGTACGGCGAGATCCCGGCGGCCTGCACCCGGCCGTCCCACAGGTACCGGTAGGCGTCGTCACTGGTCCGGGGCGGGGCCAGCAACCCGGTCGCCGCGACGACGACACTGCCCGCCAGCACCAGCGACGGCACCAGGGACGGCGGCATCCGCCGCAGCAGCACGACGGCGAGCGCGAACAGCACGGCGTCGAGGGCGTACCAGCCGTAGAGCCCGTCCCGGTCACCGAGGGTCCCGCCGCGCGTCACCGTGCCGGCCAGGGCAGTGGCCAGTGCGGCCAGGGCGAGGACGGCAGGCCAGGTGGCGCGGGCGGACCGCGGGGTTTCCGACACCTCGTCAGAGTGCCACCGCCACACCGCCGCAGGCCGTAGCCACCGGCGCCGTACGACTTCCGTAAGCATGTCGCAGCCACCACTGCGGTCGGATCGGCGCTCTGATGAGACCCATGAAGGACACCACCACCGGCGGCCCGCGCCGGTTCGACCTCCCCCTGCCGCAGCCGCCGGCCCGGCTGCGGATCGGCCCGCTGCGCGAGGGCACCTTCCGCTCCCCGCTGCACGAACCCCGCACCGCCGTGGTGATCGGCCGCTGGCTCGGCGCGGCGATCGTGCTCTGCTTCCTGACCGGCCTGCTCAGTCACATCCTCCAGGACCCGCCCGGCTGGCTGCGGGACCACCTGCCGAGCCGGCCGGTGAACGGCTACCGGGTCACCCAGGGGCTGCACGTGATCGCCGGGACCGCCGCGATCCCGCTGCTGGGCGCCAAGCTCTGGACGGTCTACCCGAAGCTGTTCGAGTGGCCGCCCGCCCGCAGCGTCCGCCACCTGCTGGAGCGCCTGGCGATCGCCGTCCTGGTCGCCGCGACGCTGCTGGAGCTCTTCACCGGACTGCTCAACACCCTGCAGTGGTACCCGTGGCCGTTCCCGTTCCGGCAGACCCACTTCTGGCTCGGCTGGATCATCACCGGCGCGCTGCTGCTGCACGTCGCCGCCAAGGCCGCCACCATCGGCGAGCACTGGTGGCGCGTCCGCGCCGCGCTGCCCGGGCGCCGCGCCTTCCTCGGCACCGTCACCGCCTCGGTCGCGGCCGTCACCGTGACCACCGCCGGGCAGAGCGTCCCGTGGCTGCGCGGGCTGGACCTGCTCGCCCCACGCCGTCCGGACCTCGGACCGCAGGGCCTGCCCGTCAACCGCACCGCCGCCCAGGCCGGCACCACCACAGTCCCCGCCGACTGGCAGCTGACCGTCGACGGCCCCGTCCCGCTCCGGCTCACCCTGGCCGACCTGCGGGCCATGCCCGAGCACACGGCCCGGCTGCCGATCGCCTGCGTCGAGGGCTGGAGCGCCGCCGCGGAGTGGACCGGGGTACGGCTGCGCGACCTGCTCGACCGGGCAGGTGCGCCGCCCGGTGCCCGGCTGCGGATCGTCTCCCTGGAGGTCTCCGGCCCCTATGCCGCCACCGAGATGGCCCCCACCTACGCCCGCGACCCGCTCACCCTGCTCGCCCTGACCGTCAACGGCCGGGTGCTGGACGCCGACCACGGCTACCCGGCCCGGATCATCGCCCCCAACCGCCCCGGTGTCCTGCAGACCAAGTGGGTCTCCCGGATCGAGGTCCTCGGATGAGCCCGCTGCGCTGGACCACCGGAGCGGCCGGAGCGGCTCTGCTCGGCTACGGGGTCCTCGGGTTGCTGACCGACCCGCAGATCGCCGACCCGCTGGACGTGCTGGTGTGGTCGGCCGGAGCCGTGGTGATCCACGACGGCCTGTGGATGCCGTTGGTCCTGCTCGCCGGAGCCGTGACGGTCCGCAGCCCCGCCGTGCGCGCCGCACTGGCGGTGGCCGCCGCGATCAGCGTGATCGCCGTACCGGCCGTGCTGCGGGCCGACGAGGACCACGGAAACCCGTCCGTCCTCCCGCTGCCCTACCTGCGCAACTGGCTGCTGCTGCTCGCCGCCGTCGCGGCCGCCACCGCGCTCGCGGCCGGCTGGAACGCCGCCCGCCGACGCCGGCTCGGACTCAAACGGACGGAACGCCCCTGAGCCCGGTCTCCAGCCCGTCCAGGGCGTGCGCACACGCGCACTCCCGGACGGCCGGCAGCCCCTCCAGCGCCTTGAACAGCACCGAGCGCAGCCGCTCCACGTTGCGGCCGAAGAACTCCAGCACCTCGGCGTGGGTGACCCCCTCCCCCGCCTCCACGCCCGCGTCGAGGTCGGTCACCAGGGCCACCGAGCTGTAGCAGAGCGCCAACTCCCGGGCCAGCACGGCCTCCGGATGCCCCGTCATCCCCACCACCGACCAGCCGTTCACGCCGAACCAACGGGACTCCGCCCGGGTCGAGAACCGCGGCCCCTCCACCACCACCAGCGTCCCGCCGTCCACCGGCTCCCAGCCACAACCCCGAGCCGCCGCCAGCAGCGTGCTCCGCCCCGCCGCGCAGTACGGGTCCGCCATCGCCACGTGCACGACCTCGGGCACCGTCCCGTCCGGCAGCGGCAGCCCGTCGTAGAAGGTCTGCTCCCGCCCCGAGGTCCGGTCGACGAACTGGTCGGGCAGCACCAGCGTGCCCGGCCCGTATTCGGGCCGGAGCCCGCCCACCGCGCACGGCGCCAGGATCTGACGGACCCCCAGCGAGTGCAACGCCCAGAGGTTCGCCCGGTAGTTGATCCGGTGCGGCGGCAGCCGGTGCCCCCGCCCGTGCCGGGGCAGGAACGCCACCCGGCGCCCGGCCACCTCCCCCAAGAACAGCGAGTCGCTGGGCCGCCCGTACGGGGTGTCGACCACCACC
Source organism: Kitasatospora sp. NPDC101801 (assembly GCF_044766665.1). Taxonomy (NCBI): domain Bacteria; kingdom Bacillati; phylum Actinomycetota; class Actinomycetes; order Kitasatosporales; family Streptomycetaceae; genus Kitasatospora; species Kitasatospora sp. NPDC101801. The sequence continues at coordinate 234,960 of NZ_JBIWML010000003.1, forward strand.
TCCGTCACGTCGTCCAGCAGCGCGTACAGGCCGGACCCGCCGATCACGCCGATTTCGGCACGGGACACGGGCGTTGAGACGTTCTCGGGCATCACGGGCGGGCCTTCCGATCCGGTCCGACCCCCTCGGCCGGACGGCACCCGAGCACCCTACGAGCCGCCCCGGCCCTCACCCGGTTTGCGCGCCTTACGAAACGCGAACGCTTCGCCGTCCCCTCGCCGCCGGCGTCGGAGTAGCTCTTGAGGCAGCACTCGGCGCCGTACGCCAAACCACGCTCAAGGGCCTCACCGCATGACCCGAACAGCCAACCCGCTGACCTGAGGCGGGACTGTCCGGCTGGCCGTGTTCAGCCACGTGGCCAGGCGAGCCATCGACCAGGCGTCGGTGATCACCGACAGATGGGACCCGTCGGCGGCCGCATGCAGAACCTGGAGGTTCCGACGCGTGTGCATCCTCCACAACAGGTCGGCACCGGTGGCAGCGGCATCCCCAGGGTTGACCGGCAGGTCACCGAGCCGCGTCAGCTCTCCGTCAGGGTCTCCCGGCCAGGGCAAGACGAGGTCAACTCCAGCCCTGCGGCGGCCGGTCCGTCGCACGGCGTCCCGTTTTTCGGTGCGCACCTTAAGTGGCCGGTCGGCGGCAGCCAGCACCGCGACCGCCGCGTAAGAGACCAGGCCCGGCTCCGGCCGTCCGCGGGTTCGTACGGATAGCTCGGGCCAGTGGTCGATCCAGCCGACCCGTCCCCAGGATCAGCACATCCGGCGGCGCGGTGACGACGATAAGGTCGACAAATTGCTCCCTGGCCGATCATGCCGCAGTAGCCCCCGGCCCGACAGATGCCTTGGCTGCGGCCGGACACGGTCGGCTCCGCTGGCAGGTTCTAGCCGGCTGGCTGCAAGGCCCAGTGGTGCGGCTCGACGGGGGCCGGCCTCACCACGATCCGGCCGGTCACGCCGGGGTCGTCAACGAGCCTGCCCCACGAGGGAGACCGGTCGCCGGGGGTGTGCTCGATATCGGCCCACACCGTGCTGCCGGGCCCGGCAGAGCCGTAGAAGACGGTCCACTCGGCGTACCGGTCACAGCTGTCGCTGATCCCCACCTTGTGATCGTCCGTCAACCTCAGGCAGCCACGCGGGGCCGAGTTCGGCACGGAGACGTTCATCGTTCCGTTGGGCCGTTGCTGTACCTGCCAGTTCGCCGAGCTGTACCTGCCATCCGTGCAGTCGCCCAGTGACACGGTGCCCACAGGTCCGTGCAGCTTGGGCCAGACCAGGCACCTGCCATCGGTGAGGGCCGCGAACTGGTAGACCCCGTCGATGAGCGGGGCGGCGTGGGCGGGCTGCGCGAGCGCCGTAGTGGCCGCGACGGCGGCGGCCATGAGGGCGATGACTCGTGAACGCATGGGACGGGACTCCTCGAACAGCCGTGGTCGAACCGATCCCACGGCACTGACACGGTTGGCACACAATCCGCCGGAGACGGCGGCGGCACCGATCCTGGAACACCGGCCCGCCCGGGTAGCAGCCGGCAGTCACCGCCGTCACTCGCCTGGCCGAGTCACGTCACCCGATGGTGTGGCGGCCCGGGCTCCGGGCCGAGGCCAGGGCCCAGAGCCCTCAGTCGCGCACCCTTGCCCGGGCCGCCCGCCGCTGACCGGCCAGGCCGGGCGGGCCGGGCGGGCCGGGCGGGCCGGGCGGGCCGGGCGGGCCGGGCGGGCGGGCCGGGCGCCGAACCCTCCCACGACACCGGCGCCCACAGTTTCGGTCGCTGCACGCTGCTCATCGGTTGACCGGTCAGCCCGGCCGCCGACGGTTCAGGGGCCCGGTGAGGTGAGGGCAGTGTCCGTTCGGATCCGCGTGACCGTGTCGTGCAGGGTGCCGTCCTCGCCGATGACGTGTTCGAGGCCGCCGGGCAGTAGGTCCAGCGGATGGCCGCTCGACGCTACGGCCATCTCGACGGCGGCGCCCTCGCGCTGGCGAAGTCGCCGGCGGTGCGAGCCGAAACGGACCCTGCGGACGTGGATGGTCAGGCTCTCGACGGTTATGACGAAGTCCGGAGCTTCCGGCACCTCTGGTGACGCCGGCCGGCTCCCCGCTTCCCCAGGTGCACTGGCGGTAAGCCGTCGACGTCGGCGGCATACGACCGTGATCACCTCGTTTCGGGCGCGTCGGCCCGCTTCGTCAGCTTGGTAGTGACCTGGCGCAACAGCACCGTCGGCGTTGGCATGACGGCGTACCAGGTGTTCGCGCACTTCTCTGCGGCTTCGGCCGGAGCCCAGGCGGCCACCACCGGGAGTTCACAGTGGTCGCCTGCCTCCAGCGGAGGAAGCGTCCAGGACATGCCGTGGTTGTGGCCGAAATCCACGCCCCAAGTGCTGAACGTACGGTCGTACACCTCGTCGCCCAACGCCGCCCACCGCCGGGGCACCTCGCCTTCGGCGGCCGCAGACAAGATCGCCTCCTCGTCGTTACCGCCGACGGTGAGCCGGGTGTTGTCGTCCTCTACCGTGATCGCGGCCAGCGCCTGCCCGCCGTCCCACCCCGCGTCGGCGCCCTCAGGAAGCGGCGCCGGCAGCTCCGCCGAGAACCGCACCCGCTCGATCGGCGCCAGGACGTCGATCCGCCAGACCGCCGCACGGCAGTCGGTCAGCGGCTCCCAGTGTTCGGGGTCGAGCTCGGGAGCGTACGGCGTAAGCAGCAGCTCGACGTGGGCCGCGGGATGGACCCAGCGAGCCACCGTGCAGCCCGTCGGCAGCTCGAAAAGCTCATCGGGGAACAAGTGAAGGCTGGTCTTCCCGATGGTCGTGCTGAAGGTCAGCGGACCGAATGGCGTGTCGACAGCCGGCTGGTCGGTGGAACGCAGACGGGTACGCGGGACGACGGGGAGCAGCACCGCCCCAGCCTACTGGGCCGGTCCCCCAGCGGTACTCCGGCCAGACAACACCCCATCCAGCACAGCGGCGCAGCGCCGACTACCGGCTGCCGGCCCACATCCTGTCCGTCAGGCGACCGTCGTACCGGAGGACCAGGCCGCCGCCACGGTCTCCAGGCTCGCGTCCGGGTCGAGCTTCGCGCGGTGGCTGCCGACAGCAGTGACGCTACGTACTGGGAGGCCCGGCCTCAACTTGCTCGGGATGTCAGGAAATTGGCCGGCGGTGCGCAAGTGGGCGGGTCCGGTGGGCCGACGGTGGCACCTGGTCGTGGCCGCGGTAGTGGTCGGCGATCCCGAGGCGGGTGCGAGGTGATGTTCGGGCTTCCTCGGCTGGGTCACCATGGTGAGTGACGAGTTGACAACTACGACGCTTCTGGTCATGTTCACCGACTACCTGCTGGCGGGCTTTCATGTGCCTGGACTCGGTAGGTGGCCAATGGGACAGCCTTGTTGGCCAAACGGGACAGGGTAGTTGGCCAGGCACTCCGAGCCGACGCTGCCTGCAACCGAAGGCACGGGCAGAGCCGATCGGCTGGCCTGGGCTCGCCCTTGCTGAGCCGATATCCCGTGGCGGTGGGGCGCCCCGGTCGGGCATCGTGCCTGGCGATGAGTGACGACGACACGATGCCCTACAGCCGCCTGAACACCTTGGCGGGCCTGCTCCAACGGGGCCGCGGCTTCGGCGCCAGAGCGGCGCTGCAGAATCCGCAGGCGGCAGCCCCCCTGGTCTACGACGCCATCCGGCGGGACTGGCGGTGGGACTCCACCGACGACCGCGCCCTCTACCTCGCCCGACTGCTCCGGGACCTGAAACTGTCGCCGGCGCCGGTCGTGGATCTGCTGACCGGGAGTCAGGAGCAGTGCGGGCGGGCTGTCCACGTCCTGGTGCTGCTCGCCGTCGGCGGTTGCGACGAGGCCAGGGAGGCCCTTCGCCGCTACGTCCGCGAGGGTGCGCACTGGGTTTCCGCACTGGAGTCGCTCTCCCACCGGTGGCCGCTGGAGTGGTGGGAGGACCTGGGGGAGGTCGCGCGGGCCCGGATCGGCGCGGAGGCGGAGCGACCGTGGCTCACCGAGCCGTGGACCCGGTTCGGGATCGAGGTCGAAGGGCCTGACCCGGGCCCGATCCCGCTCGATCTCACCGGTCTTTCCGACGGTGAGCTGCTCGACCTGCTGGCCGCCCCCGACCTCGGGGCATCAGGGAGGGTCAACGTCCTGCGCGAGCTGTGCCGCCGGGATCCGGTGGAGGGGCTGCTCCCACTCGTGCCCTCGCTCGGTACCCCCGACGGTCGGCGGCCAGTTCCCTGGCTCAGACGGGCTGTCGACCGCCTGGGCGCCCTGGCCGTACCGGCCGCGCGCCGCTGGGTGTGCGACGAGCGGCCGTGGCTGGCCGGTCTCGGCGCGGACGTCCTCGCCGACCACCCCGGCCCCGAAGCGATACCGGCACTCGTGTCCGAACTCGCCGACCAGCGCGGGGCCCGCGCCTGGTGCGGCCCCGACACCACCGCCAGACGGCTGGCCCGCTTCGGCCCGGCCGCCACCGCCGCGGTGCCCGATCTGCGCTGGTTCTGGCTGCGCACCCCCCACTCCTACGAGCGGACCGCCTACCTGAAGGCACTGGCCGCCATCGGCACACACGGCCTGGACCACGCTCACACCGAATCCCTCTGGGACTGTGAGGGGCGGGCCAGGCTACTGGGCATCGCCCACGCACCCGGCCACCCCGAAACCCTGGAACGAATCGCGGCGCTGCGCGACGACCCGATGGAGGAACCGGAGGTACGGGCCGCCGCCCGAACACGGCTGACCCCCACCCCTCACCGAGACCGACACCGATCTCGGCCCACTGCGGTACGTCCCTGAACGGGCGCGGTCTGACCAACCAGCCAGTCCCGTCTGGCCAACTACCGAGTCCAGGCACATTTCAGCGGATCGACGAGTTTGCTTTCGGCAACCCCGTCGCGGACTACCTGATCACCGCCTTCATTCAAGTCGATGGCCAGGACGCCGAGTTCATGGCGTTGGACGCCGGCCACTACTCGATCGAGATCATCTACGTCAGGTTTGAGTACCGCGGCCGGGGACGCGACGCTCGCTCTACGGCAGGCAGCCAGTGAGTGCCCTCAGCAGCTGGCGTTGAAGACGCCCTTGTCGCCGGGCGGCGAGTCCCTGATGGCTGCCCTCAGAGGAGACCGACCTCACTGAGCACGATCGAGGCCAGCGTCGGACCGGGTGTCCGCTGTCAGAGGGTGGCAGCGCGCAGCACGATCAGGGCGAGGGAGGCCATGGTGAGGACCACCGCCGGAGACGCGCCCTTGCGGTCGCCGACGCGCAGGTGGAAGGCGACCGCCCCGGCGAAATAGAGCATCAGGCCGATCGCGGCGGCGATTCCGACGGGTCCCCACCAGAGTCCGGCGATCGCACCGGCCGCGCCGGCGATCTGAGCGCCGATCAGGAGGGCCATCATGCTCTGCGGCACTCCGAGGGTGGACATCTGCTCGGTGATGTGCCGCGTCCGCAGCGACTTGGCCCCGGCCGATACCAGGAGAAGCGCCGACATGAGCACGGTGACGACGACAAGGGAGACGAACATGGCTGAACCTCAATCAGGCGAGATGCGAGTAACGGGGCGTGCGCACCTCGACGACGATAGGCGGCCGACAGGTACCTCCAGGTAACCTTCGGGGCATGAGCCTGCGACCCGGGATTGCCTTCCTCGCCGACTGTCCCGCTCTCCTGGCCATGGAGATCATCGCCAGCAAGTGGTCCATGGTCACGCTCTTCGCGCTGACCGACGGCCCGTTGCGCCACGGCGAGCTGGTCGAGCTGAGCGGTGGCATTTCGCGCAAGGTACTGACCCAGACGCTGCGCCGGCTCCAAGCCAACGGGCTCGTCGAGCGGCACGCGTACGCCGAGGCGCCGCCGCGCGTGGAGTACGGCCTGACCGATCTCGGGCGAACCCTGGAGGAGCCCATCAGGATGCTCACCGCATGGGCGCGGGAGAACGGCGAGGCGGTCGTCACCTTCCGGGAAGCAGCCGAGGCGGCCAGGACCATCGAGGCGGATCAGGCGACCCCGGTGAAGACCCCTCCTGGTGATGAGGACCCGAGCCGTTTCTGATCAATAGGAGGTGGGGGGATCGGCTGGCGGTTCCGTCTCGGAGGGAGGGAGTGGAGCGGGTGGGGTGGGGGTGTCGCCAGGTGGCAGTGCTGCCCTGGCGCGGACCATGTCTGCTTCGGCTCGGACCAGTTCGGCGTTCGCGCGCACGAGGTCGGCGTCCCGTTGGCCGCGGGCCTGGATGAGTTTGGCGAGGCCGGTGAGGACGCCGCCGATGAGTACGCCGATGGTCGTCCCGATGCTGACGACGGAGGCAACCGCGGCAGGCGCGTCGGTCGGACCCAGCCCGCTCTGCTGGTGGCTCTCGAGGAGGCTTCTGGTGCTGATCCAGGCGATGGCCACCAGGGCCAGGAGGAACACCCCGAGAAGCGCGCGTGTCCTCCTCGTCGCCGTTGTCGGGCCGCCGTTCGGGGGGAGCGGGGCCCTCTCTGCGGTGAGTACGTCGGCCAGCCGCTTCGCGTGATCCGGATGGTCGAGGGCCGAGGGGGACCAGATCCCCGCAGGTCTGTCGCCCGGGCCGAAGGGGGGAAAGTCCACGAGGTGGTGCCAGCCCCCGGAGCGGACGGTGTCTCCCGAGACATCGAGGATGTAGAACGACTTCCGCATGCCGCGGTGATCACGCCAGTAGTCGACCTGTTCACGGACGTCGTGCGACCCGGCCGACTCCGCCGTGGCGAGCAGCAGGAAGTTGCGGCAGCGGTCCATCTGCCCGATGTGGAAGGCGAGCGAGGTCTCGCGGTCGACGACTTCCGTGCGGACACCCAGCTCGTGCAGGCGGCGTCGCACGGCTCGTTCGGCAGCCGAGTGTGCGGGCGCGCCCGCGATGAAGACGTCGAACGTGTGGTCGGTGGCCGCCACCATCTCCTCGTTTCCTCCCTCGTGATGCCCCAACAGCTCGTGGAACCCTAGTCCAGGGCGCTGTCATGCGTTGATCAAACGCTGTAATCGGTGATACGGCGTGGGTGTCCGGCCATGTCCTCGTGCTGGGTGAGCAGCCGGACACTTCTCCGTACTCCCGTCAAAGTCCCCCTCGACACAGCCCTCGCGGCAGCCCGGAGCCTGCGCGCGACCGGCGTCACCGTCACCGTCACCGTCGACTGCGCCGAGTGCCACCGCACCGTCCCAGCTGACGGCGCCCTGCTCGACCCGGCGCCCTGCGCGGCCCTCCCTTGGCTGATCACCGCCCACTGCCGCGCGAACAACTTGACCAGGTGCGACTGCGGCCATTGCACCGCCATCGGCCCGCTGCGGACCTACACCGCCTGACACCCGCTCAGCATGTGCGGTGAAGCCCCTCTCCCATGCACTCCCTGCTCACCGCCAGGCCGCCCGGGCACCCTTTGGGGATCCGGAGCCCTGGCGGAATCCGCAGGTCCGCTGGCGCTCCCGCCCCTGGCCCCGACCGGGGGCGGCTCGGGATGATCGGTTCACCGCCAGCTGCCAGGAGCACCGATGACCAGCGTGACCAGCACACCCCACGTCCGCCGGGCCCGGCCCGAGGACCTGCGCCGGATCGCCGAGCTCGCCGCCGAGCACGCCGCCTACGAGCAGGCCGTCCCGCCCCCGGGTGACCTCGCCGAGCGGCTGGCCGTCCTGCTCTTCGACGGGCCGTCACCCCGGCTGCGCTGCTTCGTCGCCGACCCCGACCCCGACCCCGACCCCGACCCCGGCTCCGACCCCGGCTCCGGCTCCGGCTCCGGCTCCGGCTCCGGCGCACCGATCGGCTACGCCACCTGCGCTCCCGAACTCTCCACCTGGGACGGGGCGGAGTACCTGCACCTGGACTGCCTCTTCCTCCGCGACGGTCACCGGGGCCACGGGCTCGGCGCCCTCCTGATGGACGCCGTCCTGGGCGAGGCCCGCGCGCTCGGCCTCGCCCAGGTCCAGTGGCAGACCCCGCCCTGGAACACCGACGCCATCCGCTTCTACGACCGCCTCGGCGGCCGTGCCACCACCCGACAGCGCTACTCCCTGCCGAGCGCCTGACGGACCGCCACCCCGTCGGTGCGGCCCGTCTCGATGACGTGGCGGAAGAGGTCGTGTTCGGGTGCCCCGGGTCGACGAGATCGGGGACGGCTGTCCACCGCCCGGCGGCTCGAACCCGGGCCGAGATCCGGGCAAGCTGGGTGCAGCTCGTCCCGGACCGCCGCGCCCGGGTGGCAACCAGCAACTGAGAGAACGAGGAACAGATGGCTCAACTACTGAGGGTCCAGAACTTCAACGTCTCGAGCGACGGCATCGGTGCCGGTGAGGACCAGACCCTGGAACGGCCCTTCGGCCACGTCGACCCGGGGCAGCTGTTCGCCTGGGCCGGCGCCACGGCGAGCTGGCCGATGCGCACCGCCCCCGGCGGGAGCCGGGGCCTGGACGACTACCTCACGCGGGACTACCCCCGCAACATCGGTGCCGAGATCATGGGCCGCAACAAGTTCGGGCCGCAGCGCGGGCCCTGGCTCGACCACGAGTGGCAGGGCTGGTGGGGCGACGAACCCCCGTTCCACACCCCGGTGTTCGTCCTGACCCACCACAAGCGGCCGTCGCTCACGCTCTCCGACACCACGTTCCACTTCGTCGACGGCGACCCCGCCACCGTCCTGGCACAGGCCCGGGAGGCGGCCCAGGGCAAGGACGTACGACTGGGCGGAGGTGCCACCACCATCCGGCAGTTCCTCGACGCCGACCTCGTCGACACCCTGCACGTGGCGGTCTCGCCGCTGAAGCTCGGGTCGGGCGTACGGCTCTGGGACTCCCCCGACGAGCTGCTCGACCGGTTCCACCTGGATGTCGTGCCCAGCCCGAGCGGTGTGACGCATCACCTGTTCTGGCGGAAGTGACCGCGGCGCAGGGCAGCCCGGCCGGACTCCCGGGCTGCCCTGCGCCGAACCGCCGACGTCCCGCCATGGACGGTGGGAGAGCCCGCGGCACCCGGCCGGCGGTCCTGACCACCGACACGTGCCCCGCGGCGTGCAGGTCCGCGCGAGGGCAGGGGAGCCTGCCCGATCGGGCAGTGTCGGCATGCGCCACCCGTTCTCCGAAAGCACCCCATTGACACCAAAGTTGGTCTAGTCCAATGTGGTGAAGCAAGGTCGTCCACAGGAGACCGACGGAGCCGCGCGCCCCGACCCCGACCCACCTCGGGACTCACCGGCCGCTCAACTCGACGACACCACCGCAGGCTTGAGGGAGCCGTGCGGCGTCGCCGTGCCTTGATCCTCGGCCGGACACCTGCTGCAACGAATCCGACGACCCGACGGAGAGTCCCACACCATGCAACGAGTCTGCCTCGCCCTGCCCACCATGCGTGCCTGTCCCGGCACGATCGTGGACCTCGCCGAGGAGGCGGCCTACGCCGTCGCGACCTTCGGGGTCGAGGTCCACCTCCTCGTCCTCGACACCACCGACGCCGCCGAGTTCGCGAAGAACGCGGACGCCGTGGCCGCGCTGACGGCCACCCCCGGCGTCTTCGTCCACCACCTCGGCAACGCGGAACAGCGGGAGTTCTTCCTCCGGGTGGCCGAGCGCTCCGGCGCCGCCGACCCCGAGCTGCTGCTCGAACTGATGCTCCCGCAGGGCGTCGCGTACGGCTCCTGCGTCAACCGGCTCTTCCTGGCGGCGGCGGCGCTCGGCTGCACCTCGACGCACCTGCGCAACGACGACTTCGACTACCAGGTCGCCGACGGCGCGAAGCTCTACCCGATCCACCACGAGCTGCTCTCGATCGGCCGCCCGGCCGGCGAGGCGGTGGCCGCCGTGACCCGCTCCGAGCTCGACCCGGCCGACGCGGACAAGCCGGTGATGGTGGTCAGCGGCTCCTTCATCGGCGAACTCAACGTCGACATCGGCGAGATCCGCGAACTGGACCCGGCGGTCTACCACGACCTGGTGAAGCTGTGGACCCCGCCGGTCTGGCCGGACGAGGACCGCGACGCGATGGTGGAGCTCTCCTTCAAGGGCGTCGGCGCGGAGCCGTTCGACACCGACGAGTCCGTCCTCGGCGTGCCCGACATCTGGAACGTCTACATGTGCAACGTCGCCCTGGACCACCGGGGCTACGAGGTGCTGCCGCTGCTGCCCTCGACCGACACCCTCGGCTGCGACTACGCGCTGCTGCACGCCCTGGTCCACTCCAAGCTGCCCGGGGTCGTCCACAACCGGCACATCGTCAACTACTACACCCCCGAACGCCGCGTCGGCGCCGGCTTCGTCAACTACCAGCTGCGGTACGTGAAGCTCCTGCTCTCGATGCTGTACCTGTACCCGGTCTACGGCGGGATGATCGACCACGGCCCCGCGCTGCTGGACGAGCGGCACGGGCTGCGGATCGAGCCGGTCCTCGACCTGGTGCGCGGCACCTTCGACTGGGACCGGGCCGGGAACGAGCACTGCCTGGACGTCGTGGACCGCTCCTACCGCAAGCTGGGCGGCAAGTACGTCGAGCTCGCGGACGTGGTGGCCGAGCGGCGGCAGCAGCTGCTGGACGAGGCCCAGCAGGACGCCGAGCGCTGGGCGGTGCTGATCGAGGCCTGGGCGCCGATGGTCGCCGCCGCCCGTGCACAGGGCCTCGGCAACGGCGTGGCCGGGTCGGCCGCGTGAGCGCGGAGTACCTGATCCGGCCGCTGACCGACGACGACTGGGACGCCGTGGTCGCGCTGGAGCACGACGCCTACGCGGCCGACGGTCTGTCGGAAGGCCGGGAGGCCCTGCAGTCCCGCGCCGTCGCCTCGCCGGAGACCTGCTTCGTACTGGAGCAGCACGGCACGGTCCGCGGCTACCTGCTGAGCCTGCCGTACCCGCCGCTGCGCTGCCCGGACCTCGCCCTGGCGGAGGACACCACGTTTGAGTCGGGCAACCTGCACATGCACGACATGGTGATCGCCAAGGACCTGCGCGGCCAGGACGTCGCCGAGGCGTTCATGCGCTACTTCCAGGCGCGGGCAAAGGAGTTGGGCTTCGAGGAGATCTCGATGGTCGCGGTGCGCGGGACGGACATCCTGCTGCGGCTGCTCGGCTACCGCTCGCACCGGGAGGTGGCCGTCCCCGCCTCCTACGGGCGGCGTGCGGTCTACATGTCGAGGCCGGTGGACTGACCCTGCGGGGGCACCCGGACGGATCTCCACCCGCCGGATGCCCCCGGATCGACGACGCCCTCGAAGGTCAGCGTGCCGTGCTGAATCCGGCCGAGCTGCCCTCCGAGGGCGTCGTCGATCTCCGCATCCCGTCAGCCGAGTACGGTGCGGCCCAGCTGCGGTGACGGACCGTGAAGGGGCGGTCCAGGTCGGCCGCGACCGCCGCGCGGAACGGGCCGGGCACCGTGACGTCGGACAACCACAGCGGCCCGGGCCCCAGCGGGCCGGCGTCGGCCAGGCGCAGCGGCGAGGGACCGGCGAGCGGCAGGCCGAGGCCCTGGGCGAGCCGGCCGCCGTGGACCTTGACGCACGCCTCACGGCGGCACCAGAGCCTGGTGAAGCGGTCGGCGCTGTTGGCGGGGGTCGGTGCGTCGAGGACCAGCGCGGCGTCGGGGGCCGGGAAGTGGCGGCGGGCGATCCGCGCGCCGACGCGGGGTGGGTGGACCCCCTCGACGTCCGCGCCGACCCGGCGCCCGTCGGCGATGGCCAGGACCGCGAGGGCGCCCGAGGCGGACCAGTTGACGTGGATCCGGTCGGCGGCGGGCGGGAGGACGGGTGCGGGTTTGCCGTGCGGGCCGCGCTGCCACTCGACGTCGGCGGCTGCCGTGCCGAGCCGGTCGGCGACCAGCAGGCGGACGGCGCCCCTGACCACGGTGAAGCGCTCGCGCTGGAGCGGGTCGTGGGCTCGGTCGGCCCGGCGCCGTTCGTCGAGGTCGAGCAGGCCGCGCAGGCGGCGTACGACGGCCGGGGGCTGGTCGGTGGGGATGGTCCAGAGCTCGATCACATCGGCGGTGTCGACCGGCTCGACCACGGAGTCGGCGCTCACGGCAGCGACAGGGTGCTGAGTCTGCCCAACCGCCGGTCGTGGTCCGCGACCAGCAGTGGACCGCCGGATTCCGGGCGCTGTGCGAGGCGGTCGGCCAGCAGGGTCCAGACTCCGGTGAACGGCTGTCCCGGGCGGGCCGTCCCGACGGCTCCGGGGGTGTCGTATAGGTCCGTGGGCGGGGCGGCGGCCAGGTCTGCGGCCAGCAACAGCGTTGCCTCCCGGCCGAGTTCCCGGTGGTCGGCGAGGACCGACCGCAGCGCCGCTGAGCCGTCCGCCTGCGCCTGCTGGCGGACCCGCAGGCCCTCCCCCGCGCTCTCCTCGCAGACCAGCACGACGGCACGGTGCTGCTCGGGCAGGTCGACGGGCTCGGGGGCCTCGTGGTGCAGCGCGCTCTGCTCGGCGAGCACGATCACCGCCCGCAGGCAGCCACCGGTGCGGTGGTGGGCGGCGGCGATCCGAAGGGCCGTGAAAGCCGCTGCGCTGCCCTGGTCGCAGACCGCGAAGGCGGTCGGCTGCCCGGGGCAGTGGCGGCTGAGGTGGAGGGCGGCGGGGGCCCCGGGCCGGACGTCCGGCGAGGAGAAGGCGAGGATCAGCAGGTCCGCGGGCTCACCTGCGGGCAGGGCCTTCCCGAGCAGGCCCTCGGCCATCTGCCCGAAGTCGTGTCCGGCCCCCTCGGTCAGCAGGTCCTCGCGCAGCGGAAGGCCGTACGGGCGGACCAGGTCGCCGACGAAGGTCCGTAGATCAGGGTGGAGCGAGGCTTCGGAGCGGCCGTCGAACCCGGCGGCGATCGCCCTGGTGACGCGCAGGCCCCGGGCCCCGGCGGCGGGCACCGGGTCAGTCCTCGTCGACGAGGTGCCCGGCGACATAGTCGGTGAGGCTGCTGACCGAGCGGAGGTCGTCCAGACCGAGGTGCTCGATGTCGACCTGGATGTCGAGTTCCTCCTCGATCTCCAGGACCAGCTCGATGGTGCCGGACGAGGTGAGACCGAAGTCCTCGAAGAAGCAGGCGTTCTCGGGGATGTCGGCGAGCTCGACCTTGAGGATGCGGGGCAGCACTTCCTCGATGCCGCGCCTGATGCGGCCGTGCAGCTCGGTGTCGACCGGTTCGGTGGTGGAGAGGGCGGAGTCTGACATGGGTGGACCGTCCCGTGCTGGATGATGGGGATGCGGGCGGGGCGCTCGGAGGAGCGCGGCGACAGCCCGCTGGCGGCACGTCAGTGCCGGAGGACCATGGCCGAGAAGGTGGCGCCGACGCCGGCGGCGGCGATCAGGTAGTGATCGCCCGGCCGGAGCACTCCGCCGGTGGTGGCGGTGCGGAGGTTGATGAAGGCGTCCGCAGCGAAACTGTGCCCCACCGAGGTCACGTTGTCCAGCAGCACCCGCTCGACAGGATAGTCCAACTGACGGCAAATCATGCGCCAGGAAGCCCGGTTGACGTTGTGCGGAAGGAGCATCGCGATCTCTGAGAGGTCCAGACCAGCCTGGTCGAGTGCGGCCTCGATGGTCTCGATCATGGTGGGCTGGTACTCCCGCTGGTAGCGCGTCAGCAGCTCCGGGTCCTCGGCCAGCCGGCCGTCGAACTCGGGCCGCTGGCGGACCGCGTAGGAGAGCACCCGGTCGCGGGAGCCGCCGGGGCTGACCAGGCAGGCCGCCGAGGCCTCCGCGAAGATCGACGTGTCCGGGACGACCTGGGCGTCCCGGGTGAAGGTCTTCTCCCCCGCCACCACCAGGGCCAGCGCCGACGGATCGTCGTCGTCCGCCAGGAGGCGTCCGGCGAGGTCGACGGCCAGCAGCGAGGCCGCGCAGGCCTGCTGGGTGACGGTGAACGCGTTGGCGTGGGTCAGGCCGAAGCGTTCCTGCAGTTGGTGCAGGGGGTTGAGCGGATAGGGCACCGCGACCGGCATGCTGCGTGCGTGCAGCAGGTACCGGACCCGGTGTTCGTTGCCGCGCAGCTCGGGAAGGCCCCGTACTGCGGCGTCCAGCAGGTCGAGCAGCGTCCCGTCCGGGTCCAGGCGTACCTGGTCCAGGCCGTGGAAGCGGCGGAAGAGTCGAAGTTGACGTGGGGTCAGGCCGATCCGCGCGCCCACGTCCTCGATCGATTCGAGTCGTGGGGGGAGGTGGACGGCCACTGCCTCCAGTGCGGTCACCCGGGCTAGTATTCCCACGCTCCGCCGGTCGCACAAGTGATCACCGGCCCGGAGCCCTCCCTTTCGCCCCCGTGCCGTCGAGCAGGTGGAGCCCCAGATGACTGATTTCCGGCCTTCCTTCGTATGCCCCGAAACTCGTTCGGACCCGTCCCCCGACACGCCGCACGAGCCACCGTCCGTCCTGGACCCGGAGCTCGTGGCGCTGGTGGTGGCAGCCGCCGACGCGTTGCCCGAATGGGCAGAGTTGGTGGTCCCCCAGGCCCGGCTGGACGCCGATCTGGCCCTGGACGAAACCGAGTTCGCCGTCCTGGACACGTTGCTGCGGGAGCGCTTCGGCGCCGATCTGGGCGCGCTCCGGGCGGGCCTGGACCTGGATGCGCTGGCCGCGCTGACCGTCGGCGACCTGGCGGAGCTGGTGCGCCGATGAGCCGCTTCCTGCTGGTGGTGCCTCCGCTGACCGGGCACGTCAATCCGGCGTCCGGGATCGCCAAGGAGCTGGTCGCGCGCGGCCACCAGGTGGCCTGGACCGGCACCGAGACGATCCTGCAGTCGCTGCTGGGTCCGGACGCCCAGGTCTTCGGCACCGGCAACCGGGCGTTCCGGGCGCTCGGTGGCCACGGCCTGGCCTCGGTGCGCTCACTGTGGGAGGGCTTCGTCGTCCCGTACGCGCGGTTCACCACCAAGCCGCTGGACGCGGTGGTACGGGAGTACCGGCCCGACGCGCTGCTGGTGGACCAGCACACCCCGGCCGGTGCGCTGATCGCGCACCGGCACGGACTGCCGTGGGCGACCCTGGCGCCGGGGGCGATGGAGCTGGGCCGGCCGTTCCGGGCCCTGCCGCAGGTCGAGGCCTGGACGACGGGCCTGCTGGAGGGGCTGTGGCGGCGGGCCGGGCTGCCCGCCGACGAGTTCGCCGATCCGCGGTTCTCGCCGCACCTGGTGCTGGCCACCACCGGCCGGGCGCTGCTCGGCGACCTGCCGACGCCGCCGCACTACGCCCTGGTGGGACCGGTGCTGACCGAGCGTCCGGCGGATCCGGCGTTCCCGTGGGAGCGGCTGGATCCCGGCCGGCGCACCGTCCTGGTCACCATGGGAACCATGTCGGACGCGGTCGGCGCGGACTTCCTGGACCGCACGGTGCAGGCCCTGGCCCACTGCGGCGAGGGCGTCCAGGCCGTGGTCGCCGCGCCGCGCGGGGCACTTCCGGCGGACCTTCCGGACTCCGTGCTGGTGGTCGAACGGGCACCGATCCTGGAGCTGTTGTCGAAGGGTGCGCTGGACGCGGTGCTCTGCCATGGTGGGATGAACACCGTGGGCGAGTCGCTCGCGCACGGCGTCCCGCTGTTGACGGCGCCGATCCGGAACGACCAGCCCTTCGTGGCGCAGCGGGTCACCGAGGCCGGAGCCGGCCTCCGGGTGCCGTTCGCCCGGGTCGCCCCCCGGGTGATCGCCGAACGGCTCCGGCGTGTGCTCGACGAAACCTCCCACCGCACGGCTGCCCAGCTGATCGGACGTCAACTGATGTCGGGCGGAGGGGCGGCGGCGGCGGCCGACCGGCTGGAAGCACTGGTCACGGGCTCGCCGACATCTCCCTAAATTGGTCTAGGCCATTGTTTCCTGGGTGCCTGAGCCTCTAGGGTGAAACCGAAGCACCGGTTCCCAGGAGCCCCCGCATCCCATCTCAGCCCGGGAGTTCTGGTTGATCGAGACCAAAGGACTTCGTAAGTCCTATCCGTCCGGAAGACGCGGTCAGACCGTCGTCGATGCCGTCCGCGGCATCGACCTGAACGTCAAAGCAAGTGAGATCTTCGGCTTCCTCGGCCCCAACGGCGCCGGGAAGACGACCACCCTGCGCATGCTCGCCACCCTCATCCGCCCGGACGGCGGCGAAGCCCTGATCGCCGGCGCCGACCTGCTGGCCGATCCGGCCGGGGTCCGCCGCCGGATCGGCTACGTCGCCCAGGGCGGCGGCACCGCCGACACGGTGAGCGGCCGTGAGGAACTGGTGCTGCAGGCCAGGATGTACGGCAGCAGCAAGGCCGAGGCCCACCGGCAGGCCGAGGACGCCCTCAAGGCGTTCGACCTCACCGAGTTCGCCGACCGTCCCTGCAGCACCTACTCCGGCGGTCAGCGCCGCCGGGTGGACATCGCCCTCGGGGTGATCCACGCCCCACAGGTGCTGTTCCTCGACGAGCCGACGGTGGGCCTCGACCCGGCCAGCCGCAGCCAGGTGTGGACCGAGATCAAGCGGCTGCGCACCGAGGGCATGACGGTGGTGGTGACCACCCACTACCTGGACGAGGCCGACGCGCTCTGCGACCGGGTCGCGATCGTCGACCACGGCCAGGTCGTCGCCGAGGGCACGCCCGAGGAACTCAAGCGGGAGATCTCCGGCGACGTCCTCCTGCTCGGAGTCGCCGCCGACGAGATCGGCCCCGCAGCCGACGCCCTCCGTGCCCAGCCCGGCCTGCACCGGCTGGAGCCGGGCGAGGACGGTCTGCGGCTCTACGTGCACGACGGCGCCGCGGCCATTCCGCAGCTGCTGCGCGTGCTGGACGGGGCGGGCGTCGTCCCCGGGAGCGTCCAGCTCCAACGGCCGAGCCTGGACGACGTGTTCCTGGCCCGCACCGGCCGCTCCATCGAACAGTCCTGACAATCCCTGGGGTCCTTTCCGTGAAGCTCGCCCGTGACACCTGGCTGGTCTTCCAGCGGCAGTTGCTGCTGATGTGGCGTACACCGATCTGGCTCGTCGTCGGGGTGGTCCAGCCGGTTTTCTACCTGCTGCTGTTCGCCCCGCTGCTCAAGAAGCCGCTCGAGCCCATGGGTGCCACCACCTATGCCGAGGTCTACCAGATCTACGTCCCCGGCCTGTTGGCGGTGCTCTGCATCTTCGGCGGCCTGTACACCGGCTTCAGCCTGCTCGGCGAGCTGAAGGCCGGCATCATCGAGCGCTCCCGGGTGACCCCGGTCAGCCGCTTCGCCCTGCTGCTGGGGCGGGCGCTGCGCGAGGTGGTGGCGCTGCTGGCCCAGGCGGTCATCATCACCCTGCTCGCGCTCCCGTTCGGCCTGCGGGTCGGCCCGCTCAACCTGCTGCTGGCCTACCTGCTGCTCGGCCTGCTGGCGCTGATGACCTCGGCCATCTCGTACGGCATCGCGCTGATGTTGCCCAACGACGCCGCGATGGCGCCGGTGGTGAACACGCTCGCCCAGCCGATCGCCCTGCTCTCCGGGACGCTGCTGCCCCTGGCGCTGGCGCCGCTGTGGCTGCGGTCGGTGGCCGAGTGGAACCCCTTCTACTGGGCGGTGGAGGGGATGCGCGCACTGTTCTCCGGGAACGCCGGCGACAGCATGGTCTGGCAGGGGCTGCTGGTCGTCGCGGTGCTGACGACCGGGGCGGTCTGGTGGTCGGCCCGGCTGTTCTCGTCCCGGATCCGGTAGCGGACCGCCGCCTGACGGGCACGCGGAAGAGGGGGCCTGGTGAGAACCAGGCCCCCTCTTCCGCGTGCCCGTCAGCCTGCGTTCGCCCGGACGAAGTCGGCCAGCCGGGCCACGCCCGCCTCGATCTGACGCTCGCTCAGGGCGCTGATCGAGAGCCGCAGCCGGCGCTCACCGCCGCCCGCCGGGTAGAACGGGGCCATCGGGGTCCAGAGCACCCCGTGGTCACGGGCGCAGCGTTCCATAGCCGCCTCGTCGGCGGTGAACGGCACGTCGAGCACGGCGAAGAAGCCGCCTTCCGGCTCGTTCCAGGACAGACCGAGGCGGGCCCGCTCGGCGGCCGGGAAGTGGCGTTCCAACTCCCTCAGCAGCACGGTGAGGTTGGCCGCGTAGTGGGCGCGGGCGGGCACGTTGGCGTCCCGCAGCCGGCAGTCGTTGCCGAGCAGCATGCCGCCGATCACCGCCTGGCTGAGTGCGGGGGTGTTGACGGTGGTCATGCTCTTCAGCTTGGCCAGCTGGTCGGCCAGCAGGCTGGTGCGGCCGTCCGGTGCGCGGACCTCCTGGTCGGCGACCACGTAGCCGAGCCGGGCGCCGGGGAAGCAGGTCTTGGCGAAGGAGCCGAGGTAGACCACCTGACGGTGGCGGTCCAGGGCCTTCAGGGTGGGCCGTTCGCCGGGCTCGCGGGCGAAGAAGCCGTAGGGGTTGTCCTCGATCACCAGCAGCCCCTCCTCCGCTGCCGTGTCCAGCAGCCGGGCGCGGTCCTCGACGGACATGCTGGTGCCCGAGGGGTTGGCGAAGTCGGGCACCACGTAGAGCGCGCGGGGCCGCCGGCCCTCGCCGCGCAGCCGCTGCGCGGCGGCGGTCAGCGCGGCGAGGTCGCCTTCGGGGACCGGCACGGTGGCGATGTCCAGCAGCCGGGCCGCGCCGGTCACCCCGACGTAGCAGGGCGAACTGACCAGCAGCACGTCCTCGGGGCCGGCGCAGAGCGCACGCAGCACCAGCAGCATGCCCTCCTGGGCGCCCACGGTGACCACCACCGAGGCCGGATCGACGGTGAGACCCTCGTCGTTGGCCAGCGTGCGGGCGATCAGGTCGGCGATGATGCCCTTGGTGGGGCCGTACTGGAACAGCGCGGTGCGCACCTGCTGCTCCGTCAGGCCGCGCCCGCGCAGGTGGTCCAGGTAGGCGTCCAGGTACTCGGACACCCGGTCGGTCTCGAAGAAGCCCTCGTGCGGGCGGCCGGGCGCGAAGGAGAGTGCGTCCGGGTAGCGCTCGGTGACCTCGTTGAGGAAGGTCATCGCGTCCAGCAGCGGATCGGAGAGCGAGCCGTGCAGCTCGCCCAACGACAGGTGCGCGCTCATGCGAGCGCCTCGCGCAGCCGCCGGGCGGCGTACTCCTGGGCCTCGCGGCCGTCGTCCAGCACTCCGGCCATCGCGAAGAAGCCGTGCGGCATGCCCTGGTAGCGGCGGCCCTCCACCGGGACGCCGGCGGCGCGCAGGGCCTCGGCGTACAGCTCGCCCTCGTCGCGCAGCGGGTCGTACTCGGCGGTGATCACAGTGGCGGGCGGCAGGCCCGACAGGTCGTCGGCGCGCAGCGGGGAGGCCAGTGGGTCGGCGCCGTCCGCCGGGTCGGCCAGGTAGTGGGACCAGTACCAGTCCACCGAGCGGCGGTTGAACAGCAGCGGGTCGTCGTGCTCGCGCGCCGACGGGGTGTCGGCGCCGTGGTCGGTGTTGGGGTAGACCAGCAGCTGGTGGCGCAGGGCCGGGCCGCCCCGGTCGCGGGCGAGCAGGGCGAGCGCGGCGGCCAGGTTGCCGCCCGCGCTGTCGCCGGCCACGGCCAGCCGGTCGGGGTCGATGCCCAGTTCGGCGGCGTGGGCGGCGGTCCAGGCGGCGGCCGCGGCGACGTCGTGGACGGCGGCCGGGAACGGATGCTCGGGCGCGAGCCGGTAGCCGGCCGCGACGGTCACGCAGCCGACCGCGTTGGTGAGCCGGCGGCAGATCGCGTCGCCGGTGTCCAGGGAGCCGAGGGTCCAGCCGCCGCCGAACAGGTACAGCACGGCGGGCAGCGGACCGTCCGGGACGGTGTCCGGGGCGGGGCGGTAGAGCCGCAGGGGCAGCGGTCCGCCGGGGCCGGGGACGGTCAACTCCTCGACGGCGCCCACCGGTTCCGGACGGCCGGACCCGGCCTGGATGTCGGCGAGGTCCGCGGCGCGGGCCTCGGCCGTGGAGAGGGAGTAGAGCGGGGGCGTACCGGCGGCGGCGCGCTGCCTGCGCAGCGCCTCGGCCTGGGGGTGCAGTGGCAAGGGGTGTCCAGGGAATCGGTGGGGCGGATTTCAGTGGCCGGTCGGCCGGGTGACCGCGGTGTGGTCGAGATCGGCCAGCCGGGGTCGGCCCAGCAGGGCCATGGTGTCGTCGAGTTCGGTCTTCAGGAGGTCGAGGACCCGGGCGACGCCGTCCTCGCCGTCGGCGGCCAGGCCCCACAGGACCGGGCGGCCGATCAGGACGGCCCGGGCGCCGAGGGCGATCGCGAGGGCAACATCTGTGCCCGTCCGGACACCGCCGTCCAGCAGAACGGGCAGCTTCGGCGGTACCGCGGCGACCACTTCGGGCAGAGCTGAGAGGGTCGCCAGGGCAGCGTCGAGTTGGCGGCCGCCGTGGTTGGAGACCACGACGGCGTCGACACCGTGCTCGGCGGCCAGCCGGGCGTCCTCGGCGGTCAGGATGCCCTTGAGGACGATCGGCAGGCTGCTGCGCTCGCGCAGCCAGGACAGATCGTCCCAGGTCAGGGTGGGGTCGAACTGCTCCCTGGCATGGTCGGCGATGCCGGAACTCCCCTCGCCGGCCCGGTGGCTGGCGGCCATCAGGTCCTGGTCCAGGTTCACGGCGCGGATGTGCGCGGGGACGGCGAAGCCGTTGCGGGCGTCGCGCAGTCTGCGGCCGATCCGGGGGGCGTCCACGGTCAGCACCAGGGCGCGGTAGCCGGCCGCCTCGGCCCGTTCGATCACGGCGGCCAGCGCGTCGCGGCGGCGCAGCCAGTACAGCTGGAGCCAGAGCGGTCCGGTGGCGGCGTCGGCGATGGATTCCAGCGTCCGGCTGGCGAAGATCCCGGCCACCAGGAGCGCCCCCGACCGGCCTGCCGCACGGGCGGTGGCGGTCTCGCCCTCGGGGTCGTACAGCTGGTGATAGGCCATCGGCGCGATGCCGATCGGGGTCTCCAGACGGCTCCCGAGCAGGGTGAGGCCCTGGTCGGTGGCGGAGACGTCGACCAGGGTGCGCGGGCGCAGGCGGCAGTGTCCGAACTGGGCGCGGTTGGCGGCGAGGGTCCGTTCGGCACCGCTCCCGCCCTGGACGAAATCCCAGATTTCGGCGGGGAGTCGGGCGCGGGCCGCGCGTTCGACGTCCGCCAGCTCAAGTGGTTCCACGGGCTGCCTTTCCGGGCAGACCTCGCGCGGGCCCGCTCCGGCTCGGCAGCGTAGGAGGCCGAGCGCTCAATGGTCTAGACCTTGCTTTCGCTCGATCGTCTGTGCAATCGTCAGGAGTCGAACCGAACCCGTTGATTGTGAACGATGTCCATCCAACCTCCCCTTCGTGGAGTAGCGTTGACCGGCTCTTCCTCCCTTCTTCCCCTGCTGGCCGGGGCCCCGAGTACCGAGACCCCGCACGACTGGGTGGATCGCTTCCTGCTGGCCGGCCCCGATGAGCAGGAGTGCCTGCGCTTCGGAGCCCCCGTGGACCGCGCCACCCTGCGCGCCCTCGTCGCCGAGCAGGCCGAGCGGCTGACCGCCGCCGGCCTGTCGGCCGGCGGCACGGCCGCGCTGCGGCTGGCGCCCTCGCTCGGCTACACCGCCGCGCTGCTCGCCTGCTGGCAGCTCGGCGCCCAGGCCGTCCTGCTGGACCACCGCCTCACCGCCCACGAGGTCGGGCTCGCCGTCGAACGGCTGGCACCCCAGGTCCTGGTGGAGTCGGCCCACCGCCCTGCGGCGTCGCTGCGCGGCTTCGCCGAGACCGACCCCGTGCCGGTGGCGCTGCCGGGCGGCCGCCCGGCGGCGACCGGCCACGCCCTGCTGCAGCTGAGTTCGGGGTCGACCGGCCCGGCCAAGGTGATCGCCCGCACGGCCGCCGACCTGCTGCGCGAGCTGGACTGCTACCGGCGGCTGGAGCTGTTCCCCAAGGCCGGGGAGCGGGTCGTGCTGCTCTCCTCGGTCGTCCATGTCCTGGGGCTGGTCGGCGGGTTGCTCAACAGCCTGCACGCCCGGGTGCCCCTGACCGTCCCCGAGCGGATGACGACGGCGGGCATTCTCGCCACCATCGCCGAGGACGACCGGCCGACCACCGTGATCGGCGTCCCGTTCCACGCCGAGCTGCTGGCCGGCGCCACCGCTCCCCCGGCGCTTCCGCAGCTGCGCCGGATGATCGTCGCCGGTGAGCTGGTCCGCCCGGGCCTGCCCGCCGCCTTCACCGCCCGGTACGGCGTGCCCCTGGGCACCATGTACGGCATGACCGAACTCGGGGTCATCGCCACCGACCTCGACGGCACGCTGCACCCGCAGGCCGCACCGGTGCACGGCATGGACCTGCGCGAGGACGGCGGCGAACTGCACATCGCGATGGCCGCCTCCCCGTACCCCGGCCTGGCCGACCGCACCCGCTGGTCGGACGGCTGGCTGCACACCAGGGACGCCGGCCGGGTCGACCCGCAGGACCGCCGGGTCACCGTGCTCGGCCGACGCGACTCCCAGGTCTCGATCGGCGGCCTCAAGGTCGACCTCACCGAGGTCGAGCAGACCCTCGCGGCCCTGCCGGAGGTCCGCGAGGCCGTGGTGGTCTTCGAGGACGGCGCCATCGGGGCCTACCTGGCCACCGTGGACGGCGCCGACCCCGCCGCCGTCCGCGCCGCGCTGGCCCGCGAACTGGCCTCCTACAAGCGGCCCAGAGAGCTCTCGTTCCTCCCGGCGCTGCCCCGCACCGCCACCGGCAAGCTCCTGCGCGACACGGCCGCCCTGCGCGCCGCCGCAGGTGCGGCTGCCGCGCCCGCACGCTGACCCGAAGCCCGCACCACCGCACCGAACCCCGACACAGCACGAGGAGCACCACCATGCAGGAGCGCATCCACGAGTTCGTCCTCGCGGCCCTCGCCGAGATGAACTACGACGTCTCCGAGGTCACCGGCGACACCGACCTCGGCCCGGCCGGCCTCGACCTCGAGTCGCTGGCACTCGCCGACCTGTCGGTGCAGGTCGAGGACGAGTTCGGGGTCAAGTTCGACCTCGACGAGATGGAGACCACCGCACTGATGACCCTGGACCAGTTCACCGCCGACGTGGCCCGACGGGTCGCCGCCGCCCCGACCGCCGCCGGCAGCCCCGCGTGAGTACGCCCGTACTGCCGGACCGGGCCGAGGTCGTGGAGATGCTGGCGGCGTTCGGGCAGCGCGCCGCGGACAGCGTCCCCGAGGCCCTTGGTTCTCTCGAACTCACTTGGCTGACCGTTGAGTTCGAGCAGCGCTACGGGATCGAGCTGGACCTCTCCGACGAGCAGTTCGAGGCCGTCCGCACGGTGGACGACGCCGTCGCGGTGCTGCGCGGAGCCGTACTCGCCGCCGGGGTCGCCCGGTCATGAGCACCAGTGCACCGCCGGCCGTCCGGCCGGTGTTCACCGGCCTCGGAGTGCTCAGTGCCTTCGGCCCGGGGCTCGCCGCGCTGGCGGCCGCGACCGTGCACGGCACGGCCGGTTTCACCGAGGTGACCCGCTTCGACGTCGGTCGGCGCGGCACCCGGCGGGCCGCCCTGCTGGCCGACCCGCCGCCGCTCGCCCGGGCCGTGCTCGGCGCCGTCGCCGACGCGTGTGGGCAGGCCGGCCTGCCCACCGGGCCCGGTGAGACCCCGCTGCTGCTCGCCCTGCACAGCGATCTGCGCACCGGCGAGGTGGCCGAGGCCGTCACCAAGGGTTCCGCCGCCCTCGGCCTGCCCGGGGTGACCCGGGTCTACACCGGTGCCTGCGTGGCGGCCGCCACCGCGGTGGCCGACGCCGCCGCCCTGGTCGCCTCCGGCCGGTACCCCCGGGTGCTGGTCGCGGCCGGCCATCTGGTGGAGCCGGGCGTCTTCGCGGCCTTCGACGCGGGCCGGGCACTGGCCCGCGACGGGGAGCTGCGGCCGTTCAGCAGCGGACGGACCGGCACCGTGCTCGGCGACGCCGCGGTGGCCGTGGTGATCGAAGCGGACACGGCCGCCGAACGGCGCGGCGCCACCACGCTGGCCCGGCTGGCCGGGTGGGGCCGGTCCGGCGACGCCCATCACGTCTGCCGGCCACGGCCCGACGGCGAGGGCGTGGCCCGCGCCGCCCGGTCCGCGCTGGGCCGGGCAGGCGTCGCCCCGTCAGAAGTGGGCTACGTCAACGCCAACGGCACCGGTTCGCCGCTGTCCGACCTGGCCGAGGCACGGGCGCTGCGCGAGGTGTTCGGCGACGCCCTGGCCGGACTCCCCGTCAGCTCCAGCAAGTCCGTCCACGGCCACGCCCTGGAAGCCTCCGCACTGCTCGAACTCGTCGTCACCATCGCGGCGTTGGAGAGCGGGCGGCTCCCGGTCAACGCCGGCTGGCTGGGCCCCGACCCGGAGATCGGCCTGAACCTCGTCCTGGCGGGATCGCGCCCGGACCGCCCCCGCTACGCCCTCAGTCTCAACTCGGCGTTCGGCGGCGCCAACACCGCACTCCTGGTGGCCGCCGCATGACCGGACCGCCGAACGCACTGCGCACCCTCGCCACCGCGACCTGGCCGCCACCGCAGGGCCCCGCCGAGCTGCCCCCGCTGCCCGGCTTCGCGGCCTCCACCTTCAACCCACTGGTCGCGGCCGTCGCCGAACTCTGCCTCACCCGGCACCGCGACCCGGACCGGGCGGGCGGCGGAGACCGCACGGGGCTGCTGCTCGCCAGCGCGAGCGGCGACCGCGCCACCGCACTGGCCATCGAGACCGCCGCCGCCTCCGGGCGCCGGATGCCGCCGCTGCTGTTCTTCCAGTCCAACCCCAACGCGGTCCTCGGGCACCTCGCCGCCCGCTGGGGGCTGACCGGCCCGGTCGTCGCCATCAGCCCGCGGCACGCCGCCGAACCCGGCCAGATCCCGGCGGACGCACTGGAGTTGGCCGCTCTGCTGCTCGCGGACGGCGACGCCGACCAGGTCCTGGTCATCGCCGCGGAGCAGGCCGAACGGCCCGGGAGCACCGACCACGGCACCGCCGTCCTGGTCACCTCCGCCTGACCGCGCGCCGCACCGGCGCACCCCGTCACCGCGCAGCCGCGCACCCACCAGACACCCATCCGTACGCGTCCCAGAGGCCGCGCACCGCACCCGCATGGCCAGCACCATGGGAGGGATCCATCACCGTGAGCACCCGCAGCATCCGCAGTCTCCTGGCGGGCGACCCGGACGTCGGCGCAGGAAACGTGCTGACCAGCCGAATCGCCCTGGGCATCGGTCTCGACGACCCGCTGCTGACCTTCGACACGGCGGTGGACGACCGTCCCGCCTGGGAGCCCTTCACCCTGCGCGAGGTCGACCGTGCCGTCCGGGCCAGGGCGGCCGCGCTGCACGCCCTCGGGATCGGCCGGCGGGACCCGGTGGTGGTGTACGCGACCGCCGCCGCCGACCACGTCCTGTCCTTCCTGGCCCTCACCCGGCTCGGCGCGATCCCGGCGCTGCTCAACCCCAAGGTGGAGGGCGAGCGCGCGGCCCGCTACATCGCCCGCCTCGGTGCGGTCGGCATCCTGACCGACCCCGAGCACCGCGCCGAGCTGGCCGGGCACGACCCGGTGGCCCCGGTGCTCGCCGACGCCGCCGAGCTCGGCTCCGGCGACCCGGACGCGGCGCCCGAGCCGTACCGGCACTGGGGCGGCGACCCAGTGGCGATCACCCACTCCTCCGGCACCACCGGAATGCCCAAGGCCGTGGTGCACTCGCACGACAGCCTGTACGCGGCGATCCGCCACCGTGCCACGCTGCCCCGCCCGCAGGGCTCGGACCGGATGCTGAGCGCGCTGCCCGCACCGCACGCGGCCACCCTCATCGCGGTGAACTTCGCCCTCACCGAGCACAGTGAACTCGCCCTGCTCTCCCGGCAGTCCGGCGCCGGACTGCTGGACGTCATCGAGAGCTGGCAGCCGCGCGGGGTGATCGGTTTCGCCGCCACCTGGGCCGAGATGGCCCACCACGACCTGGCCGCCCGCAAGCTCGACACCGTGTCGTTCTGGTGGAACACCGGGGACTGCGCGCACGAGGCGCACATCCGCCGGCTGATCGCCACCGGCTCGCGCGAAACCGTCACCCGCCAGGGCCGCGGCCGCGAGGCGGGCTCGGTGTTCGTCGACGGTCTGGGCTCCACCGAGATGGGCCACTCGCACTTCTTCATCACCCACGCCCCCGGCACCGAGAAGTACGGCCGCTGCGTCGGCCGCCCGCACACCTTCGTGGACTGCGAGGTGGTCGGCCCGGACGGCGAGCCGCTCGGCCCCGGCGAGGTCGGCGAACTCGCCACCGCCTCCCCGACCCTGGCCCTCGGCTACTGGAACGACTCGGTCACCACCTACCGCACCCGGCTGCGCGGCCGGTTCCTCACCGGCGACCTGATGTACCGGGACGAGGAGGGCTTCTACTACCACGTCGACCGCCTGGTCGACTCGGTCGACCTGGGCGACGGCAGGCGGCTGTACACCGCGATGTCGGAGGAGCGGGTACTGGCCCGCGTCCCCGGCGTCCTGGACTGCACGGTCGTCGCGGTGAAGGACGGCGGCCGGGTGGTCACCGACGTGCTGCTGCGCCTCGCGGACGGCGCCGACCCGGCCGCCGACCGCACCGCGGACGTGGTCGCCGCGCTCGACGAGCACACTGCCGCCACCGTCCGCTCGGTCCTGGTGGTCGGCGAGCAGGACATCCCGCTCGGCCCGACCGGCAAGGTCCGCAAGGTCCTGCTGCGCGAGCGCTACCTCGCCTCGGTGGCCGGCCGATGACCGCGACCGCGAGCAGGCCCGCGAGCCGTCCGGGCGCCGTCGTCACCGGGATGGGCCTGGTGACCCCGCTGGGCCGCAAGCCCGCCGAGGTCTTCGAGGCGCTGACCTCCGGCCGCGGCGGAATCGTCGCCGTGCCCGAGGGCCACGCCGCGCACGGTTGGCTGCCCGCCGCCGGGATCGCCCCGCACATCGACGGCCGCGAGGTGCTGCCGCCGACCGAGACCCGCTGCGTGGACCGCTTCGTGCTGCTGGCCCTGGCCGCCGCGGACGACGCGCTGGCCGACGCCGGGATCGTGGTCGGCCGCGACGTCGACGCCCGGCGCACCGCCGTGGTGCTGGCCACCGGGGGCGGCGGTCTGGAGACCTTCGAGCAGCAGTCGCACCGACGGCTGGAACGCGGCCGACCCGCCGTCAGCCCGTACCTGCTGCCGGGCATGCTCTCCAACATGGCGACCGCCCGGGTGGCGATCAAGCACGGGATCCGGGGCTACAGCAGCGCGATCGTGACCGCCTGCGCGGCCGGCGCCCAGGCGGTGGCCGAGGGGCTGCGGCTGATCCGGGCCGGCGACGCGGACGTGGTGGTGTGCGGCGGGACCGAGTCCTCGCTGCATCCGACCATCGCCGCGGCCTTCACCAACGCCCGTGCGCTGGCCCAGGGGTGGGACGACCCGGCGCAGGCGAGCCGGCCGTTCGACCTTCGCCGCAACGGATTCGTGCTGGGCGAGGGCAGCGCCGTCCTGGTGCTGGAGAGCGCCGAGCACGCGGACGCCCGGGGTGCGGGCGGGTACGCCGAGCTGATCGGCTGGGGGTCGACCACCGACGCCCACCACCCGACCATGCCCCGCCCGGACGGCGAGGGCGCGGCCGACGCCATGCGCACCGCGCTCGCCAGCGCCGGCCTGGCCGCGTCCGACATCGGCTACGTGAACGCGCACGGCACCGGCACCAAGCTCGGCGACGTCGCCGAATCGGCCGCGCTGAACGCGGTGTTCGGCTCGGCGCAGCCCGCCGTCAGCTCCACCAAGGGCGCCACCGGCCACCTGCTGGGCGCGGCCGGAGCGGTGGAGGCCGCCGTCACCGTCCTGGCCGTGGCCCGCGGCCTGCTCCCGCCCACCCTCAACCTGGACCAGCCCGACCCGGCGTGCGCCCTGGACCACGTCCGCGGCACCGCCCGGCCCGTCGAGCTCCGGGCCGCACTGAGCAACGCCTTCGCGTTCGGCGGCCACAACACCAGCCTGATCTTCGGGCCGACGCCCACCCGCGCCGTCAGGTAGGCCGCCGGCGCCCGTTTCCGCTGCTCTCAACTCCTTCTGCCAGGAGCTAAGTTGTCCATCCAGACGATCACCCATGTCGAGTACCACTGCGCGAACGCCGCGCAGACCGCCGCCGAGCTCCAGACCGGTTACGGCTTCCTGCGCGATGCCGACCAGCCCGCCTGGAAGCCCGCGGTGCAGACCGTCCACCTCCACCAGGGCACCATCCGGCTGCGGCTCCACTCCAGCGAGAACACCGATCATCCGGTGGCCCGCTACGTCGAGCGGCACGGCGACGGCGTCGCCGCGCTGGCGCTCGGCTGCACCGACCCGCAGGCCGCGCTGGAGCGGGCCGAGCGGCACGGCGCCGTGGTGCTGGACCGGGCCGGCGGGCTGATCGCCGGCTTCGGCGACACCGCGCTGCGCTTCGTCCCGCTGCAGGACCCGCCGACCCGCACCGGCGGCGAGCTGCTGGACGCCCTCGACCACGCCGCCATCTGCGTCCCCGCCGGTCAACTCGCGGACGCCGTACGGTTCTGCGAGGCCGCGCTCGGCTTCCACCGGATCTTCGGCGAGTACATCGAGGTCGGCGAGCAGGCGATGGACTCCAGCGTGGTGCAGAGCCCCTCCGGGGACGTCACCTTCACCCTGATCGAGCCGGACACCAGTCGCCGGGCCGGCCAGATCGACCGCTTCCTCGCCGACCACGACGGCGCGGGCGTCCAGCACCTGGCGCTGCGCACCGACGACATCGCGGCCGCCGTCCGCACCGCCGGGTCGCGCGGCGTCGAGTTCCTCAACACCCCCGGCGCCTACTACGACGGCCTGGCCGAGCGGCTCGGCGGCACCGCGATCCCGGTGGAGACGCTGCGCGAACTGGACGTCCTGGTCGACCAGGACCACGGCGGCCAGCTGTTCCAGATCTTCGCCCGCTCGACCCACCCCCGGCGGACCTTCTTCCTGGAGCTGATCGAGCGTCAGGGTGCGGGCACCTTCGGCACCGCCAACATCAAGGCCCTCTACGAGGCCGTCGAGCGCCAGCGCGCCGCCGCTTCCGTCTGATCTCCGAGGAGGAACACCCCATGACCACCGCAACCGAGTTCGTCCTGACCGAGGCCGAGCACGCCCTGCTGCCCACGCCCGAGGAGGTCGCCGGCTACCGCGAGCACGGCTGGTACCTCTCCCACCGGCTGTTCACCGACGAGGAGCTGGACACCCTCCAGGCGGCCACCGACAAGTACTACGAGGGGCACCGCGACCGCACCCTCGCCGTCCGTCCGCCGAACCTGGCCGCCTGGGACCCCTCCCAGGGACCGGTCCAGCGGCACAACGACTACGTGCACTACGAGAGCGACGCGATCGCCGCGATCCTGCGCAAGCCGCTGGTCGGCGCCGTCGCCGCGCTGCTCGCCGGGACCGGGGAGATCCGGGTCTTCCAGTCGACCCTCATCTTCAAGCCGCCGGTGCCCGAGGAGCCGTCCAACCAGGTGCCGTGGCACTTCGACAAGCACTACTGGCACACCTCGTCCTCGGACGACATGCTGACCGCCTTCATCCCCTTCCACGACTGCGGGGTGGAGAACGGCACCATCACCATGGTCGACGGCAGCAACCGCTGGGAGGAGCTCCCCTCCGGGGAGGACGCCACCCGGCACTTCGCCCAGCGCGACCGCTCCGAGCTGGAGTCGATCCTCACCGCCAACGCGCACCACAACGGCCAGGAGGTGCGCAAGGTCCCGGTGGTCATCCCGCGCGGGCACGTCAGTTTCCACCACTGCCGCACCTACCACGGCAGCGGCGCCAACCTGGCCGACACCCCGCGCCGGGCGATCTCGCTGCACCTCCAGGACGGCGCCAACGAGTACCGCCACGCCACCCGCCCCGACGGCAGCCCGGCCTCGTACAACCACGACGCGGTGGTCCGTCGCACCGCCGACGGCCGGCCGGACTACGCGGACCCGGAGATCTGCCCGGTCATCTGGCGGGGAACCCGGTGACCGACTCCGCCGATCTGGGCTCCCCCGCCGGGCGCTACCGGATGCTGCGGCTGATCCGGGGCTTCGAGGAACTCGCGCTCGGCCTGGTCAAGTCCGGGGCGATCGTCGGCGGCATCCACCCGTACATCGGGCAGGAGGCCGTGGCCGTCGGAGTCTGCTCCGCGCTGCGTCCGCAGGACCGGATCACCTCCACCCACCGGGGCCACGGCCACGTGCTCGCCAAGGGCGCGGACCCGGCCCGGCTGCTGGCCGAACTCCTCGGCCGCACAACCGGGTTGAACCGGGGCCGGGGCGGCTCGATGCACGCCGCCGACTTCTCACTCGGCATCCTGGGCGCCAACGGGATGGTCGGTGCCGGCGGCGCGATCGCCGCCGGCGCCGCCTGGTCCGCCCGGCAGGCCGGTGAGGACCGGGTCGCCGTCGCGTTCTTCGGCGACGGCGCCCTCAACCAGGGCGTCCTGCTGGAGTCCTTCAACCTGGCCGCGATGTGGCGCCTGCCGGTGCTGTTCGTCTGCGAGAACAACGGGTACGCCACCACGTTGCCGGCCGCCACGGCGGTGGCCGGCAGCGCCACCGGCCGGGCGGCGGCGTTCGGGATCCCGGCCGCCGAGGTCGACGGGATGGACACCGAGGCGGTCCGAGCGGCGGCCGCCGAGGCCGTGACCCGGGCCGGTGCCGGCGGTGGCCCGAGCTTCCTCGAGTGCCACACCTACCGCTTCGAGGGGCACCACACCATGGAACGGCTGCTGAAACTGCACTACCGCACCCCGGAGGAGATCGCCGACCGGCGCGGGCACGACCCGCTGCCGCGTGCCGCCGCGCTGCTGCCGGACGGCCTGGCCGCGGCGCTGGACGCCTCGGTCGCCGAACAGCTGGCCGCTGCCGAGCAGTTCGCCCTCGCCTCCGAACTCCCCGATCCGGCAGGCGCCTCGGAGTACCTCTACGCCGACGGCCTGCGCCCGAGAGCGGGGTCGACGATATGAGGCTCTCCTACACCAAGGCGCTCAACCGGGCGCTCACCGACGCCCTCACGGAGGACCCGGCGGTCTGCGTCTTCGGCGAGGACATCGGCGCCGGCCTGGCCGGACCCACCCTCAACCTGCTGGACCGCTTCGGCCCCGGCCGGATCGTCGACACCCCGCTCTCCGAGCAGGCCTTCACCTCGATGGCGATCGGCGCGGCCCTGACCGGACGGCGGCCGGTGATCGAGTTCCAGATCCCCTCGCTGCTCTTCCTCGTCTTCGAGCAACTCGTCAACCAGGCCCACAAGTTCTCGCTGATGACCGGCGGTCAGACCGGCGTCCCGCTCACCTGTCTGGTGCCGGGCTCCGGCTCCCGGGACGGCTGGGCCGGGCAGCACTCCGACCACCCGTACAGCCTCTTCGCGCACGCCGGGATGAAGACCGTCGTGCCCGCCACCCCGACCGACGCCTACGGGCTGCTGCGCTCGGCGATCGCGGACCCGGACCCGGTGGTCGTGTTCGCCCCCGCCGCCGCCCTGGCGGTGCGCGAGACCGTCACCTGGGAGCTCGCACCGATCCCGCTCGGCTCGGCCCGCATCCACCGCGAGGGCACCGACGTCACCGTGGTGGCCGTCGGCCATCTCGTCCACGACGCACTGGCCGTCGCCGAGGAACTCGCCCCGGAGATCTCCGTCGAGGTGTTCGACCCGCGCACCCTGCACCCCTTCGACTGGACGGCCCTGGCCGCCTCCCTGGAACGCACCGGACGCCTGGTCGTCATCGACGACTCCAACCGGAGCTGCGGCATCGGCGCCGAAGTCCTCGCCACCGCGGCCGAGGAGATGCGTCTGGTCGCCCCGCCCCGGCGGATCACCCGACCGGACGGCACCGTGCTGCCGTTCGCCGCGCAGCTCGACCGCGCCCTGCAACCACAGCGCGACCAGCTGCGCAACGCCCTGCGCGCCGTCATGAAGTGACGCCCTGCGCAGCTGCCCACCACGCCCTCACGACGCCCGCCCTGGGAGTGACCCCATGCCGACGGACCGCCCGCACCTCCACCGAGCCGCCACCGCCCGCCCGGACCCGGCCCGGTGAACCGGACAGCCGAGCTCGGCTCCCTCGCCCCTGCCCTGCGCTCCGCCCTCGCAGCGTCCACCGACGACCGGATCTTCTACGATCTGGCCGGCATCGCCCGCCGCTACGCCGCCCTGCTGGACGAACTGCCGGGCATCGACGTCCGGTTCGCCATGAAGGCCTGCCCGGTGGACGAGGTGCTGGCCGAACTGTGTGCACTCGGAGCCGGTTTCGACGCCGCCAGCCCGCACGAGATCGCCCAGGCCCTGCGCACCGGCGTACCGGTCGGCCGGGTGCACTACGGCAACACCGTCAAGTCGGACCAGGGCATCGCCGAGGCGTACCGCCTGGGCATCCGGGACTTCGCCACAGACAGCCTCTCCGACGTCGCCGCGATCGCCGAACACGCCCCGGGCTCCCGGGTGTTCTGCCGCCTCGCCACCAGCGGCGAGGGCGCGCTCTGGGGCCTGAGCCGCAAGTTCGGCTGCTCGGCGGCGGACGCCGTCCAGGTGCTGGCGGCCGCCCGGGCGGCGGGGCTGACACCCGCCGGCCTCTCGGTGCACGTCGGCTCGCAGCAGCTGACCGCCAAGGCCTGGCTGGCGGCCTTCGAGCTGCTCGGCGAGGTGCTGGTCGAGCTCGACCGGCACGGGATCAGGCTCGACCACGTCAACCTCGGTGGCGGCCTGCCCGCCCTGGGGTACGTCGACCGGCACGGCATCGCCCTCGACCCGCCGTTGGACGAGATCTTCCAGGTGGTCCGCCAGGGCGTCGACCAACTGCGCCACCTGCACGGCGGCCAGCTGGACTTCGTCCTGGAGCCCGGTCGCCACCTGGTCGCCGACGAAGGCGCGATCCGGGCACACGTCTACCGGCTGACGTCCCGTCAGCAACCGGAGGGTGAGCGCCAGCACTGGCTCTACCTGAGCTGCGGAAAGTTCAACGGGCTGTACGAGATGGACCAGTTGCAGTACCGGCTGGTCTTCCCGACCCACTCCGACCCGGAGTACGTCCCGGCCGTGGTGGCGGGCCCGACCTGCGACAGCGACGACGCGTACCCGCACGGGCCCGCGACCGGCCGGGTGTCGGTGCCCCGCGCGGTGGCCTCCGGCGACCCGGTCTGGATCCTCTCCAGCGGCGCGTACGCGGTCAGCTACCTCACCCAGGGCTTCAACGGCTTCGACCCGCTGCCGTACACGGTGCTCCCGGCCGGACCGGCACCGGCGGCCGTCCGAGCAGCCACTGCCGGTTCGCCGCCGGTGGCCGCAGTGTCCGCGTCCTAGGGCCTGTGGTCGAACTCCCGTCGTCGCCCGGAGGGCAGCCCTGCGGCGTCCGGTGCGTGCTCTCGGCGTGCTGGACGGGAGCCCTCGTACTGCCTCGTACCTGGGCTTTCGTCCGGCGCGGCGAGAGCACACACCAGACGCCGTGGAGCACACGGGAGTCTGCCGACAGCCCCTAGCTCGCCGGGTCCGGGGTCTCGCGGTTCCGTTCCCGGAGCGCGCGCAGCGCGGCGACTTCGCGGGCGACGTCCACATGGGCGCTGTCGACCCAGGGCAGCTGCCTGCGCTTGCCGTCGTGGCCGTGGATGTCCACGAAGTGGGCCGGAGCCATCCGGTTGCGGGCGGCCGCGGGGTTGGGGCGGGCCTGGATGTCCCGAATGTCCGTCCAGGCGAAGCGAGTACGACGGAAGTAGCCGCGGATCTCGATTCCCCGGGCGTCGGCGAAAGTCCCCCCTCGCCGGAGCGCGTACCCCAACCACCCGACGCTGCCGAGGAAGAGCCCCCAGAGCAGCAGTTCCAGCCAGACCAGCCGGGTGCCAGCCGTCGCCAACGCCAGCAGCACACCGACGAACGGCCCGCTCGCCAGCACCAGCAGGTACCACATCCGGCCGACCTTCAAACGGTACGTACGCGACTCATGACCCATGCCCGTTCCCCCACGGCTCGCTCGTCCCCTGCGGTGCCGCCCGCATCCGCAGACCGACCCTCCAGGCTAGTTCTCGACCGCGTACGTGCCCCGAATCGGCGGAGAATTGGCTCGAACCCGCCGTCCGGACGGCACCCCCGACCGCCTCCCGTCCGCCCGGCCGGCGGGGTGCGGGCCTCCTCGGTGGTACTGGTGGTCCACTGCGCCGGTGGGGGGACGTACGCTGGGGCTTCCTTGCCGGGTGTCCGGAGGGGTGGGCATGGTGGCGAAGGAGAGCGAACGTGGCACAGGGGCGTGGCGGAATCAGAGGTGCGCGGATCGGCTCGGGCCCGATGGGCGAATCCGAGCGTGGTGATCTGGCGCCCCGTACTGCGGTGTCGTTCTGGTGCGGCAACGGCCACCGCACCCAACCCAGCTTCGCGACCGGCGCCGAGATCCCGCAGGTGTGGGACTGCACCCGGTGCGGCCTGCCCGCCGGCACCGACCCCGACAACACCCCGGCGGCCCCCGGCAGCACGCCCTTCAAGACACATTTCGGTTACGTGCTCCAACGCCGCACCCGCCAGGACGGCGAAGCCCTCCTGGACGAGGCGCTGGCCAAGCTCCGCGGCACGTTCTGACCGCCGGACCGCCGCACCCGTGGTGCCACCTCGGGTAGGTCCCGACGCCACGAGGGCGGGGGGGGGGCCCCGGGCCGCCCCCCCCCCCCCCCGCCCCCCGGGGGGGGGGGGCCCCCCCGGCCCCCCCCCCCCGCCCCGGGCTTCCAAGGTGCACCGATCAGCCGCAGTGCTCCCAGTCGGACGACCAGCTGATGCCCTCCGCGAAGCCGCCCCACGAGATGCAGGTGTTCGCCGCACCGAGCTTGGCCGGGCCCGCGTAGAACTTGTAGTAGCCGCCGTCGGAGGCCTCGTTCAGGTCGCTCTTCCGCTCGATGTGCACCCGCAGGTCGTACGTCCTGGTCCCGTTCGGGCTCCGCACCCAGGTGACGGCGCAGTTGCTCGAACCGTTGTAGAACAGGTAGACGTCGGCCACCGAGCCGAGGGCATGGTGGTCGATCTGGTAGTAGCCGCTGCCGCAGGCACCACTCGGCGTCGTGGCCGCTTCGGCCGGACCGGCCACGGACACCATCCCCGCGGCTATGCCCAGAGCGCTGAACGCGAGGGCCGCCGCCCGCTGTGACGTGCGCATGAGCCTCCGTCTCCTACATCCCTTGCCCGGATCTGCCGCAGGCACGATAGCAACGACCAAGATCCTTTGACTACGGGTCAGCAGCACCGAAGGAGCGTCGTCCCGAGTCGACTGCCGCGCCGGCGCGGGACCTCGGCGGAAAAGCGTCGCTCCGCTCGCTCACCGGGATCGTCGCCGGAGCCAGCCGCCCGCCGAGGAAGGCGGCGGTATCGGGCGTATGCAAAGCCACACCGCCACCGCCTGTCCGGCACTAGCCTCGACCGCAGACGCACGGGGGCAGCGAGCCGGAAGGACAGCGGTGGCCGAGCAGGGGGATCCGGGTGACCGGCCGATCGCGCCGCACCTGCACGAGCGCGGGGAGGAGATCCGCTCGGCAGCCGAGGCGGTCGACGCCCTCTGCCGAGACGCCGACGGCGCGGGGATCGGTGAACTGCTGCTCTACCTCGGCCCGGCCGGTCTCGGCAAGACCGCCGTGCTCACCGAGGTGCGCCGGCTGGCGAAGCGGGAGGGCTGCACGGTGCTCTTCGCCCGCGGCGGCGAGCAGCAGCGGAACGAGCCCTTCCACGTGGTGCGCCAACTCCTGCAGCCGGTGGCGGCGGCGCTGGACGAAGCAGAGCGACAACAGGTCTTCGGGCGGTGGTTCGACATCGTCGGTCCGGCCGTCGGACTGCTGCCGCCGGCCGGGCAGCTCGACCCGCAGGGGGTCAGGGACGGCCTCGACTTCGTGCTCACCCAGGTGGTCCGGCGCCGGGGGCCGTTGGCGGTGATCGTCGACGACCTGCACTGGGCGGACCTGGAGTCGCTCCAGTGGCTGACGGCATTCGCCGTCCGCGCGCGGGAGTTGCCGGTACTCCTGGTGTTCGCGTGCCGGGACGAGTTCCCCGACGAGACGCTGGCGTTCCGTCAGAACGTCGTCGGCCGGGCCGACCGGCGCCACGAGCTGCGCCCGCTCCAGCCCGCCTCGGTGGCGAGCCTGGTCCGCGGCTCGCTCGGGGACACGGCGGCGGAGGGCTTCTGCCGCCAGGTGTGGGCCGTCACCGGCGGCAACCCGTACGAGACCGCCGCCCTGCTGCGGGAGGTGCACGACCAGCGGCTCGACCCGGTCGAGGAGAACGCCGAACACTTACGTGAACTGGCCTCCGCAGCCCGGGGCATGACGCTCCGGCACTGGCTGGACAAGCTCGGGCCGAGCACCCTGCGGTTCGCCTGGGCGGCCTCGATGATCGGCACCGACATCCCGCCGGAGCTCGCGGCCGGCATCGCCGCCCAGGGCCCAGGGGCGGCCGCCGAGTCCGTCCGGGAACTGCGCAGGCACCGGGTGCTGACCAGCACCTCGGAGGGCCGGCTCGAGTTCGTCCACCCCCTCATCGCGACCTCGGTCTACCAGTCGATGCCGACCGGCACCCGGACCGGCATGCACGGCGTCGCCGCCACCGAGGTCGAGAACGCCGGCCTGGGCCTGCTCGCCGCCTCCCGCCACCTGCTGGAGACCGTCCCGGACGGGGACCACGAGACGGTGCACAAGCTGCGGACGGCAGCGGCCGAGCACCTGGCCATCGGCGCGCCGGAAGCTGCGCAGCGGTGCCTGCAACGCGCGCTGAGCGAGCCGCCGGACGACCGGGACCGTGCCCGGGTGCTGTACGAGCTCGGCTGCTCGGCCCTGCTCACCAACCCGGCCACCACGGTGAACCAGCTGCGCCTGGCCCTGAACGAGAAGCACGGGCTGGGTCCGGAGCTCCGGGTGGACGCGACCTTCCGGCTCGCCCAGGCGCTGGCCCACAGCAACCGGTTGGGCGAGGCCGCCGAGGTGTGTGCCGAGGAGGCGGTCCGCACGGCCCCCGGGGTCGGCCGACTCCGGCTGGAGGTCGCGCACTTCATGTTCGCGGTCTTCCGGCGGGAGGACGCCGACGGCCCGGGCCGCTCCCGTCGGCTCGCGGAGTTCGGCCGCGGGCTCACCGCCGACAGCGGCCTGAGCGGCGCGGTGGCGGTCCTGCGCTGCTGGGACCTCACCTTGCGGGGTACGGACGTCACCGAGGCGATCGCCCTGGCCGAGTCCGCCCTCCAGGACGGCAGGCTGCCGCCGGAGCTCGGCTGGACGAACACCACCTGGGGCTTCGAACTGCCGGGCGTCCTCGGCATCTCCTACCTGTACGCCGACCGGATCGACCGGGCGGAGGCACTGTTCGAGGAGGCGGTCCTGGCGTACGAAGTGGCCGGGTGGAGCGGCGGTCACCTGGGCTTCGCGTACTTCCTGCTGGGGCTGCTCCGGTTCCGGTGCGGTCGGCTCGTCGAGGCGGAGGACTGTCTGCGGCGCGCCCTGCGGGCCGCCGGGCGGATCGCCCCGGGCATCCCGTTGCAGTGGTTCGCCGTGGGGGTGCTCGCCGACACGCTGCTCGCCCGTGGCCGGGCCGACGAGGCGTGGGAGCTCGCTCAGGAGCACGCGTTCGGTCCGCCCTACCCGACGGTGATGGTGCTGCCCGACGCCCCGACGCTGTACGGCAGGCTGCTGCTGGCCCGAGGCGATCGGGTCGCCGCCGCCGAGGCGCTGACCGAGAGCGGGGCCGCGCTCGACGCGCGGGGCTGGCGGAACACCGTGTGGGCGCCCTGGACCGGACACCTGGCGCTCGCGGTGGCCACCCAGGAGCCGGAATGGGCACGTCGGTTGGCGGCGGAGGCGGTCCGCCGGGCCGAGCAGGCCGGCGTCGACTCGGCCGTCGGCAGCGCCCTGCGGCTGGGTGCGGCGGTCGAAGACGGGCCGCGCGCCGTGACGATGCTCGAGGAAGCCGTCCGCCGCCTGGAACGTTCCCCCGCCCGCTACGAGCACGCCTTCGCCCTGGTCGACCTCGGGGTGGCGCTCGCCGGGGCCGGCCGGTCGGCCGACGCGGAGACGTCGCTCGGGCTCGGCCTGAAGCTGGCCCTGGACTGCGGCGCCGACGGCCTGTCAGCCCGGGCCCGCACCGCGCTCGCCGCGCTCCGGCCACCCCGCACCGCTCCCCCGGCGGGCTGACCGGCGCCGCGCCCGGGTCGGCGGAGGGACCGTCCACCGGCGGGCACGCCGGAACCCTGGCGTGTCCCTCGGCTTTGCGCATCGGACCACCCATTCGAATGAACGTGCCGCGCAGAAACGGTTCGTCAACGAATGGTTGGTGCTATCAATTGCACGTGCTCGGCGCCGAGTCGGGAGAGCACCTCACGGTCGTGCGCGAATCGCACGCCAACAGTCAAGGACGGACCACCCATGGCAATCGCACTCCGCAAGACCCTTGCCGTCGCCGCACTGGCCCTGACGGCCTCCTTCCTGCCGACCACCGGGGCGGGGGCCACGGACGCCACCCACCCGTCCCTGCGCGCTCCCGGCCTGTACTGCCTGGCGAACACCTGGGATTCCCCGAAGGACTCCACCAAGCCGTGCGACGCCAAGGACCAGGGTCAGCACTGGACCCTCTCGGGCCAGCAGATCTCCCTCACCAACGCGCGGGCGTACTGCCTCGCCAACACCTGGAGCGCCCCCGACGTCTCCACCAAGCCGTGCAACCCCAAGGACCAGGGCCAGTACTGGACCGTCTCCGGCCAGCAGATCTCCCTCACCTTCGCCCCGGCCTACTGCCTCGCCAACGCCTGGGGCACCCCCAACATCTCGACCAAGCCCTGTGACCCCAAGGACCAGGGCCAGCACTGGGTGGTCTTCAACGACCAGATCAGCCTCGCCAACGCCTGAGGCTCCTCCTGACGGACCGCCTGCCTCCCTCGCCGGCCCGGCGGGCCGTCGCGCGAGCGGTCAGGGTGCGCAGGACGGTCCTTGGCGTCCGTCGTGCCCGCCCTGGCCGGCGGCGTCTGTCCTACGGGCCCAGGCTGAGCACGAAGTAGCTGGCGTAGGTCAGCAGCAGGTAGAGCCCCGGGGCGGCGGGTGACCAGCGGGGAGCCTTCGTCCGCCAGAACCGCCAGCCCGCGACGGCGGGCAGCACGAGGGGAAGGACCGCCAGTGGCACCAGCACGGGTGCCGTCCGCATCCCGGTGACCAGCAGCACGGTGGAGAGCACCGGCGCGACCACGGCGATGCCCACCGTGGCGGCGAGGCCGAAGACGTCGACGTAGCTGCGCTCACCGGGCTGACGGCGACGAGTGATCTTCTTCGCCAACTCCAGGTGGACCGAGGCAAGGACCACGATCACGACAGCGAGCACTCCGCGCCACCCCGGGTCGAGCGAGGTGGCGTTCAGGTAGCGGGCGTAGAGGTAGAGGTGCAGCAGCAACGGCGCCGGGTAGCTGACCGCCAGACCGAGCAGGAGCCTGTCCCCGGAGGGCCAGCGCCACCGGTGGTCGACCGTGAGCACGAGCGCACAGTAGACGAGCAGTCCGGCGATCATGGCCAGGGCGACGGAGTTGCCCGCATTGAGTGCCAGCACCAGCACGGACCCCACCGCGCACAGCACGAGCAGGTCGCGGACGCTCACCGCGCCGCTCGCCAACGGCCGGTCCGGGTTGTGCCGCCGGTCGTACTCAAGGTCCCGGATGTCGTCCATGGCACGGAACATCAGCAGCGTGACCGTGAGCGTCACCGCGACGTTGACGGTGCCGAGACCGGGTCGCCACGGCGGGCCCTGCGGCTGGAGCACGGCGAACAGCCCGGTGACGCCGTAGGCCCAGGCCCAGGCGAACAGTACCGAGCGCAGCGGAGGATAACTGCCGGCCACGTAGCGGGCCCAACGGCGGATCACGTCGCGTCCCCTGACGCCCGCCACCGCACCGGCAGTGTCCACACCCCTCGCATGAACATCCGGCTGCGCCAGTCGAGTTCCGTCTCGTCCACCGCGAGCTCAAGGCGGTCGAGGCGGCGCAGGATCGCGGCCAGGCCCTCCTGGAGCTCCACCCGGGCGTGGGCGGCACCGAGGCACATGTGCCGGCCGTGCCCGAGACCCAGGTGGGGATTGGGCGTTCGGTCGGGGCGGAACTCGTCAGGATCGGCGAACGCCCCCTCGTCCCGGTTCGCCGCGTCGGTGAGCGGGATGACGACCTGTCCGGATTCGATGACCGTCCCGGCCAGCTCCACCGGTTCGAGCGTCACGTGCGGCTGGCCGCCGGTGCCGGCGAACCACACCCAGCGCAGCAACTCCTCGACCACGGTGGGGATCGCCGACGGGTCCCGACGGAGCGAGTCGGCCAGTCCCGGTGTGCGCAGCACCTGCAGCACGCACAACGCGAGGTGTGAGGCGGTGGTCTCGCCGCCCGCCATCATGAGGCCGAAGCCGAAGACCACGATCTCCTCGTCGCTGAGCCGGCTCTCCTCAGGTGCGGTCAACAGCGAGGTCAGCAGGTCGTCGCCGGGCTCACCGACGTCGATCGCCTGCCGCCGCCGCGCCACCTGCTCGAAGAAGTAGGCGTACATCATCTCGTGGGCGGCGTTGACCTCGTCGGCAGGGAACCGGCCGGCGGACATCATGACGGTCACCCGCGGCAGCAGTCGGTCGAGGTCGGCGATCGGGACGCCGAGCAGGTCGCAGATCACCCGGTAGGGAAAAGGGGTGGTGAACTCGGCGATCAGGTCGACCGGTTGGGCGGCGGACTCGAGCCGGTCCAGCAACTCCTCGGCGATCTCGACGATGCGGGGCCGGTCCTGCTCCCCTCGGCGGTGGGTGAACCGGGACTGGACCGCGCTGCGACGTCGGGTGTGGGTGGGCGCGTCGCTGGTGACCAGGGCGAGCGAAGTCGACTTCCGGGCGAACAGGGTGCCGTTGACCCAGGCCTCCCGGCTGAACCGGGCATCGGCCAGCACCGTCTTGACGTCCTCGTACCGGGTGACCAGCAGTGCTCTGCGGCCGTTGGCCATCTGCACCGGAACCAGCGGCTCGTCGCGGAAGCGGTCCAGGTACTCCCGGTCGAGGCTGATGCCGGGCCGGTCGGCGAGCGGGAAGCGCGGGCGTTCGGCCGCCGGGGCCTCGGCGGCAACGGGGCAGCGGCCGGTCTCCTCGGTCACGCGAACCATCCTTCGGCGGGCTCCCGCGCGGTGTCCGGAGCGCTGTGCCAGTACTCGTGGAGGCTCGTGCAGCGTCCGTCCTCGGCAAAGCGCAGCGCGAGGCAGCCCGCGCCGGTCCGGGGCGTGCCGGTGGCGGGGTCGTGCAGGATGCACCACCACTCGACGAAGGCGCGGTCACCGGACGCGATCGGGGTGCCGATCCAGATGACCGGATCCTTCTGGTTCGACAACGTCGTCGTCCAGTGCTCGGCGATCGCCGGCTGACCGACCCGGGCCGCGCCGTAGGGGCCCTGGTGGTACGTGGCATCCTCGGTGAACAGCTCGGCGATCGCCTGCGGATCGCGGCCCTTCCACCTCTCCACCAGCAGGTCGATCCACTGTTGGACGTTCACTTCGTCTCCTCGTACGGTTGCGGGCTCCCGGTGATCCGGGAGGGAAGAATGGTGATCTCGGTGACGGCGGACGCCGCCGCACCGCTGTTGACCGCCGGAACCGGCCGTGTGCAGACCCTCCGCACGCGCGACTACCCCGTAGCCGCTTCGAGTTCGGCCTCGGACAGCAGACGCACCGTTCCGGCGTCGCCGTCCAGCTCCACCCACGCGCCGTCCGGGATCTCCGTGAGGGCTCGGGGTACGGCGACCACGGTCGGGATTCCCAGCAGTCGACCGCTGATCGCCGTGTGCGAGATGAGGCTGCCGCGCTCGACCACGATGCCCTTGGCCGCCATCATCAGCGCCAGCCAACCCGGATCGGTCTCCTTGGCGACGAGGATGCGATCCGTGCAGGACTGCGGCGGGATCGACGCGTCCCGCACGATCTTGGCGCGGGCACGGACCCGGCCGCTGCTGGACGCCAGACCGCGCAGCACACCGTCCTCGGACATCTTCGCGGTGTGGTCGACGTCCTGACGTGACGTCAGCGCGATGGGCACCGGAACGTCGGCGGGGATGGTGAAGTACGCGGGCGGCTCGGCCTTCTCGGCGGACCGGGCCAGCTCCGCCTTGCGCCGGAGCGCGACGGCGCGGAGGTCGGTCTCGGTCAGGGTGCCGTCGAACGCGCCCAGCACCTCCTCCACGTGCAGGTGCACCAGGTCGGCCGCCGTGTCGAGCATCCCCGCCGCGACCAGTCGGTCGCCCAGCCGCCAGAGCACGTCGCGGGAGATGCCGTACAGCTGGCTGCGGCAGAACCGGGTGTCCTCCCGTGCCTTGACCGAGCGCCGCAGCGACGCCAGTGCGGCACCGAGCGCAGCCCGGAGCAGCAGGTTGGGGCACGCCTCACGCAGCGCCTTCCGCGCCTCGGCGCCGGTGCGCGCCTCGTCGGCCAGGTTGGCCTCGACGGTCAGGCCCTGGGTGATGAACGGCCGCAGGGTGGGCAGGATCATCCACGGCTGCTGGCGAGGCGTGAGCGCTTCCAGCTTCAGATCGTGCAGCGCACGGTCGCCGTAGGTCGCCAGGTGCCGCCCGAAGGCGGCCGCGATGTCGGGGCCGTACCGGCCGGCCGCGATGTCGGCCCAGACCTCGCGTTCCGGCCGCTCCAGCACCGCCTCCCGCAACTCGGGCCTGACGCTCACCAATTCGGCCAGCGCCACGGCCGAGCGGACCGACGCGAGCGTACGGTTGGGCTTGCCGCCGGCCAGCAGCCGGGGCAGCAGCGAGGCGCCGTTGGGGACCCAGCGGTTCAGCAGCGCGTTGGTGGACGCGAGGGCGACCAACGCGAAGTAGGTCGTCACCATCGTGACGCCCCACCGCTGCTCGGCCTCGGCCCACATGTGCCGGTAACGGGCGATCAGTTCGTCGGCCGAGCAGTGCTCCAGCGCGGCCGAGTCGGCCGCCAGCGCGTCCCACCAGCGCAGGAAGCGGCGCAGCTTCCCGGGCTGGCGGGCGTACATCCAGACCAGCCGCGGAAGGGCGGGTACGACGGTCGCCCACGGCCTGCGGTGCACCGGGCGGGGCAGGCCGGTCCGCTCGGTGAGCCCGAGCGAGCGTTCCCACAGCGGTTGCATCAGCGCGAAGCCGGGGACCTGGCCGTGCAGCGCGTACCAGGCGTCCAGCCGGTAGA
This sequence comes from Kitasatospora sp. NPDC101801, assembly GCF_044766665.1. Classification (NCBI taxonomy): domain Bacteria; kingdom Bacillati; phylum Actinomycetota; class Actinomycetes; order Kitasatosporales; family Streptomycetaceae; genus Kitasatospora; species Kitasatospora sp. NPDC101801. The sequence goes on from NZ_JBIWML010000003.1 coordinate 277,967, forward strand.
ACACCCGGCCGTCCAGGTAGCCGATCATGCGACTGAGGTGGTACTGGTTCCGGCGCAGGGAGCGCCCGCTCACGCCGAAGCGCCGGTAGAAGTCGGTGAACCCCATCCGGTAGAAGACGCGGGCCTGGGAGTAGGTCAAGGTGCTGGTCAGACCGGGGAAGCTCTCGGTGAGGTTGTGGTTGGTCCACGGCGTCTGCGCGCCGCGCTCCGGAATGTCGCTGTCCTGCGTGTCGGCCACCACCACGGGTCGGGACTGCACCAGGTGGATCCCACCGTCCGCGGTGATGACGCCCTCGACGTCCTGCGGCCCGCCGAAGAGCTCCTCGGCCTCGGTGGCCAGGGCGCAGATCCGGTTCACCTCCGGGTCCGTGAGCACCGGCGCGTCCGCGAGTTCGGCGGGAACCGCAAGCGTGACCGGTCCGTCGCCCAGCCGCGCCGGATCCAGCCCGACCATCACGGACTTGTGGACGGTGTCGAGCTCGATCGCGCCGGTCGGACCGTCCACGAAGAAGTGGTCGATGTCGGCCTTCTCCTGCACGATGCCTTCGCCGATGCCGTGCGCGGCGGCGATCACCCGCCGGTCGGCACCGCTGCGCGGGTCGCGGGTGAACACCACGAACGACCGTACGCCCGGCACCATGCGCTGCACGCCGACCGCGACCCGGACCGCCGTCGGATCGACGCCCCGGCGCACCCGGTAGAGCACGGCCTCGGGGTTGTACGCGGAGGCCCAGCAGTCCACCAGCCGGGCGAGCACGGCGTCGCGGCCCACGTACAGGAAGCTGTCGGACAGGCCGGCGAACGGGTCACCCGCGCCGTCCTCACCGGTGCCGTCCGCTGCCGCCGCCACGCAGGCCCGGACGGCCACCAGCCCGTCGCTGCCCGCCAGTTCGTCGAACCCGGAGATCAGCTGCTCCGCCAGTTCGGGCGGCACACCGCCGACGCGGATCCGTTCGCGCGCCGCCGCCGCCCAGTCGACCAGCTCCTCAGGGGCGGCCCCGGCTCCCGGGAAGGCGGCAGCGGTCTGCTCCGGCGCCGGGAACGCCGCCGCGCTCACGCAGAAGAACCCGGGCACGGGCAGCCCGGCGCGGCTCATCACGTGCTGCCGGGCGAACTTGTGTCCCACCGTTGCCGGATCGCCCAGGGCGGCTCCGTTCAGAACGAGTTCCACGGTCTACCACACTCCCGGGATGAGGCGCGCCCGCCCGCTCGCGTACTCGGGGTAGCCGGGTACGACCCACAACACCTGTTCCTCGACGAGGATCCGCCAGGTGACGCACGCGCACAGCGCCACGAGCAGCACCACGCTCAGCGGGTTGAGGAAGAACGCGACGAACCCGGCGTTGGCCAGCAGCATCCCCGTGTAGGCAGGGTGCCGCACGTACCGGTACGGGCCGGTGCTCACGATCGTGTGGTCCGGGTAGCGGACCACATGGTGCGAGTAGAAACGGCCCAGGGTGCGGATCGCCACCAGCCGGAGCGCGACCGCGCCGGCGGACACCGCGATCGGCACGACCAGCCACGGCGACCACCGGTCCCACGGCAGCGGCCACAGCACCGCGGCCACGGCGGTGCCGGTCCGGCTGAGCGCGTACGGCAGGAGGGTGCTGTTCTCGGCGGCCGTCTGCGAGGGTTGCCGCACGGTGATCCGGGCCTCGGCCAGGATCCACAGGAGGTAGGCGAAGGCGAAGACCGCCGCCACGAGGTGCGGCGACCGGCCGCCCTCGGAGAGCAGCAGTCCGATCGCGACGACGAACGCGCCGACCCCGACCGGGAGCAGGCCGCGCAGGCAGAACACGACGACACGTTGGTTCATCCCGCGTTCCGATTCGCCCGGAAGCGTGCGTACACCTTGGGTCGCATCACCATGCCCGTGTAGACCAGCGAGCCGACCACCGAACCCCCGTCGCCGGCACCGTCACCACCGGCGATCAGGTCGAACCGGAACCTGACCCGGCCGGCCGGGAGCGGCAGCGTATGCCAGCGCAGCGTCAGCGGGAGCGAGCGCGGCATCCCGACCGGCAGGTCGACGGTGACCCCGTGCAGCAGGATCTGTGTGTCCAGCGACCAGCCACCCATCCGGTGCAGCAGCCAGGTGCACAACTGCCGGCCCGCTTCGACGACGCCCTCCGTCCGGCGGACGTCGGGACGCCGACCGCTCAGCGCATGGCCCTCAACCGGGGACACCACGGCAGCGGTTACCTGATCGTCCGTCACGGACGGATCGCCGATCATCACGTTCTCCGGGCGCACGCGGTGCACCAGTGACCCCTGTGCGGGCGGACGCCCGCTTCCTCCGAGGTGGTTCGGCCAGGCGGGCAGGTCCACCGGGGCGAACTCGACCCAGCCGTCGGCGACGAGCGTCGACTCCTGGGCAATCCGCACGGTGTGACACCGCCGGCCGTCGAACTGGCCTACGTACAGCTCCAGTTCCGGGCCGAGCTCAGCCATGGAGTGAAAGGTCAGCTCCGCCGTGACCCGGCCCGCAGCGGGTATGTCGGCGCCGACCACCACCAGGTCCGCCACGGCACAGACCAGGAGCATGCCGGGAACATGGTCGAGTGGGTGGTCGAAGAAGAACGGATCGGTCTGGTCGACCCTCAGGTCGGCCACCCATCCCCCCCTGTCGTGCAGCGGTCGAACGGGACCGAGCAGATTTCCTCTGTCCACGTCCAGGATCCTGGACGTCAGTGCCGCATGCGTCATTGTTCTGGGTACCTCGATTTCCTTGCGTGTCGATTCGACAGGGCGCGAAGCCCTTTCAACGCAGGCCGGGGAGCCGGAAGGGCAGGCCGCAGCCGAGGTGCCTGGGACGGACCGCGACCCCCGCACGGGGCATGGCATCGGAAACCAGGGCGGCAGACAGTCGCGTGGTTCAGCCGCCGGGGTAGGGGCGGACTGGGCGCGCTCGATCATGTCTTCCCCGCGTGTCGGAAGGTGGGACCCAGCCTGCGGGTAGTACAACTCCCGTGCCCATGGTGATCTGCGGGTGATCTTGTCTGCTTCGGCGTGACCATACCACCGGACGGCGGGCGTCAAAGAGCCTGCCGGTGACGGTTTCTGAGGCCCACTCGGGCGCAACTCGACACTGCCACGAGCGAATACCGGGCCCGACCTCTGCATACGTCCCAGCCAGGGGATTTCTGCGGCGGCAAGGGGCAGGTCTGCCTGCCTGTACGGGCAGAACGGCCTGCCCTTGCGCACTGGCCGGCCGGGAGATGCCCGCAGAGGCAAATCGGTCTGCCCGGACGGGCAGAACGTCCTTCCCCCGAGCGCAGTCAATGACGCACCGTCAATCATTTTCCTGAGATCAGGCGTTACTGTGCTGTCTTCTCCCAGGACCGCGGTTGCTCCATCGGCATGCCCGATCTCTTTGGCGTGGCGCCGCATTCGCATCGACGACGGGAATATCCGCTGTGATTCTTCTGACCGGTGTCACCGGGACGGTGGGCCGTGAGGTGGCTCGGCTGCTGGCGTCGACCCGACCGGTGCGGGTGCTCGCCAGGGACCCCGCCCGACTGACCCTGTCGGGCCGCGACATCGAGGTCGCCACGGCCGCGTATGCGGACCATGACGCGCTGCTCCGGGCTCTCGAAGGCGTCCGGACGGCGTTTCTGGTGACCAACGACCCCACCCAGCCCGACGACCTCCGGTTCATCGCGGCGGCGATCGCGGCCGGCGTGCGCCATGTGGTGAAGCTGTCTGCCTACGCCGTCAGCGAGGAGGACGCGGAGGACCTGATCACCCGTTGGCAGCGGGCCAACGAGGAGCTGATCCGCCGGTCCGGCCTGGACTGGACCTTCCTTCGCCCCCGCGCCTTCATGTCCAACACCCTCGCCTGGGCGACCTCCATCCGCGCCGAGGGCGTCGTCCGGTCCCTGAACCCCTACTCGGGCAACGCGTGCGTGGATCCGCGCGACATCGCCGAGATCGCGGCGCTGACCCTGACCGAGCCCGGGCACGCGGGCCGGATCTACCCCCTGACCGGGCCGGAGGCCGTTACCCCGGCCGAGCAGACGGCCCGACTCTCCGCCGTCCTCCGACGCCCGCTCCAGATCGAGGAACTGACCCTCGATCAGGCCGCCTCCCAGTGGTCACGGCGCTACCCGGCCCCGGTCGTGGAGGCCCTGCTGGAGAGTGCCGGACGCCAGGCCCGGGACCTCAAGGCGACGGTCGACCCGACCTTCGAGCAGGCAACCGGCCTGCGACCGCGGCCGTTTCGGACCTGGGCGGCCGACCACGCCTCGGTCTTCAGTCTGTGAGCGGAACGGCAGACAGCGCAGCGGGGGCCGCGTGACGGCGGTCGACGCCGGCTCGGACGTCGCGGCGGTCGAGCGGACTCTCCTGGACACCCGGTGGCTCCGGCCGACAACGCGGACTTCGCCACCTACCGCCCCAGCGCACCGGAGATCGCTGCGGCCACCGCCGATCTCGACTGCACGAGGCCGACCGATCTCAGAAGTCGTCGAAGTCGCTGTCCTCGTCCTGGCGGCGCTCCTCCGCCGCGTCGTGCGGGGCGTGGTACTCCCGTTCGCTGTCGCTGAGTTCCGTCTCCCGCGAGGCGAAGAACTCGCCGGCCGCCACGTCGTCACCACCGTGGCGACGCCAGTCGGCGAGGATCCGCTGCGGGCTCGCCGTCACCGTCGGGTTCCCGGCGCCGGGCAGGACGGTCAGCTGGTACGCCTCGCTGGTGGTGGCGGGCGAACGGTAGGTGAAGGTGTGGTATTTGAGGTTCCCGGCCGTCACATTGTTGCCGACCAGCCGCTGGTAGGCGTGCACCAGGCCGGGGTTGGCGAAGTTGCAGAGCAGCACGGTGACACCCTCCGCGACCAGTTCCCGCGCCACGTCGACGATGACCTTCTGGAACTCCGCGCCGTCGTCGCCCGTGCCGTAGGTGTTCGCGGTCGCCGAGCCGACCGTCTCAGGGGCCAGGTGGTTGCCGGCCACCAGACCGTTGTTGAACACCGGGAACGGGCAGTCCATGAAGACGATGTCCGTCCGGTCGGCCAACTCACAGGTGCGGCGGAAGTCACGGCACTCGAAGTCGATCGCGACCTCCAGCACCTTGTCCCGGACCGCCGCCAGTCGGGTCTGCTCCTGGGTGCGCAGCGCGCTGAGCTCGTCGGCCGTGCGGTCCTTGCAGGTGGCGACCACGGCGCCGGTGCTGTTCAACTTGGTGCCGTGCACGCAGCGGTTGACCAGCCAGATGTACTTCAGGCAGGTCAGCATCGCCGTGGCCGGATCGTTCCCGGCATTGAGCAGCGCCTGCCGCCCGGTCTGCAGGTCGGCCAGCAACTGGGCGAAGTTGCCGAACAGTTGGGTGTCCCAGATCTTCGCCAGCTTCAGGTACTCGGTGACGAATCGATCGCCCATCCGGCGCATGGTCCAGTACGAACCGATGACGTAGTGGTTCAGGTCGCCCGCGACCACCGAGCCGAACAGCGGCACGCCGTCGGTGAAGGCGGTCCCCCAGCAGGCCGAGTTCAGGAAGATCTGCCCCGAGCCCAGGAACGGCTCGATCAGCCGCGGCAGTCTGCCCCGGTTGTCGACGAACTTGGCCTGGGCGACCCGGGCGAGCGCCAGCTGGGTGAAATGCGTCCGGTTGTGCTTGTTCCCGGTGTACGGGGAGAGCCAGGCGAACTGCTCCGAGGACGGCACCAGGATGTTGGTGAACTTACCGACGTAGCAGGTGTGTTGCTGGACGAACTGCTGATACGCACCTCCCACGACGTTCGCGAAGTAGTTGAACCCGCTCGGCGTCCCCATCGAGCCGACCCGGGTCGGCTGATACGCCGGCACCAGCAGGTTGCGCGGCACCGCCCGGAAGTCGGCGCCGACCGTGAAGCCGCGCGGCGGACGGCCGTTGCGCATGTGACCGATGCCGCAGACGGCACAGAGCACGCCGTTCTGGTCCATCGCACCGCTGTAGTCACGTTCGAAGCCGCAACGATCACAGTAGATGTGCACGGTTCCCCCCGGAGTCGTCCGCCACTTGCCGTCGCTCACGACTGTAGGGCGCGCGGACCGGGCGCGGGGGTGGAACGACGGATGGGTGCACAGGGACTCCGCGCGGTCCGGGCCGCCGGTCCACCAGGGGGTGCGCGGCGTGGCCGGATCCGGCCGGTCCGGGGGCTCGGCCGACCGGCCGGGCCGGGACCTCGGCGGCCTCCCCGCCGATACCACCGACACCGCCGACAGCAACTTGTGCAAGCGACAGATCGACGACAGCATCCGCTACACGCCGACGCACACGACACACCAGCACCCAATCGACCTGTAGCGGCGGACGGACGGGCCGGACTGGACGTCGCCTGGTCCGGCCCGTCCGTGCAGTCAACCCCACGGACCCGGACGCCCGACGCCGGGCCGCCTGCGGGGGTGGTGATCCGACCGTCTGTCGGACCTCCCCACCGGGACGGCCCGGCAGACGGTCGGGGCCCAAGGGCGTGTCACCAGTCCGAGTTGGTCGCTCCCAGACTCAGCAGGACCTGGTCGAAGGTGTTCCCGTCGTTGTCATCGGTGTACGCCGCCAGTGTGCCGAACGGGGACGAAGCCACCGCGACCTGCTCCTGCCGACCGGCCGTGACCTGGCTGACGGACTGGGCGGGCAGCCGGCCGGCGAAGGTGCCGTCGGGGTTCAGGCCCCGGGCCCAGACTGCTGGATCGGTGCCCGCGACGCTCCAGCCGACCACCGCGTCGCGCTGGTCGTCGATGCCGACGGTGGGGCTGCCGGCGCCGGCTGCGCCGGAGATCTCGACCTCGGCCGAGCCTGCGGTGCCGGTCGCGGTGAACGACCGGGCCCAGACGCCACGGGTGCCGGTGTGGTCGGACTCCCAGGCCACCGCGAAGTCGCCGGTGAAGTCGGCGGCCACGGCCGGGCGTTGCTGCTGGCCGCCGCCGAGGCTGTTGGCGCTTCGGCGGGTGAGGGCGACGGCTCCGTTCGCCTTGGCCAGCTTCACCAGGCCGATCTGGTAGTAGCCGTTGCCGTCGGTGTCCTCGTCCCAGACGACGACGGCGTCACCCGAGGCGGAGGTCGCGACGTCGGGGTTGTGGTGCGCGCCGCCCGCCGCGTTCACCGTCACCTCGTAGGCCTTCGCCGTGGTCCCGGTGAACCCGGCCGCCTTCACCGTCGCCGCTGCGGTGCCCTGGATGTCCTCCCACACCACGGAGAACGCGACCGCGCTGGTGCTGCCCGGCGCGCCGTCCGGATCGACCGCGACGCGCGGATGGATCTGCTGGCCGTCGGCGCTCGCGTTGGCCTGACCGGAGCCGAGCACCGCACCAACCGCGGAGAGCACCCGGTAGGTGATGTTGTAGAGCCCGTTGCCGTTCGGGTCCTCCGCCCACACGACCACGGCGTTGCCCCGGTCGTCGAGTCCCACGTCGGGCTGGAGGTGCCGCCAGGCCGCGCCCGCGCTCCCACCGGCCGAGAGCTTCGTCTCGTAGACCGAGACGCCGTTGTGGTACGTCCGCACCCACACGTCGCTGTGCGTGGTGTCGCCCGGGTTGGTCGAGTCGCGGTCGTCCTCCCAGACCACCGCGACGTCGCCGAGGCGGTTGGCCGCGATCGAGGCGGAGTCCTGGTCACCGGTGGAGTCGCTGTTCGCGGTCGCCCAGGACGAGGGCCCCGCGGCCGAGGCCGGGGAGACCATGACGAGGGCCGCGGTGAGGGCGGCGACGGCTGCGCCGAGTACGGAGAGCTTACGCATCGGCCAACCCCGGCTGTCCGTCGTGGATGACAAAGGTCCGGGCGGTGGTCGCCGCCGCGCCGTGCTCGGTCACCGTCGCCACCGACCGGAAGTCGGCGGTGAGTTGGGACGGCGTGATGCGCGTGCGGACGTAGCCGCGCTGGTTGGAGTAGAAGCGCAGGTGCGGGTTGAGCGATCCGTTCGGGATCGTCGTGCCGGTGGTTCCGTTGCCGCCGCTGGTGATCGAGGTGCAGACCAGCTCGGAGCCGATCGTCGCCGACGTCGGATCTGCGTAGTCGGCCTTGAGGTCGTTGCCCCAGGACGCGTGCACGTCACCGGTGAGGACGACCGGGTTGCGTACGGCCCGGTCGGTGATGCCCTGCTGGATCCGCGCCCGGCCGGCCCGGTAGCCGTCCCAGGCGTCCATGTTCATCGCGCCGGACGCGTTCACGTTGCGGGCGAAGAAGACCTGCTGGCCGATCAGGTCCCAGGTGCTCAGGTGCTGGTCGAGCCCGTCGAGCAGCCAGGCTTCCTGGGCCGCACCGGTGAGCGAACGGTTCGGCAGATCGGCGTCGGAGCAGACCTTCGTCCCGTCGCCGCAGGCCTGGTCGTCGCGGAACTGGCGGGTGTCGAGCATGTGGAACGTGGCGAGCGTGCCCCAGCGGACCCGGCGGTAGAGCTGGATGCTGTTGCCGGCGGGCGTCGCGGCCGCTCGCAGCGGCATGTTCTCGAAGTACGCCTGGTACGCGGCGGTGCGTCGCGCGGTCCACTGGGCCGCCGTCAGCGAAGGGCTGCTGTCGGCGCGGACCATGTTGGCGTAGTTGTTCTCCACCTCGTGGTCGTCCGGCACCACCAGCCACGGCGCGATCGCGTGCGCGGCCTGCAGGTCCGGGTCGGTGCGGTAGAGCGCGTAGCGGCGGCGGTAGTCAGCCAGCGACACGATCTCGCTGCCGAGGTGCTGGCGCACGCCGCCGGAGCCGGCGCCGCCCTCGTAGATGTAGTCGCCCAGGTGCAGGATCAGGTCGGGGCGGTCGTCGGCCATCCGCCGGTAGGCGGTGTAGTAGCCGCTCTCGTAGTGGGCGCACGAGGCGAAGGCCATCGTGAAGTCGCGCCCGACCGTGCCCGGCGCCGGCGCGGTCCGGGTCCGGCCGACCGGGGAGATGAATCCCTGGGCCCGGAAGCGGTAGTAGTACTCGGCGTCCGGGGCGAGTCCACCGGCCAGCACGTGCACCGCATGGGCTTGGGCGTAGCGGGCGGTGACCGTCCCCGAGCTGACCAGGGTGGTGAAACTCTGGCTGGTCGACACCTGCCAGTCGACGGCGACGTCGGCGTTGGGCATGCCGCCCTGGCCGTCCGCGGTGGTCGGCGTGGGAGCCAGCCGGGTCCAGAGCACCACGCTGCTGTCGTCCGGTTCCCCGGAGGCGACGCCGAGCGTGAAGGGGAAGGGGGTGGAGGCGGCGGCCGACGGCTGGGCCACCGCCCCGAGTTGGAGCGTGGCGGCGCCTGCGGTGGTGAGCCCGCCTAGGATGAATATGCGGCGACTGAGGTTGCTCATAGCCGCCCATGCTCGCGGACGCGAGTGAACTTCCGCCCTTGCGTGGGGGACGGTCAAGTGACTTGGCAGCGAAGCCAGTTGGTGAGTTTTCCCACCGCAACCGGGCGGCTCCCTCGTCACACGGAAGCCGTGACCGGGAAGGGTGTTGTCCCGGCGCAGCTCACGGACACCTTCGGGTACGCCGCCGAGGGCACCGTCCGCCGGCTGCACCGGGATTGGGCCTGCTCACCCGCTGACCTGGTGTCACGGTGCACTGTCGGTGGTCGGCGTCGGCGGCGTGGAGGACTTCGCGGAGCAGCAGGTCGAGCTCGGCGGTGGTGGTGCGGTAGGTGCACAGGCAGGCGCGCGGCGCGGTGCTGCCCCGGACGGCGACGGTGGCGAGGTAGGCGCGTCCGTTCTCCTGGACGCGGCGGGCGACCCGGGTCTTGCGGGCGTCGGGGCGCTGCTCCGGGTGTTGGTGCCGCGGAAGCACGCGACCGGCCACGGGCCGCCTGCCAGGAGCTCCCGTCGTGGTCCGGCGGTGATCCGGTCGCGCAGCTCTTCGGCGAGGTGCAGGTAGTGCTCGATCATGTCGGTGACGCCGTCCCGGCCCAGGTGCTGCGAGGTGGCCCAGAGGGCGAGAGCCCGCGTGCCGGGGCTGGTCAGCTCGACGGTGGAGTGAGAGCCACGGCAGCATCGGGTTCGACGGCGGCGAGGTTGGAGTCCTGGTACGCGAAGGCGGTGTGCAGGTGCTCGGGGTCCGGAACCAGCAGTGCCCTCGCAGCCCACCGGCATGCTGAGGGTCTTGTGCGGGCCGTCCGCGGAGCCTCGGCGGGTGAGCCCAGTGCCACGCCTCGGGCTCCGTCGAGCCCGTTCACGATGCGCACGTCCGTCCCGTACTGCCGAGGAGCCGACACCTGATGGCCCGTCTGTTTCGGATGCTGACCGCCCGGCGCGCCGCCGTACTCGCGGTGGCGACCGTCCCGGCCGTCGCCGGTGCGACCGCCGGGACGCAGCCGTCCGCTGTCCGGGGCTGCCCGTCCGGCCGCGCCTGCGCCCCTGGCACCGGGTCCCACCTCGTGCCGGGGGCGAAGGCTACAACTCGTGGACCTTCGACTTCGACATCGCGGTCCTCAGGGTCAACGGAAGCCTGGTCCTCTGCGGAGCAGAACGCGGCCGCGCCCGGTTCCTTGGTGCCGGGCGGCGCGACGGGGCGAACCTTGTGGGGCACGGCAGCGCGGGCCGTGGGCTACTCGGTGCGCAGGCCGTCGGGACGCATCATGCGCCACAGCGGCGGCAGGCTGAGCAGGGTGACCAGCAGGACGACACCGCCGCCGATGCCGGTCATCCACGCGATGCCCGCCCAGTCCACGGCCAGTGGCAGCACCGCCATTTTCAGCAGGATCACGCCGAGGCCCAGGCCGCCGACGACAGCCAGCGCCAGGCCGAGCGTCACCGGCAGCGCGGTCTGCCACAGCACCGACAGCCCGAGTGTCGAGCGCCGGGTGCCGAAGGCGACCAGCACCGACAGCAGCTTCTTCCGCTCGCGGAGCTGCTCCAGCATGGTGACGAGCATGCTCGCGCCGATCAGCAGCAGCGTGACGGTCGTGCCGATGAACAGGCCGCGCTTGATGTTCGTGAACTTCGGGGCCGTGACGGTCTCCTTGTTGTACTGAACGGTGGTCAACGGGTCCATCCGCGCCGCCGTGTTACGGACCTGTTCGACCGCGTCGGGGTCAGCGGGGTCCAGCTTCGCCAGCAGTTCGGTGCCGGCATCGCCCAGGTCAGCGACGTCGATCGCCTCGGGGGTGGCGAAGATCCCGGTGTGGAAGGACCCTGCCGGGTCCGGCACCGACGGGGTGAGGCGGGCGGCGGCCGGAACGGTCCACAGCTTGGACGCCCCCGACGCCTCGTCCTCCGTCGAGAGGTCGACCCGCGTGCCGGGTGCGGGGAGGTACACGCCGCCGGTCCGTGGGTCCTGGTTCGCCGGGTTGCCGACCAGGTAGACGCTGCCGGGCCGGCAGTCGGAGGCCTCGACAATCTGGCCCAGGGCCGCGCAGTCCCCGACGATCACGAAGGCGCCGGGGGCCGAGGGCGTGTCGGGACTGTGCGCGTAGCCGAGTGTGTAGGTCAGGGTCGATGCCACGCCCGGGGTGGCGCGGAGCGCGGCGGTGTCCTTCTGCTGCTCGGTCGTGCCGGTGTAGTCCCGGATGATCCGCATCTCCCCGCGGAGCGGACTGAGGCCGGTGTCCTGGGTGTACCTGCTCTCCAGACCCGAGAACAGCATCTGCGCGGCGATCGCGCCGGCCACCGCGACCGTGATGCCGTTGACCATCCGGGCCGCCGCGCCGCTGTCCAACTGGATGCGGCGGGTGGCGAGCTGGAGTGGCAGCGGGCCGCCGCGCATCCGGCCGACGACGGTCTCCATCACCCAGGGCAGCAGCGCCGTCGTCCCCACGAGCAGCAGCACGGCGCCCGCCGCGATCTTCGGCTCGTTGACCGAGCGGTCCGGCGAGAGGCCCCCGATCATCGGGGACAGCAGGGCCACCCCGACGACCGGCAGCGTCAGCCGCCACCACAGGCGCCGCCGGGCCGTCCCGGTGTTCCGTGCGACGCCGAGCGGTTCGATGGAGACCGTACGCAGCGCGAACAGGGTGACGGCGACGGCCGTGACCGGCACGCCGACCACGATCAGTGCCACCAGCAGGGGGCTCGGGGACACGTCGGACGCGAAGACGCTGATCCGCCACAGCTCGACCGTGTCGATGAGCTGCCGTCCGCCGGCGAAGAGTCCAAGCCCCATGGCGAGCCCGATCAGTGCACCGAACAGGGCCTCGCCGGCCGCGATCCGCCGCGTCATGTGCGCGTCCGCGCCGACCAGCCGTAGCGCGGCCAGCCGTCGGTCGCGGCGTTCGCCGCCGAAGCGGACGGCGGTGGCGATGAGGATCGCCACCGGCATCAGCAGCACCACGACGGTGATGATGACCAGCAGTGTCAGGAACGGGCCGAGGGCCTCGGAGAGGTTCGGGCGGCCGATGCTGTCGATCCTGGTCGGGTTCTGGTCGTGGGGGACGAGGTTGTCGGCCCCCGCGTAGTAGGCGAGTTCGTGTGGGCCGAGGAGTCCCGCCTCACCGATGGTGCCGCTGACCTGGTGGCCGAGGCGCTCCTTGAGTAGGGCCCCTTCGGGCGACGCGAGCAGCTTCCCGAGTTCGGGGGAGACGAACATCTCGCCGGGGGCGGGCAGTTCGTCCAGGCCGGGCGGGAGCAGCGGACGGTCGCCGTCCGGCTGGACCAGCCGCCCGTAGACGTCTTGGCCCCGGTAGGTGGTGTCGGTCCGGCCGGTGACGATCGTCTCGGCGGTGGGCTGCACGGCCACGCTGTAGGAGGAGGGGGAGTCGTCGCGGGCCGCGCCGCGGTCGCCGCGGGCGTTGAGGATGGCCGGGACGGCGGTGGCGACGAGCAGCAGGGCCACGCCGAGGCCGACTCCGACGGCGGTCAGGAGCGTACGGGTCCAGCCCTCGCGTCCGCCGCTCACCGCGAACCGGACGCCGAAGGCGAGGTCCCGTGCCCAGTCGGCCGGGGTGACCGGGGTCTCCCCGCGCGCCGCCGCGCGGCGGTTGTCGAGGTGGCGGTGCTGGGTACGGATGCGTCGCAGAATGCTGTTCTTCACGCGGCGTTCTCCATGTCACGCGACTTTCCGTCGCGTACGACGATCTCGCGGTCGGAGTACGCGGCGACGCGTGCTTCGTGGGTGACCAGGACGACGGCCGTGCCGGTGTCGCGGGCGGCCTCGGTCAGCAGTCGCATGACGCGTTCGCCGTTGAGGGAGTCCAGGGCGCCGGTCGGTTCGTCGGCGAAGAGCACGCGCGGGTTCCCGATCAGGGCGCGGGCGACGGCGACCCGTTGGCCCTGGCCGCCGGAGACCTGGCCGGGACGTTTGCGGGCGAGGTCGGCGACTTCCAGGCGTTCCATCCAGTCGACGGCCCGGCGCTCGGCCTCCTTGCGCCGGACGCGGTTCAGCCGCAGTGGCAGTGCCACGTTCTCCAGGCAGGTCAGCTCGGGCACCAGCTGGCCGAACTGGAAGACGAAACCGAACTCACCCCGGCGCAGCCGACTGCGCCCGGCATCCGAGAGTGTCGACATGGCCCGGCCGTTGTACATCACCTGGCCGGCGTCGGGCGTGACGATGCCGGCCAGGCAGTGCAGGAGGGTGGACTTGCCGGAGCCCGAGGGGCCCATCACGGCGACGACCTCGCCGGAGCGGATGCCGAAGTCGGCGCCGTCCAGCGCGGGGGTCGGGCCGTAGGACTTCCGCAAGCGGGTCGCGGACAGTATGGGGTCGGTCATGTGCGGATCTCCGTGGCAAGTTGGTCGAGCCGGGCGGCGGTGAGCTCCAGCCACCGCAGGTCCGCCTCCAGGTGGAACAGGGCATGGTCGCAGATCAGCTGGTCGGCGAGGTCGCCTCCGGCCTTGCGGCGGGTCAGCTCGCGCGTCAGGCGCAGGTGCTCGGCCCGCTGGGTGTCAAGCAGCCCCTCGGCGCTGCGGCCGGTCAACAGGGCCAGTACGACCTTGGTGTACAGGGTGGTCTGGAGGTACGGCTCGGGCTTCTCGGGCTGGGCGAGCCAGCTCTCGACATCGGTCACCCCGGCGTCGGTGATGGCGTACCGCTTGCGCTCCGGGCCTCCGCCCGCCTCCATGCCGTCGACCTCCACCAGGCCGTGCTTCAGCAGCCGCGCCATGGTCGAGTAGACCTGGCCGTAGTGCAGGGGGCGGTCCTGGCCGAATCGGTCGTCGAAGGCGCGTTTGAGGTCGTACCCGTGGCGGGGCCCCGACTCCAGGAGCCCGAGCAGGGTGTGACTGACTGACATGCGGCGCACTCTACACTGCGTGTATACATCGCGTGTATAGCTCTCAGTGGCGCCGGCCCCCAGGTCCGGCCCGTCCCCGCTCGCCTCTACAGGTCGAGCTGGTACTGCACTGTCGTGTGCGTGGGCACGTAGCCGAGGCTGTCGCTGATGTGTCTCATGTGCGTGTTGCTGTCGGCGGTGTCGGTCAGGAGGCCGCCGAGGTCCGGATAGCGCCCGTGGGCCTGCCGGATCGACTCGGCCTTCATCCATCGGCCGAGACCGTGTCCGCGGTGCTCGGGCAGCACACCGGTGCCGTAGTGCTGGCCGTCGCCCGTGCCGTTGCCCGGGACGACGAGTTCGGTGAACCCGGCGATCGAGTCGTCGGCAGTGTCGAGGGCGACGACCGTGTGCAACTGGTCGCCGCGCTGTTCGACGGCCTTCGCCGCAGCCCGGACCCGGTCCACGTCCCAGGCCACGATGCCGAAGTCGGTGTCTTCCATGGGCATGTCGTCCATGGCCCGGCGTGAGTCGGCGAACGTCTGGGCGAGGTCGTCGGGGACGGTTCCCTGCCATGACGTCAGCCGGTAGCCGGGATGCGGACGCTCGACGATCCCGGTGAGGGCGGTGGCGTCCACGTCGGCCAGTGGCAAGCGGGCGTACCTCAAGGTGAGGACCTTGCGGAAGCCGTGGGCCGGCAGGAAGTGACTGCCGGGCGATCCGGCCTCGGCCTGCGCGCTGACGCAGCGTCGGGCGTTGTCCCGGGCGGCGGCCACGGCCGCGTGGAGGAGCCGGGAGCCGACGCCCTTGCTGCGCTCCACGGGATGGACGTGGAGGGTCAGTTCGGCCAGGTGCTCCTGTCCGCCGTCGAACAGGCGCAGAAAGGCCGTCCCGACGGGGATGGAATCAGCGTCGGACGCCAGCCACGCAAGGCGTCGGCTCTGTGCCCCGCAAGCAGGGTCGGTCAGTGGAGTGATACGAAACGACAAGGTGTCTCCGTCGTGAGCAGGTGGCAAAGGGCGGTACGCGGGCTGACCTGCTGGGCACTCGTGCGCATGTGCTCCACACCTCCTCGTCGACGGTGCCGGTCCGGATGAACATCTGGACGGCGGGGAGAACGTAGCTGACCTGTCGGTTCCGCGGCAAAGGATTAACCGAAGACCGGTACGACGGTGGGGTCATGGCCCCTCTTTGATCGCCACGATCCGTACGGTTGCCTCACAGCCGTACCTCATGGCCAAGGCCCGGTAACGCTTGAGGGGATCGATCCCGCACCCGACCGCTCGCCGCTCGCGGTGGTCGGCCGTCTCGAGCATCGGCGGCCAACCCCTGTGGGAACCAGGCTTCTTACGGTTGCGCACCTGGTCTCTCTGCTCCAGGATCGTGCACCGGCTCCCACGTCAGCGCAGGTGGGCATCGTTCTTCCCCGAGCCGCACCCCTTGTCGGCACGCACGCTGTCCGACTGTCGGAGCACCCGCGAGCGGATCATCGCGGTCAGCCGGGGCGAGTCGGGCGTGGACGGTTGGGCGTTGAACGCCTGGTAGCCCCACATCTCGTAGCGCTGCTGGACTCTGCCCTCACCGGCGAGCGGGTTGACCATCAGGGTGACGCGATCCTCGGCCCGGCCGGCGAGCAGGTCGTCGTGGATGCGGCGGGCCGTTCCGGTGCCGCGCCACGGGGTGCGGACGCCGATCTCCTTGATGGCCAGTGCCGGGGTGTCCGTGAAGCCGTCGGGCAGGGGCTCGGCCATGCGCTTCCAGTACCGGTCGTCGGCATCGACGGTGTTGCCGTAGGCGTACCCGACCGGCACCAGGCTGTCGTAGCCGAGGACGAGTTCGAAGCCGGGCTCGGTGGTGTGCCGGTCGAGGCGTTCGGCGAACGCCTCGACCCGGTAGTTCGCCAGGTGCAGCAGCGGTGCCCGCACGTCCGCGTACACCTCCAGCAGGTCCTGCCGGGCCTCGGGGGTCAGGGCGTGGTGGTGGCGGAGCTCGACGGTCACGCGGTGGTCCTCCAGGTGTCGTGCGCGTACTCCGCCCAGGTCCGGTCCGGGCCCCTGCCGACGAGCCAGGCCGTGGAGCCCGGTACGGAATGCGGTCAGCATGCCACTGACCCGGGGTGGACGGAGACGGGGCTCCCCCGAAACGAGGACACGTCACATGTGGCTTGTACGAGTGCAGTTGATCTCGCAGTGAGGGCGCTGCGTTCAGGCGGTCGTGGCCGTCACGATGACGGGCCCGCGGTCGTACGCGCCGCGGTACGGCGTGCACAGGTCCGTCTCGGTGAGTTCGACCGCCGTGAAGCCTGCGAGTCGGAGCAGGGCCAGGACCTCGTGCGCGTGGTACCAGTGCAGTGTCGCCGGGCGGACTTGCGGGCCTGCCAGCACGGCCTCGCCGCGCAGCAGCGTGTACCGGCGCTCCTCCGTCCAGCTCTGTTCCACCGCGTCCTCGGCGAGCACCCGCCGCTCGACGCGCAGCGTTCGGCCGGCCTCCAGATCGAGGCGAACGTGCGGTTGCCAGTCCTCGGCCATGGCAGCAGCGCTCGTGTAGTCGTGGTCGATCGGTTCGAGGTTGAAGGCCAGCACACCGCCCGGCTCCAGATGCTCCCGGCAGCGCCGGAACGCCTCGGTCAGGGCCTGCCGGTCGGGCAGGCAGGCGACGCTGCCGCAGGGGATGTAGATGGTCCGGTAGCGATTCGGCAGGTCCAACTCCTGGACCTGCTGGGCATGCAGAACCGGCGCGAGTCCCTGGTCCGCCGCGCGCTCGCGGCAGACCGCGAGCATCTCCTCCGACGCGTCCAGCCCCTCCACCGGCAGTCCGGCGGCCAGATAACGGCGTTGCAGCCGACCGGCTCCCACCCCGATCTCCAGCGCCGGCGTTCCCGAGGTGCGGATGATCCGCTCGAAGACCGGGTGGTCCCAACCGGGTTCGTCGTACGCCGCCCAGTGCATGACCGCCAACCCCCGGTACTGAGCGGTCTGGTCCGGGGCGCTTCTGTCGTCAGTGACGTTCATTCCGCGCATGCTTGCCCGGTCCGGCACCGCGCCGCAAGGGAATTCCGACCTACCCCGGCAGGGGCCTGGCTTGTGCTGCCCGTCCCGGCTCCACGCGAGCTGCGGGGCCGCCCGCGTCTCCCGGTTCCGCTTGGACCGCCGTACCCGCGTCAGCCGAGCTGCCCGGTCGGCCGCATGGTGATCTGGTTGATGTCCACGCCCGCAGGCTGGTTGAGCGCGAAGGCGATCGTGGCCGCGATCTGTTCGGGGGTCATCGCCTCCTCAGGGGTGCCGCCGCGCTCGGCCCAGAACGCGGTGTCCACCACTCCCGGGGCGACGACGGTCACGCCGACTCGGTCCTTGCCCACCAGCAGCCGGGTGTTCTCGGCCAGCGCGTGTACAGCCCACTTGGTGACCGAGTACAGGTTGCCGGGCGTGTTGCGCACCCCGGCGACGGAACCGATGAACACGATCCGGCCCTTGGACGCCCTCAACTGCGGCAGCGTCTCGCGTACCAGCAGGGCCGGGCCCAGCACGTTGGTGAGGACCATGGCGCGCATGTCCTCAGGAGCGTGGTTCTCCAGGTTGCCGGGCAGCGAGAAACCGGCGTTGGCGATGACGTTGTCCAGTCGGCCCCACACCTCGACCACGCGGCGCACTGCGGCGGCGACGTCCGCCGCCTCGGCGGCGTCGCCGGTGATCGTCAGCAGCTGCTCGGCCGCTCCGGCCGAAGCGGCGAAGGCGGCCAGCTTGCCCGCGTCCCGTCCGGTGACCGCCACCCGGTGACCCTGCTCGAGGAGGGTACGGGCGGTGGCGGCACCGATCCCGGTCGATCCACCAGTGATCAGCGTGACGGGCTCCATGCAACGGCCTCCTCGGCGGCGTGGTGATCAGTTCACCAAAACGCCTGCACTATACGTGGGGTGACCTGCTGTCAGGGTTGGCGCACCGCGCCGGCTCCGCCCGGGCCCGTTTACGAAACCAGCGCCGCTTCGACGAGTACGCGTACCACCGGGGCCCGGAGGCCGCCACCCCGGTCGGGTGGCGGCCTCCGGGCCCGGTCCTGCTGCGGTGCCTCCGGCCGGACCGCAGGCTCGGACCCGCAAGGCTCGGCGTTCCTGGGGCGATCGTCAGACGACGTCGTAGATCAAGCTGGAGCAGCGGTCCTGGGCGAAGGAGATGTCCACGCACACCTTCCACTGGAGCGAATGGCCCTCGCCGGTGGTGACGACGAAGTCGCGCCACGTGCCGTTGCCGTTGTAGTTGACGATGCGGCTCTGCTTGACGCCGTCGATCCAGTACTCGATGAAGACGCCGTTGCCGTCGGCCTTGTTGTCCTGCAACCCGAAGTTGTTGCGGCTCGGGTCGTAGTAGGCGTAGGCGCCGGTGACGGAGGTGGCCGACGCGGCGGCGGGGCCGACGGCGGCGAACAGTGCCGCGCCCGTCAGTACGGTGGCGAGGGCGAGCTTCCCGGTCCTGCGCATGATGGGTCTCCTTCTGGTGGTGGAGGATCTCGTCGGCAGGCGGCGGGACAGGTCCGGTGGCCTCCCCTGCGGGCCACGGGCGTGCTCGACCGCCTGGGAACGACCTTCGCTCGGCGATGGCACGGGAGTCTTGTAGGAATGCGCACCACCGCTTACCTCAACTCGGCTGCCGGAGAACGGCACTGGTCACCAGGTCGGGTACGCGGTCGGCCGGCTCGGCGGTGGGTTCGGCGGCTGTGCGGTGGCCGATGAACTCGGCGGGCGAGCAGCCCGTCGTCGCCCGGAAGGTGTTGCTCAGGTGTGCCTGGTCGTAGAAGCCGCTGACGGCCGCGGCCTCCGCCCAACTGCCGGTGGTGCGCTGGTGGTAGGACAGGGCCCGTTGGAGCCGGAGGACCTGACCGGTCTGCTTGGGTGCGAGCCCGACGGCTTCGCGGAACCTGGTCTCGAGCCGACGCCGGCTCCAACCCGTCCCGTGGACGAGGTCGCGGACCGGGGCGGTGCCGCCGCTGCGGCGCAGTTCGGCGAAGGCCCAGGAGACCTCGGCCGGCCATCGGGGCCCCTGGGCGATGCGGGGGGTGAGGAAATCGTCGAGCAGGCGGAACCGTTGGGCCCAGTCCGGCTGTTCGGCAATCTGCTCGGCCAACTGCCGTGCGGCGCGCCCGAGGAGGTCGGGCAGGTCTGCCCAGTGGTGTTCCGCTTCGCTCAGGACCGGGCCGAAGAGCCGGTGCGCCTCGGCCGGGTGCAGCGAGACGGACACCCCTTCCAGTCGGCCCTGGTGTTCCGCGACGGTGGCCGTGCGCCGCAGCCCGCCGACGGGAGAGGCGGCCTGGAGCACCGCCCGGTCGTCGATCGCATCGGTGAGCCGCAACGGCTCGGAGAGGCCGATCACCAGGGTGACCACGTCGGTCGGCACCTCCAGCCGTCGCCGTCCTTGACGCAGGTCGAGCCGGTACCCGCGATACCGGAGGGCGTGTGCCGTCTGCCACGATCCTCCGTCGGGCAGGACCCCTCGCAAAATTGTCAGGCTTCCGTCAAGTATGGTCATGGCGCCCATCGCACCCCGAATTCGAAATCTCCGCAAGCTCCACCCAACCGACCGATCCGGCAGGCAGTACCCGGTCGTTCGAGCACGTCCCCGGGTGGGAGCCGATGGCCGCCGAGCCCGTCCGCCGAGGTCGGCCGCCCGGAGAAGGGACGCCGCGACCTCGCCTGGCCCCGGCCAGGCGGACGCTGACGGCACGACAGCGCTGCGTTAGGGTGAGCCACCCGCGCGCGCCGGGGAGCGGCGTCGGTCAAGTGGTCCGGTCCGCAGCGGCCGGGCCGATGAGCTGGGGGTGGGCATGCCGGGTGCGTCCGGGTACACGGTCAAGCACGAAGGTGTGGAAGCGCAGGCCAAGCGCCTGGACGACGCCGCCGACGAGGTCGGACGGATCCGCTCGGCGGTCGCGGACGGGAGCTGTCAGGCCACCGACGTCTTCGGCGGCGACGACTCCGGCGCGGCGTACACCAACTTCGCCGCCGCGTGGCAGGCCGAGACCCAGAACCTGCAGAGCGCCCTGCACGAACTCGCGGGCCGGATCCGCGTGTCGAACGCGAGCTACCGCGCGGGCGAGCACGGGGTGGTCACCGACCTGTCCACCGTGGGCAGCGGCGACTACCGGCCCTTCGGCTGAACCGAACCACCCCGGCAACAGGAGCACAGTCATGGCAGGCGGTTCCACCACCCAGCGGCGCGTGGCCCTTCACGAGCGCTTGCGCGACATCGACGGCGCGGGCGATAAGAACGGGCTGATCTCCGCGATCAGGAGCACCCTCGCGGTGCCCGCCCCGGCCGGCGACCCGGGCACCATCGAGGCGACGGGGAACCGCTACCGGCGGGCCACGGCCGACTCCGAGGAAGTGCACAGCACCGTCGAGCGGGTCGCCAGGGACGGGCTGCCCGACGTCTGGACCGGTACCACCGGTGCCAAGGCGAGCGAGGTGGTCGGCGCAGCCGCCCGGGCCGCCGACCAGATGACCACCGCCTTCCACCAGGGCGGCCTGATACTGCTGACGCTCGCTGACGAGCTGCACCGCGCGCAGCAACTCGACCGGCAGGGCCGCCCGGAGCTGGAGCAGGCGCTGAACCTCCTCGGGGACGAGGACGGCTGGTTCGACAACCTGATCGAGAAGGACGCCGAGGAGGCCGAGCGCAAGCGGGCTCAGGAGATGGCCCGGAACGCGACGCGCGTCCTGATCCAGGGCGCCGAGATCGCCGACGACGCCGCCCGCGCCGCGGCCCGGGATCTCAACAAGCTGGCGTCCGAGGCCCGGGCCGGGCGGATGGACACGGACGAGGTCTCGGCCGCCGACAAGCTGGTGCTGGCCGACGCCTCCGGGGCCGACGGCCCGGCGGAGTTCAACGAGCTGCTGTCGGCCAACGACCTCAAGCGCTCGGGCGAGTTCCTGGAGAAGCTGAGCGACAAGGACCAGGCGGACTTCCAGAAGCTGCTCGCCGAGTCCAAGTCCCCGCAGGAGCGTGCCTACCTGATGAAGGCTCTGGCGTCGGGTCACGACATGGGCCAGATCCGGGAGTTCCAGGCGAAGATCCACGGCAAGGACCCGCACTGGCTGCGGGAGCACCTCACGCCCGTCCGCACCGAGGACGAGGACACCGGCAGCGGCGGCAGCAACGACAACGGCTCCAACAAGAACACCGACGACGTCCGGTACGGGGGGCGGCCGTGGGCTCAGGCCGCCGGCGAGGGGACCTGCGTGGCGTCGTCCACCATCACCGCCCGGGCCATGGTCGACCCGCTGTACGCCCTGGAACTCACCGGCGGCCCGACCGGCACCGACGACGACCCCGACGCGTTCCGCCGGCGCCTGCTGGACGAGCAGCACCGGGTGCACACCGAGGGCGACGGCGGGGCCAACTGGGGCGGGATGGGCGAGGACGGGCAGAAGAAGATCGCCGGAGCGGAGATCAGCCCGCACACCGGTGCGCAGTACGAGTACAAGCACCTGGAGAACCCGGACGACCGGCGGGCGATCCTGCCCGGCATCGAGAAGGCCGTCGCCGAGGGCAAGCCGGTGCCCATCGTCGTCAACGGGAAGGACGCCGCCCACCAGATGATGATCATCGGCCAGGAGGGCGGCATGCTGCAGATCTACAATCCGTGGGGCACCACCACCTGGGTCAGCGAGGACGACTTCGTCAACAGCCACATGGGCGCGGCGTCCGACAACCGCCTGCCCAACGCCTACGGCGTCCAACTCCCGAACTGAGGCCCCGAACATGGCACCCCGCCCCCTGCACGCCGTCCCGGCCCTGACGGCGGTGCTCATGCTCGCCACCGGCTGCGGGGACGCCGGGCCCGCCGAGCCCGACCGGGGCAAGGTCTTCGCCGCCGACCGGCCGACGATCGAGGTCGCCGCCGGGGCACGGTTCTCCATCCGGGTCGAGGACAACCCCTCCACCGGGATGACCTGGATCGTGGAGGACCCGCAGCCCGACCCGGCCGTCGCCCGCTTCCAGGACAGTCGCTACCAGCCCTCGGCCGGCGGCGAGGGCAAGGCCGGCGCCGGCGGCACCCGCGATCTCACCTTCCGCGCCGAGGCCGCCGGGCAGACCAGGATCGCGCTCCGCCGCTGCCTTCCGACCAGCTGCACGAACGGCGAGATCCGCCCCGGGCAGGAGCAGGACGTCCAGCACCTCAGCTACACCCTCACCGTCCGGTGAGCTCCGCCCCCACCCTCCTGAGAGCGAGGTGCTCGTGAACACGCACCGGCAACGCACCGACGACGACCTGGCCGAGCTCGACATCCCCGCGCTGCTCCGCTACGGCCTCTCGGCGGGCGGCGCACGACGGGCCGCGCTGTTCGGCGAAGGAGCCGTCGCGGCCGCCGTCGCCGTCGACCGGCTCCACGTCGTGCCGCGCTCCCTCGGCTACCTCGCCGAGGTGGTCCGGGCCGGCGGTACCCGCTACGCCGCCGACCTCGCCGAGCCCCTCCCCGGCCCCGAGCCCACCCGCCTGGTCCAGGAGTGGCTCGACACCGCCGCGACCGTCACCGCCGGCGTCGACGACGACGAGGTCCTCGCCCGCTGGCTGGACGCCGTCGCCGAACTCCTCGCCATGCGCCGGCGAACCGCCTGACGCCGGACAGGCGACTCGTGGCAGGCCGGTGGTCGAGGGAATCCAGTTGTGGCCGGTACCAGGGCGGATGCGAAAATCGGCGGATGAAGCACACCATCAGGTCCGTACGGCAGGAAGACTGGACCAAGATCAAGGCGTTGCGGCTGGACGCGTTGCGGGATCCGGTCGCACATCTCGCGTTCCTCGACACCTACGAGCAGGCCGCCGCCCTTCCCGACGAGTTCTGGCAGGACCGTGCGGCCGGAGCCGCCGAAGGGAGGACCGCCCGGCAGTTCGTCGCGGAGGCTTCGGACGGGCACTGGCTCGGCACGGTCTCCGTGCTCGTCGAACGGCACGGCGTCGAGACGTTCTTCGGCGACGTCCCCGGGGTGCCGCAGACCCACATTGTGGGCGTCTTCGTCCGACCCGAGACGCGCGGCACCGGGCTGGCGGAAGAACTCTTCCAAGCCGCCTTGGACTGGTCCTGGTCACTGACCGAGCCGCCGGTCGAGCGCGTCCGGCTCTTCGTGCACGAGGACAACACCCGAGCGGAGGCGATGTACGGCAAGGTCGGATTCAAGCGCACCGGCCACTCGGTCCCCGTCGCCGGACAGCCCACGTGCAACGACAACGAGCTTGCCCTCCTCCGCGGCTGAAGGTGCGCCGGTGTCCAGGCCGAATCATGAACGAGCGCGTTGACGGCCTGGGCAGAGGCAGACGAAGCCGGGACCGTCCGTGGTGCCCCTGACGGGTGGACACGCTGATACGGGATCTGCTTGACCCGGAGGAAGCGAGAACCTCGGTGCCCGACTACCGGGGCACCGACGACCGGTCCTTCCCCTGAGCGGGCTAGGCTGCCTCTGTGAGCAAGAACATCAACAACCCCGTGGGCATGGGCGGTGGCCAGCGGAAGCGGCTGTCCCGCACCGAACGGCAGAACAACGGTCCGCATCGCAACCTCGACCGCCAGGGTGCGGCCGACCAGAAGGCGGAGCTGGTACGCAAGATGCGCGAGAAGGAAGGCGCAGCTGAGGGCGCCGAGCAGGCGGGTGACGACACCGCTCAGACCTGACGCGCTGCCGCTCGCAGGGCGCGGGCGCCGCACGGGGGCGGGCCTTGCTGCCGTCCCCGGCGCGGTCGGCCCCGCTCGGCCCTCGGCGCGGGCGCTCTTCGGTCTGTACGTGCAGATCCGGCACTCGGTCATCGAAGGCATCGAGGGTCGACCACCTGCCCGGCGGCGGCGACCGCAAGCCGCTGTGACCGTGATGGTCACGTCCCACAGTGGCCCCGGCCGCCTGGCCGGGCCCCGGTCGCCGGCACCAAACCACGCCGTACCGGACTGAACTCAAGCTGAGCGGGTGGGCGGGCAGGCGGCCCGCCCCGGAGCGGGACTGTCCGGGAACAGGACTCCGAAGCGGGCCGCGGTGCGCACGCCGGGGGTGGTGCGCTTGTGCGGAGAGATGTGCGGGGTCGGGCTCAGGTCAGGGCGTTGGCCAGCCAGTGGGTGAGCAGGGCACTCTCGCCGGTGACCGTGATGGCCGGGTCGGTGGCGGGGAGGCGGCGCTTGAGGAGCAGGACCAGGTCCGCGCAGCCACCGGTGACGACGACGTCGGCGGATCCGGCGGTGGCGACCGGGTCGGTCTCGGCCCGCGGCCCGTCCGGGGTGCGGGTGACGAGCCAGGCCGACGGCGCATCCGGCGGTGCGTCGGTGGCGCGGAAGAGCAGTGTCTCGCCTGCGCCGCGCAGGTTGGTCACCTTGGGGTCGTAGAACGGGACGGTTGCCGGGTCGCTCAGCGCCGCGAGCCAGAAGTCGACGGCGTCGTAGGAGAGGTCGGCGGACAGCTGGAACTCCCGTCCGGCGAGCAGTTCGACGTCGGCCCGGTGGACGGCGACCTCCATCGCGCCCCACCGGGCCCAGAAGGCGGTCTCGTGCGGGCCGAACGTGGTCCAGACCGGCGCGTGCGGGCCACTGTCGCGCAGCGCGGCGACGAACCGTTCGGCCCCGTCGATCAGCCAGGCAGTGAGCTTGTCCCGGCCGTCCTCGTCGCCGAACTGCGCGGGCGAGCCCAGGGCCAGGTCGTTGACGGCGTCCGTCCAGTCCGTCTCGCCCTGACCGGCGCCCTCCGCCGCGCCGGTCGGCGGGATGAACTGCGGTGCCCGGACCTCCACCAGCATGGTGCCCCAGGCCAACGCCTGGTGGAGGTGCTCGGCGAGGTGGCCCGCGGTCCACCCGGGGCAGGTGGGGGACGGACGGTCCAGCTCGACGGTCTCCAGGGCCCGCACGAGGAGGTTGGCCTCCTCGGCGATCCCGTCGGACAGCCGTCGGTAATCGGGTCGTGGTGCTGACACAGGGGGGTTCCCTTCGGAAGGGGGTGGGGGCAATCGCTTCGTGCGGCTGCTTCGTTAGTCTGCGATGCGTCGTTGACGCGGCGTTGATGCCGCGCTGACACGGGCGCACGCCCCACTGATGGTGCTCTCTGCACCTACCGAACCGTCCGGCGGTGCGAAGGCCGGACGCCCGCCCGTCGACCGAGGCAAGCAGGGACTGAAACGCTCCGTCGCCTCAGCTGCCTGCGGCGTTCCGCTCGGGATCGTCTCCGCCGGGGCCAACCGCCACGACCCGCCGCTGCTCGGGCCAATCCTTCAGGCCGCCAACGCGCAGGTCGGCATGCTGCCAGAGGCCGTCAACCTCGACCGAGGCTACGACAGCGCCAATTCCCGTGCGTTGACTGCCGAGTTGGGGTTCACGGTCCAGATTGCGCGCGAGGGCATACCCGCTCCGATCCAGGCCAGCAGACGCTGGGTTGTCGAGCGAACCCACTCGTGGATGAACGACCACGGCAAGCTCCGACGCTGCACCGACAGAAACGGTGAGGTCGTGGACTTCCACCTTCACCCCGCCGCCGCCCTCGTCACCCTCCGCATGCTGATCCGCAAGGCAACGAACCGGTACCGCTGGGACAGCCACCCGACGCCTCAAGTGATCCATTTGCCGGTCGATCCGAGTAGTCCCTCATCGCCATCGGCGGTGTCGCGCCTCCCTCGGATCAAGCGCGATCCAGTATCGGCGTGTCCACCAGGCAGGGGGAGGCCCAGCCCGTCGCCTCCCCCACAAGACCGGCCAAGCCGTGAACCGGGAGCAGTGCTTCTCGATCGGACCCGGAATGCGGGAGCCTGGCAAGGCACGTACAGAAGGGGCCGTGACGATCTGTCGCCTCACTGCCCATGAGCAGCGAGGCGACAGATCGTGTGCCGAAACCGCCTTCGGCTTCGGCCCGGAGGGCCGCACACCACTGCTCACCGACCGGGCGACTGCCCTCGGCACGGGTTTCGGCCGACAACCGGCCGCCAGCCTCCCGGGGTACCCGGATAGGACATCTGGCCCTGCCACAGCCGACCAGGCTCCAATCCTCTGTGAAATTGGGGACATGGACGATCAATCGACAGTCGACGAAACGGCGCCGGTCACCCGTAAGCGGACCGCAGAGGGCCGACCGTGGTGATCGTGCTGGTGCTGACGGCGGCCGCCTTCGGGACGGGCGCCAGTTGGCTGGGCCACCGGCTGGTCCACCAGGGGAAGGCACCGGACCCCGGTCCGGCAGTGGGCACGGCGGTCGGCGCGGTGGCCTCCTTCTTCATCTTCACCGTTGCCTTCCTGACCGTCACCGCCACCAACAGCATCAACACCGCCCGCCATGACGCCTACGTCGAGGCCGGCGCGCTCACCGACCTCTACCTCGCCGCCGGCACCCTCCCCGACCCCGCCCGCACCGACCTCCAGCGGATGACCCGGGACTACACCGAGGGCGTGATCGTGCGGGAGTGGCCGAAACTGCGGGAGGGCCACACGGAGCCCCGCACCCGGGAGGCGGCATACGCCCTCGGCGCCAGGGTCGACCAGGAGCTCGCCGGGGCACCCGCCCACACGGCGACGGACCTGCACGACGCGATGCGCGCGGTTCTCGCCGGGCGCCGCGCCCGGAATGCCGCCGCCAGCGAGGGCGTGCCGCGCATCCTCATCCTGACCCTGGTCGGCACCGCCTTCCTCACCGTCCTCTTCCTGGTCCTGATGGGCTGGCCCAGGGGGCGCCGGGGGTCGGTCGGGATCGGCGTGGTCTCGGGACTGTTCGCCTTCGGGATCTGGCTGGTGATGCAGCTGAACCATCCCTTCGGCGCCGGCGTCCACGTGGATCCCACTCCCATCCGGGAGGCGCTCGCCCACATGAACGGTGTTGCCCCGCTGCGCTGACACGGCGTCGGCGCGGCCGTCACCCGCCCGCTGCCCGGCGCGACAGCACCGCACGACGGTCCGAGACCGACTCCGGCGCCCCCGCAACCGCCCGCCGTCCGGCGGCAACCGCCCTGCCACGTACTCAGCACAGAGGAGACTGATGTCCCGTCAGCGATTCCCGTACCTGCTGGCCGCCTGCCTGCTGGCCCCCGCTCTCGCCTTCCCCGTCCCGGCCCTCGCCGTCGCCTTGCACGACCACCAGGGTGGCCCGTCCGGAGAGGAGCCGCAGCGCGCCCTCGACCTGCCCGCCGTCACCCCCGAGCAGGTCCGGGCCGAGGTCAGCCCCGAGGAGGTGAAGGCCCTCGGGCAGGAACACGCCGATGAGCACGCCCGGACCCGGCTCGGCCTGCGCGCGGCCGGGGAGTACCCGCAGTCCACCCGCACCGCCCGGCTCAAGGCGCTCACCGACTCCCAGACACAGCTCAACTCCGCCCTGGACCCGGCGACCGTCGGCGCGTTCAAGGAGTACTTCCCCTCCCCGGACTTCGCCGCCCACATCGCCATGCTGCCCACCGGCAAGGTACTGCTCTTCTCCTTCGAACGGATCGAGACCAACCCGCAGAAGGAGCCCGCCCCGACCGACGTGATCGGCGCCGAGAACGCCGGCCGCGCCTTCCTCTGGGACCCGCACAAGGGCACCGGCCCGGAGGCGTTCAAGAAGGTCTCCCCGCCCACCGTCGTGATGCCCGACGGGCTCAACCAGCCCAGGCCCGCACCCTTCTTCTGCTCCGGCCACTCCTTCCTGCCCAACGGCATGCTCGGCGTCTACGGCGGCAACCTGGGCGGCAACGGTGGCAGCGGCGCCAAGCTTGCCCTGCTCTTCGACCCCTGGTCGGAAACCTGGACGCAGAACCAGGACATGGCCACCGGCCGCTGGTACCCCTCGGTGGTCACCGGGCCGGACGGACGGCAGCTCATCATGTCCGGGCAGTCCGAGCTCGGCTGGGGCACCCCGACCCCGATCGTCGAGCGGTTCCCGGCGCTGAACCGGCCGGTACCGTTCGCCAAGACCGACCGCCCCGCCAACCAGCCGCTGGGCCGCTTCAAGGCCGACGCCCCCTTCACCAGGGACTACCCGCAGCTCTTCGCCCTGCGGGACGGCCAGATCTACGCCTTCGGACGCCAGCCTGCCGAGCAGTGGGTCTTCGACCCCGTCGCCGAGACCCGTGCCGACCTGCCGCCCCGCCCGGACGGCGCCACCCGCAGCTACGGCTCGGCGGTTCCCCTGCCCGGCGGCTGGGAGGGCCCGGACTCGGCGCTGATCCTCGGCGGCGACCGGGACAACCCCCACACCTACAAGTTCGCCGGCGGCAAGTGGACCACGGAGCAGCCGCGCGCCATCGGCCGCACCCAGGACGACACCCTGGTCCTGCCCGACGGCACCCTGTTCACCGTCAACGGCGCCTACGACATCCGCGACTACGGCAACGGCCCGTACAACCCCAACGCCGACCTCAAGTACCGCCGCACCGAGCTGCGTGACGCCCAGGGCAGCTGGCACCCCGGGCCGGTCCAGCGGCTGCCCCGCGGCTACCACTCCAACGCCGTGGTGATGCCGGACGGCCGCGTCCTGGTCACCGGCGACGAACTCCAGCAACTCGCCAACAACCCCGACATTACCAGCGACATGAACGGCACCATCGAGATCTACGAGCCCGCCTACCTGCACCAGGGGCCCAGGCCGGCCCTCGACCAGGTGCCGCAGCGACCGCTGCCGTACGACTCCAGGTTCACCGTCACCACCTCCACCCCCGACCAGGTCCGGCGGGCCGTGCTGCTCTCCCCCACCACCGCCACCCACTCCGTCAACACCAGCCAGCGCCACCTCGAACTGCGGATCAAGGCCAGGGAGGGGAACACCCTCACCCTGCAGGCCCCGCCCGGCGCGGCGGCCGCGATCCCGGGCTGGTACATGCTCTTCCTCCTCGACGCCAGCGGGGTCCCCAGCACCGCCCAGTGGGTCCAACTCGGCCCAGCCGCCCCCAACGACGGGACCGTCCTGCACTGACAGGGCACCGGGTGCGCCACCGGCTCTCTCTTCCCCCCACCCCGCCCACGCCTGGAGGTTCGGCCCACCAGTGAACCCGCCCACTCCCGCGCTGCGCCGCCGCACCCTCCTGGCCGGAGCGGCGGCAGCCGTCGCCGCTCCGGCCCTCGGTGCCCCGGCGGCGGCCCTCGCTCCACAGGCGCTCCCACTGCGCACGGACGACCGCATCCAGGGCGACATCCTCGCCGACTTCGACTGCCGGCAGCGCCACCTGCTCCTGCTGACCTTCGGCCGGCGCGACGCCGCCCTCGCCTGGCTCGACCGTCTTCTCCCCCAGCTGGCGACCACCCGGCAGGTCACGTCCAGTTCCCCGGGCGACTCCGCGAACGCGATGAGCCTGCTGTGGACCGGACTCTCCCTCACCCACCCCGGCCTCGCCCTACTGGCCGACCGCGAGCCGCTGCCCGCCGCCCCCGCCGACAGCTGCGCCACCGCCTTCCGCCAGGGCGCGGCGGCCCGCGCCGCGCTGCTCGGCGACACCGGCCCGGCCGCACCCGAGCACTGGCGGTTCGGCGGCCCGGCCCAACCGCCCGTGCACGCCGTGCTCACCCTCGCCGCCGACCACCCCGGCCGACTCGCCGCAGCCGTGGACGAGCAGCGGGCAACCGCCGCCCGCGCGGGCATCACGGTCAGCGGCGAACAGGCGGCGGCCGCCCTCCCCGGCGCACACGCCGGCACCGAGCACTTCGGCTTCCGCGACGGGATCAGCCAGCCCGCCGTGGCCGGCTTCGACCCGCCCGACCCGGAGCGCCCCGACCGGCGGCCACTGCCGGCCGGCGAGTTCGTCGTCGGCCACGGGCGAGCACGCGACCGACCGGCCGGGCTGCCCGCCTGGGCCCGGGACGGTGCCTTCCTGGTGGTCCGCCGCCTTGCCCAGGACGTGCCCGGCTGGCAAGCCCAGCTCGACGCCCAACTCGCCGCGCTGCACAAGGCCGGCGCGGTCCCGCCCGGCGCAGACCGCAGCTGGCTCGGCGCCCGACTGATCGGCCGCTGGCCCTCCGGTGCCCCGCTCACCGCCTCACCCGACGCCGACCCGGGCCCCGGCGCAGCATCGACCGAACCGATCAGCTTCGCCGACGACCCCGACGGGATCATCACTCCGCTCTGGTCCCACCTGCGCAAGACCAACCCGCGCGACGGCCTGGTCCTGTGCCCGGGCACCCGCCCGCTGCCGGCCGACCAGCTCGACGGTCACCGAATGCTCCGCCGCGGCCTGCCCTACGGGCCCCGCTACGAGCCGGCGTCCGCCGCAGCCGAGCGCGGCATGCTCTTCCTCAGCTACCAGGCCGACCTGGTCGACCAGTTCGAGTTCGTGCAGCGCGCCTGGACCGGGACCCCCGACTTCCCACCCGGCCGCACCCCCCGCCCCGGCACCGACCCACTGCTCGGACCGGCCGCCGACCTCGCCTTCGAGCCCCCTCCCCCGACCCCCGGCGGCACACCCCGCCCGCACCGCCTCTACTTCACTCCCTTCGTCCGCACCGAGGGCGCGCTCTACGCCTTCACCCCGTCCCTCCCCACCCTGCGCGCTCTCGCCACCGGCACCCTGGACCGCACCCCGATCGAACCGTGAGGGCCGCGATCGCCCCACCCTCCGGGCCAGGGCGGTATCCGCCCGCTAAACGCAACAAGCAGCCCGGCCCGGACACGACACGGTCCCGGGCCGGGTCCGTACAGCTCAATGACGGACGCGGTCGGTTCGGGCCTGCGCCCCCGTTTCATGCGGGCCAAGCAGGTCAGGTCGTGGTTGAGTTCCGCGAACACGCCCACGTCGCGCCAGGCCGCGTAGCAGGCGTGGCGCGACGTGGTTGGGGAGGTCGTGCGGGAGGTTCTGCCAGGGGATTCCGGTGCGGTTGATGTGTAGAGGATCGCGTTGAAGACGTCGCGCAGTTCGACCTGGGCGGGTCTGCCGGTGGGCCCGCGGTCGAGTCGGGCTTCCTCCAGGCCGTGAGCCCCGGCTCGATCAGCGCCCGTCGGGCGCCGGACAGGTCGCTGGGGTGCGGCTTCCGCCGGCTGACGCCACAGCGTCGGCAGGGATCGGGCGGAGGATCCCGTTCCGCAGCCTGTGGGGCGTTTCTGTGCCTTCGTCAAAGCAGACGGACTTCAGGGCACGGATGTGGGCGAGACGGACAGTCGACTCTCCGGCCCTGGGGGCGGCGTCGCTCATCTACCGGGCATGACGTCGCCAAGAGGACATCCACATAGGCCACTTACCGGATCAGCAATGCCAAAACGCCCCCTGAAGCCGCCTGCACGGAGAATGAGGAACCCCAGCCGATGTGCGGCTGGGGTTCCTCGGTGCGGTGAGTGTCGGTCAGCAGGTGGGGCTGCCCACACCGTGGACAACTCGTCCACGCGTCGGCGGACCGCCTCACATCGCGATCACCGTGGATCAGGCGGGTCAGCGCTGCAGGGTGAGCAGACCCGGCCGGTAGGGCAGGCTGAGGTAGTCGGTGCCCGCCGGTATGTTTTTGGGGAGACCCTGGTAGAGGAACTGCAGGTTGCAGGGATCGATGGTCTTGGTCTGGTCGGGGTTGTTGCGGACCAGGTCACCGTGGCTGACACCCTGGGCCCAGGTGGAACCGCTGTTGGCCTGGCCCGCGAAGGGGCTGCTCTCGCTGCCGGCCTGGACGGTCCACGGACCGTTCAGGCTGGAGGCTGTGAACGAGCGGAAGTAGCGGTTCGCACCCTGCGCCTCAACGATCATGAGGTACTGGTTCTGGCCCTGGACCTTGTAGACCTCCGGCGCCTCGAACAGGAGCTCCGTGGTGTCGCTCATGACCGTCGTGTACGAGGTGCCGAAGTTGCCGGGGAAGTTCCCGATCGGCATGCTCGCCCGGTAGATCCTGCCGTTGTCAGCAGCGAAGAACAAGTACATGTTCTGGTCGTCGGCGATCATGGTCGGGTCGATCGGGGCGTCCTTCTGGCCCTGGGCGTTCACGGGGAGGCTGCCGGTGAACAGCGGCTGCGAGGCGGACCAGCCGTTGGGGTTGGTGGGGTCGCTGGACGTGCGGTAGTAGAGCGGCCACTGACTCCACTGGGACACCATCACCCAGACGTTCTTGGGTGCGAAGTAGAACACCTCGGGCGCCACCGCGGGATCGGTCATCCGGGTCTGGGTAGCCGTCGCCATGTCCGACCAGTTCGTGAAGGGACTGAAGCCCGTTGAGCCCCACGACGTTCCGTTGGAGGTGGTCCCGTAGACCAGGTGCTTGCCGTTGTACGTGGTGGTGCTGAAGTCCTTCAGCGCCACCTGCCCGTTCGCCGGCTCCGCCAGCGGGCCGCTCGAGGTCCAGCGGTAGGTCGACGGAAGAACGCACGCACCGGTTCCGGCGTCGGCGACGGCGACGAGCTGCCACTGCTGGTTGCTGCCGCCCCAGTCGGCGTACTGGACGATCTTGCCGCCGTCGGCGGTGGAGGCGCCCTGGACCTCAAGTGCCTTGCTGCTGTGGCGGTTCAGCAGGCGGACGTAGCCGTCGGCGGAGTCGGCGAGGCGGAACTGCTGGTTGGTCGCGTTGAGGTCGCTCCACTGGAGGACGTCGGTACCGTCGGCCGAGGACCAGTTGTAGTCGTCCAGGACCTTGCCGGAGTTCCGGTTCTGCAGGCGGTAGTAGCCGCTGCCGGAGTCCAGGAAGCGCCACTGCTGGGCTTCGTTGTTGCTCCGGGTCCACTGGACGACGGGCGAACCGTCGGCGGTGGCGAAGTTGTAGTCGTCGAGGGCCTTGCCGCTGTTGCGGTTGACCAGCACGTACCACTTGCCGGTGTCGACCGAGGCAGCCGAGGCGGACGACGGGTTCACCATCGCCAGGAAGCCGACCACGAAGACCATCGAGAGCAGGGCGGCCATCCGCGGCCGCCATCCGCGCCGCGTCGAGGTTCGTGGTGCTGTACCGAGAGCGTTCATCTGCACCCTCCTGGGGGCGACTTGGGCAGGGGTCGGTCCTTGTCGGTACGTGCAGATCGGGCACGGCACGTCCGAGGCGGCGGCAGGACGTGACCCCTGAGGGGGTGGGGGCGCCGGGTCTCCGACAGATTGTTAGCGCTAACAACTTGAAAGTCGAACATCCGGCGTGTCGTAGGAGAAAACCACGGGACACGAGAGGCCGTCAAGTACTGTCACGCAACCTGTTCGTTACTGAGGCGTCATCAGAATCTCATCCTGTCAAAGCTGTTGACCAGAGGGATGTGAGCGCTCACTCTCTTCGATGCGGACGGCAGTTGGCCTGATCCTGTCGGTGATCTTGGTAGTCGCGGTCAGGCACCGAGGGTTCGTCAGGACCGCGACCGGAGGAGCCCTTGCTCCTCAGGGAAGGGGCTGTACGGTCATCGACCCTGTCCCGTCCTCGGTGAGAATGCTCTGTGGTGGTCACTGAGGATGCGGGGTCGGAGCAGGGGAATCCGGCTCAGCCGTACAGCTGTCTCGTGATCTTCCCTGGTTCGCGTGTTGACGCCCTCGGTGCGGCCGCTGTGGCGCGGGGTGGTGAGTCCGGCGTCGACCGCGGCCCGATCGAGTTCGAGTCCGGCCCTGAAGGAGCGCCGGTGGGGCAGGGCGACCGAGCGAGCTGACGCGATCCAGGCGGTGAGCTTGGCGTCGTTGCCCTGCGTCGGCGTCAGCACGGAATCGCCCCGCAGCTCACCGACGCCGAGCTGTCGTCCGGGCGATGGCCGCCGTGCCGAGTTCGCCGGTGCGCAGACGGCGGGGGCGGGCCGGGTGCCATCGCTATGCCTGGCGGCGGCATCCGGCGAGGAGGGTGGCGACCATGTGCTTGGCGTCGGCCCGGTCGTAGTCGGGACCGGTGATGCAGAGGTTTCCGATGGCGCGCATGAGCGTGTAGGCGGTGATGCCGAGGCTGATTTCGTCGGCGGCGGCGCAGGCGTCGAGCAGTGTCGCGCAGGCCGGGACCAGGGTGTCGAGCATCAGGGCGTGGAGGTTCTCCAGCCCCGGATCGCCGGACCCCAGGGCGGCACCGAGTCCGTGCTTGGTCACCAGGAACTCGACGAACGCGTCCGCCCAGCGGGTCAAGGCGCTGAACGGGGAGTCCGCTTCCGCCAGCAGCTGGGGCGCGAGTGCGGTGCAGGTGTCGATCTGGTGCCGGTAGACGGCGGTGACGAGGTCCGCCCGGGTCGGGAAGTTCCGGTAGATCGTGCCGACGCCGACGCCGGCGCGTTCGGCGATGTCGCGGATGGGGGCCTGGACGCCCTGGTCCACGAAGACCGCCGCTGCGGCCGCCAGTACGCCGCTGCGCGTGCGCTGTGCCTGTACTTGGCGTACTCCGACCGGTTCCGGCACGGGATCCTCCTTTGCTCGCGGAACAATGTTCCGCTACCTTGGCGGAACGCTGCTCCGCCAAAGTATGGCAGAGCCATCCCCTGGAGAAAGCGCAGGTCCCCCATGCCTTCCCACCACCTCGACCAGCGGATCGTCTCGGTCAAGCCCATCACCGTTCCCGCGCCCGGCCGCAGCGTCGACCTGCCGGTGAAGGTCACCGCCCCGCTCTCGGGCCAGAACCTGCCCGTCATCGTGTTCTCCCACGGCAACGCCTGGTCGATGGACGGATACGAGCCCCTCGTCGACCGGTGGGCCGCAGCCGGATTCGTCGTGGTACAGCCCACCCACCTGGACTCCCGCCGCAACGGCATCGGCTGGGACGACCCGCGCTTCGCCACCATCTGGCGCGTCCGGATCGCCGACCTCCACGCGGTCCTCGACGGCCTCGGCGACATCCTTCGCCAGGCCGGTGGCCTGGAGACCCGCGTCGACCGCGAGCGCATCGCGATCGTCGGCCACTCCTGGGGCGCCCAGACCGCCGGCGCGATCCTCGGCGCGCGCGTGCTCGACGCCGACGGCACTCCCGGAGCGGACTTCTCCCACTCCGCGGTCTCGGCCGGCGCGCTGATCGCCGCGACCGGGACCGGCGACACCCTCACCCCGTTCGCCGCCGAGCACCTTCCGTTCATGCGGCCGGACTACTCCACCATGACAACCCCGGCCCTGGTCATCGCAGGTGGCAAGGACCGGTCGCAGCTCTCGACCCGAGGGCCGGAGTGGTTCACCGACGCCTACCACCTCAGCCCGTCCCCGAAGAGCCTGCTCGCCATCCCCGAGGGCGAGCACACCCTGGGCGGCATCGCCGGCGAGAGGGCCGCCGAGACCACCGACGAGGACCCCGCCCGCGTCGCCCTCGTCGCCGACGCGGTCTCCGCCTACCTCCTCGACGCCTTCGGGCTCAACGGCACCGCGTGGACCGCCCTCGACAATGCCGCCGTGGCCGGCGACGGCATGTGGAGCATCTCCAGCAAGTGAACCCGGCCGGACCGCACTGTCGACCGGATCGGGGGCGGGCGAGCGGGCCCCGGTCCACACCGACCGCGACCGCCTGCGCCGACGCGGAATCCGCCGCACGTTTCCGAAGCAGCCCGACCTGATCCCCTACCGTGGGCGGCGCAGTGGGCGTGCATGAGGAAACGCAGGATGTTCCGGTTGGCGTCGGCTGCGGGCTCAGTGGTCAGGGCCGGGTTCGGGTCGGTCTCGATGAGGTGCGGCAGGTCCCGGGAGAGGGCCGCCTGCACTTCTGGGGGGGGTGAGGGACCCACCAGAGGGGCAGCAAGATGATCTTGAGGCCCTGGGCGCTCGGCCCTTGCATTGCAGCGGGACCCGCGCACTGTTCTGCCGGCGGCAGAACACCGGCCGGACCGGGCTCGACGATCACTACAGTCCGGTCCCATGACGACGATCACGACGCGCACGGTCGAGTATCCGGCGGACGGTTTGACGATGATCGGGCACCTCGCGCTCCCGGCCGGCATCGACCGCCGATCTGCGGTGCTGCTCGGGCCGGAGGGCATGGGGCTCAGCGACGTCGAGCGCCGTCGGGCCGACGCTCTCGCCGAACTGGGCTACGTCGCGCTGGCCTTCGACCTTCACGGCGGGCGCTATCTGGGCAACCCCGAGGAGATGCTGGCCCGTTGCCTGCCACTGCTCGCTGATCCCGACCGGATGCGGGGCATCGGCCATGCGGCGCTCGACGTGTTGCGCACCGAATCGCGGGCCGACCCCGACCGGATCGCCGCCATCGGCTACGGCACCGGAGGCGCCGTCGGGCTGGAACTCGGGCGCGACGGCGCCAACCTGCGCGCGATCGGGACGGTCAACGCACTTACCACGGGCCGGCCGGGCGAGGCGGCGCGCATCCGCTGCCCGGTGTGGGCCGGCGTCGGGTCGGAAGACCCGATCATGCCGCCCGCACAACGGAACGCGTTCACCGCCGAGATGCAGGCCGCAGGCGTCGACTGGCGCCTCACGGTCTACGGCGGCGCCTTGCACGCCTTCCACCACCCGCCGGTCGACCACCCCACGGTCCCCGGCGTCGGCTACCATCCACAGCACGCACGGCGAGCCTGGCGCGACGTCGTCGACCTGCTCACCGAGTGCCTGCCCGTGACGGAGGACCCCTCCGACGAACCCCAAGACCCGTCCGGCCGCTAGGGCCTGTCGTCGAACTCCCGCCTGCCCCACGACGCCTGGCACGCACTCTCGCCGCACCGGACGAAAGCCCGAGTACGACCCAGTACGCGTGCTCCCGCCCGGCACGCCGGGAGCACGCACCAGACGCCGAAGGACCGCCCTCCGGGCGACGACGGGAGTTCGACGACAGCCCCTAGGTCGAACGACCGTCGCTCCGGGCGGAATCGGCGGGGTCAGACCGGAGTGGTGAGATCGGCGGCGCCGAAGCCGACCGAGAAGCGCTTGCACCAGATCACGGCGCTGCGGACGCGGGTGAGGTCGATGCCGGCCGGAACGGCGTAGTTCTGGTTGCCCAAGTTGCCCTTCAGGCTTCCGAGTTCGACGGCGTCGGAGCCGAGACTGTCGAGCTTCGACTCGGCGGCCGGGCGGGTGGAGAGGTAGACCCGGACATCCGGGCCCTCGGAGGTGGCCAGGTTCTCCAGGCGTAGCACCGTGCTGCCGTCGGCGAGCCGGATCAGGCGGGCGTCACCGGTGGTGGCGTGCTCGCCCGAGACGAAGCCGCCGCGCCTCAGGTCAGCCGGCCCCCGGTCCGGGAGCGGCGTGGAACTCGGGCCCGCAGTGGGGGGCGCTGCGGGCGCGGAGATCGCGACCGTCGGCAGGGCGTCGTCGACGGCGGTATCGGTGAAGGCCTTCCACGGCTCGAAGACGTAGAGCCCCGCCCCGGCGGTCAGCAGGAACGCCAGGGCGGCAACGGCCAGAACCGGACGGGTAATTCGGCGACGCATCGGATCTCCGGACAACAGTGGATGGGTGATCAGGCATCGACTACAACACTCCGCAGGTGGCAGGCACCACCCTCGCGGGAGTTACGAAACTCTGACGAACACCCGGACGCCTGCGGCGTCGGTCTCCCCCGGGCCGGTGCCCAGCGCCTCGCGCAGCTGGCGCAGGTTCTTCACACAGCGCGCGCTGCCACTGCGGGTCCCGCCACTCCTCGGCGGTGACCTCGCTCCACAGCGGCAAGCGCCGCCACTCCGGCTCGATCAGCTCTGTGCGCCGGTACTCGTAGAGCACGGTTCCGGTCCCGGCGTAGGTCGTCGTCGTCACGCCCATCAGCCTCGACGGCTCGAACATCGGTGCTACATCGCTCCACCATCACCGGACCATCGGTCGTGCCCGGCCGATCCGAGCCGGTCACCGGCCGGGGACGAACTGGACGACCAGGTCGATGAGTTCGATGCCGAGGAAGGGCAGTACCAGCCCGCCGAGACCGTGGTGCCGCAGGTTGCGGCCCAGATGATCGCCGACGTGATCGCGGACTGCGGGCTTTGCAGGCCCATCACGTTGAGCCGGTCCAGGCCCAGGTAGGCGGCCGGGAACATCGCCGGGATGATCGCGAAGCACTTGGCGACGTCGTCGGCGATCGAGAAGGTGGTCAACGCCCCACGGGTGATCAGCAGTTGCTTGCCGATCTCGACGATCTCGATCAGCTTGGCGGGGTTGGAGTCCAGGTCCACCATGATGCCGGCCCCCTTCGCGGCGGAGGTGCCGGTGTTCATCGCCACGCCGACGTCCGCCTGCGCGAGGGCGGGGCGTCGTTGGTGCCGTCGCCGGTCATCGCGACCTGATTCCCGCCCGCCTACTCCGCCTTGATCAGCGCCATCTTGTCCTCGGGGGTAGCCTCGGCGAGGAAGTCGTCCACGCCCGCCTCCTCCGCGATCGCCCGGGCGGTCAGCGGGCTGCCACCGGTGACCATGACGGTGCGGATGCTCATCCGGCGCAGCTCCCCGAACCGCTGCCGGATGCCGTCCTTGACGATGTCCTTGAGCCGGATGACCCCCAACACCCGCGCGCCGTACCGCTCGGAGGTCAGAGCGGCGGGGCTCCGAAGGCCGTGGAGATGGGTTCGGCGTCGGGATCGCTCTCCGGCAGAATGGCCGCCCCCGCTGCCGGCACGTGTCAGGATCCTCGGATGGAGATCCGTCGTGTCACTCAGGTCGAGGCGGTCAACGCCGCTGGACATCTCTTCGACACCGCCCCAGGGCAGGAGGCAACTCAACGGTTCCTGACGGACGAGCGCCATCACCTCCTGATCGCCTATGTGGACGACGTCCCGGCGGGGATGGTCACCGGTGTCGAGATGACCCATCCGGACAAGGGAACCGAGATGTTCCTGTACGAGCTGGGCGTGGACGAGTCGTTCCGTGGGCGTGGCGTCGGCCGGGCTCTGGTGTCGGCGCTTGCCGACCTGTCACGTGAACGGGGCTGCTACGGCGTGTGGACGATCACGGACGAGGAGAATGCGGCGGCAGTG
This sequence comes from Kitasatospora sp. NPDC101801, assembly GCF_044766665.1. NCBI lineage: Bacteria > Bacillati > Actinomycetota > Actinomycetes > Kitasatosporales > Streptomycetaceae > Kitasatospora > Kitasatospora sp. NPDC101801. Next base: position 316,739 of record NZ_JBIWML010000003.1, read on the forward strand.
GCGACGTACCGCCGTGCCGGCGGCGTCCCGGAAACGGGACAGGTGGTACTCACCTGGACATTCGATCAGCCGTAGACCGACGCAACGGATCCCCTCCGCCGTGGTGACCGAGCACTCTGATCACGACGCTGCTCTGACGGTCGGGCAGGTGCATCAGGTCCACCGCTGTCTCGGCATCGCTCACGCCTCCATGATCCTGCGCGTTGTGCCGACGAGTCGGAGGCGAGCGTCCACCGGGGTGTCGACAGGCCCGCACAGGCCGCCCGCCCGCCCAGCAGTTCCGTGCGGAGATCGGTCCGCAGGCCGGGCGGCCGGACTCAGGTTCGGCGGATCAACCACACGGGCTTCGCTGCGGCGCTTGGGCCTCTCGTTCGATCGGCAGGCGTCGTGATCTGTACGAAAGGGGCTTCCTCCGTCCACCGGCAGGTGGACGAGGCCGGGAGCTGCCTGTGGTCAGGTCCCCCGGCCATGGGGGCGTTCACCGCCCCACGGCGGCGTGTCTCGTGTCGCGGGCTACCGGAACTGTGCGGAGAACGAGCCCAGGTCCCAGTAGCAGCCGCACCGGTCGATGAGCCGCTCGTCGTTGAACTGGGCGGTGGTCGCGCCGATGATGACGAAGGTGCTGCCGATGTGGTCGGGCGTCACCAGGCCGGGCATCTCCCGCAGGACGGTGCCGTGCATCTCCCACCGCAGGGCTGCCCGTGCCCCGGCGCCGAACGCGTCCAGCACGGGGAAGGTGAAGCGCACACAGGTGAGCCACGGTTCGTAACCTTTGGCGATCTCACCCGGGGAGTGCGCGACGACCCCGAGAGAGGGCTCCTCGTAGAAGAGGTCGGCGGCGAAGTGCCGCACGACCTGTGTCATGTCGCCGACGGTCATCGCCTGGTACTGGTGGCGCAGGGCGACGGCGCCGTAGTGCTGCTCACCGGTCTCGCTCATGTCTGATCCTCCTTCGGGCGCCGCAGCGCCTTGAGTACAACTGCGGGGGACGCCAGCGCGGCGGGGGAGCGCCGCATGTGCTGGACTCCGGCGAACACCTGGTAGAGGCTCGGGTCGGTGGGCACGCGGTCGACCAGGCGGCCGCTGTACCAGTGGGCGGCGCGGGCGGCCCACGGGGCCTGCCGGGGCGTCCAGGCCAGGTCGGAGCTGGACGACATCAGCCACGGCACGCGGATGATCCGGGCGCAGCGGCGGTGGAAGGCGCGGACGTCCTCACCCTGGTCGAGTGAGCGGCCGAGCGCCTGGGCCTGGAGGGTGGCCACCGTCAGGCCCTGCGCGTAGATCGGGTTGAACCGGCACTGCGCGTCGCCGACCACCGCCAGTTGTTCGGGCCAGGCCCGCGCCCGGTGGAGCTGGCGCCAGTGGTTGCCTCGGTCGATGAACCGGTGCTCATGGGTGTGCTGCGGAGCGGTGGCGAGGAACGCGGCCAGGAACGGTTCGGGCAGGCTCTCGGCGAAGGCCCGGAAGCCCTGGTCGTCCAGCGGCGGACGGTTTGCGCCGTACCCGAAGAGCGCCAGGGTGCTGCGCCCCTTCTCCACGGCCATGACGCCCCCGCCGCGCGGTTGGCCTGGTGCGTAGAGCAGGACCGCGTGGCACGCGTTCAGCCCGGGTGCGGCGGTGGGGTAGGTGCGGGTGGTGTAGGTGACTTCGGCCGGGACGATGCGTTCGGGCACCGGCTCGCAACCGGCCTGGGCAAGCCAGGCCGTCAGGGCGTTGCTGCGGCCGGTGGCGGCGACCACCAGATCGGCCGTGATGATCTCGGCTCCGGCGCTCACCCCGGTGACCCGCCGGCCTCCTCCGACGGTCAGCAGGCCGTCGACGGGGACGCCGCTGCGCAGGATCACGTTGGGGTGGGCCAGCACGCGGCGGCGGATCTGCTGTTCCAGGTAGGGGCGGGTCATGGACTGCACCTGGATGCCGGTGCGCACCTGCGGCGTCCAGCCGGAGGGCAGTCGGAACCGGGTGCCGGTGCCGAAGTCGCGCAGGACGACGCCGTCGGCGGTCACGTTCCGCTGGAGTCCCGGCAGCAGGCTCTCCAGGGTGCGGGCGCCGCGCTCCAGCAGGTAGTGCGGGTGGTGTCCCTGGGGAACGCCCTTGCGGGGCTGGTCGCTGTCGGTGATCTCGTCGCGGTCCAGCAGCACGACCTCCCGGAAGCGGGTGGCGAGCACGTGCGCGGCCAGCAGACCGGCGTACCCGGCACCCACCACCAGGGCGCGGGCCCGGGCGCTCACGCCGGCATCCGGTAGCGGTCGCTGGTGACGTGCCAGTAGCGGTTGACCGCAAGCCAGTTGAGGATGTCGGCGAGGTAGCGCCCCATGGTCGGGCCGTGTGCGGCCGCGAGCCTGACCGACTCCTCCTGGAAGAACCCGATCAGCTCGTTGTGCAGGTCGATGGTCCGCTCGACCGCCGCTTCCAGCGGGATGTCCTGTTCCGCCGCGAGCAGCAGCGGGAGGCTGTAGGCGGTGCTCTCCTGCTCCAGGTCGCGCCAGAGCGAGTACACGTCGTTCATCAGGTTGCTGGAGAGCGCTGCCGCGCGCAGTGCCCGCTGCACCTCCGGCAGGTAGTACAGCTGGGACGACAGCTCGTAGCCGGCGGCCACGTCGGGGAGGATCATCGAGCAGAAGAAGGAGTTGAGTTGACGCTCCATCAGGTACTCCCAGGACGGCGGGACCCGCTGGGCCAGGCGCCACCCGGACTCGCCGCCGAAGCCGATGAACAGGGTGGCCAGGGCGTGCTTGAGCCGACCGGCCTGAGCCGGGGTGGCGATCTCGTGGACACTCGCGATGGCGCCCTGCCAGGCCTGGCAGAGGATGCTCGTCCGGGTCTGGGCGTCCCACTCCTTCGCGCAGGCGGCGATCGGCGCGGTCGACTCGATGGTGAACGTCCCCATCATCAGCTGCGGGTACAACTGTGCCGGGACGACGCCGTGTTCGTTGTCCTCGCAGGTGTCGTCGGTGATGTACTCGGCGACGAAGCACTTGGCCAGTACGAGCAGGTGGTTGTCACTCGCCGCGTGCGGATTGGCCAGGCACATCATGCGGCCGAAGCCGCTGAGGTTGATCTCGCCCAGGTAGTCGGCGATCCCGACTTCGAGGGCCCATTTCTCCAGCGCCGCTTCGACGCGGTGGGCTCGGCGGGGGTTCTCCTCGACGGGGGGCGGAGGGGTGCTGAGGCGGGCGTAGGGGTCCATGCTGTTCTCCTATGCCGTGCTGGTGCGCGCCCCTGGTCTCGGCGGGGCCCAGCAAGCATCCAACGGCCGCCCTGACCAGCGCCATGGCGCGTGGGGGTGCGGCGCCGTGCCCTTTCCCGCACATTCCGGGGCGCACGATCCAGCAGAGTGGCATCCAGCGGGAGCGTTCACCGCGCCGCAGCCCGACCACGCGCCCGGTCTCGCAGGACGGCGGTCGGCGGACCGGGTCACGCGGCCGTAGGCGCGTAGTGAGGGCCGCACCCCACTGACCGCTCCCAAAGGAGTTTTTCGTACGCCCTGGTCATGGCGGCCTGGTGGCGGCGGGTCTGACCGGGCTGCTGCGGGGTCTGAGGCGACTTCGCGGATGTCGCGCGAAGACCTGTCGAGCTGCGTGCTCTGGCAGTCCGGCATCGAGTCGCTCGCGGACCAACTTCAACCCGGGGTGATCAGCTGGCGCGCGAACGAGGAGGTTGCCGAGAGTTTCGGGGTGACGCCGCATGCGGTGGGTCGGCGGAGGTCCCGCTTCGTTGAACACCGGAGCAGGACTTCGGGTGGCGTGGGTGCAGGTGACGGCCTCCTCCGCCGGTCCCGCAATCGTCGGCAGCCCGCTGACCAGCGCAGTGGGAAATGTTCTTGAGGAAGACGGGAATCGGAGCCTGCGCGCCACGCTGTTCGCGCAGGTCAGGAGAGTGTGTCGGTGAGCCGACGAGACGGCCGGCGCCCTCGGTAGGCCCAGGTCGAGCCGGTGCCTCGGTACTCCTCGACCGGGATCGGTTGAACCCCGGGATGCATAACGGTGGGTGCACAGCAGGCCGTCAAGGTGGTCGATCTCCTGGGCGACGAGGCGGGCGAGCCCGAACTCGTACGTGCCGGAACTGGCGGCGCCGTCGAGGTCGGTGGAGGTGACGTCCATCCGCAGGGGACGGGAGACCATGCGGTGGACGTCGAAGAAGCGGGTGGCGCCCGCCGGCACCCCGGCGGCGCGGAATGGCTGGCGAGCCTATCCGCCCCAGCTCGTATCGGTCAGCCCCAGACGCTGTCCCGCCGCGCCGCGTCCCACCCGGAGTCAGGCACCGCGCCCCGGATACTCTCCCGGCGCCGTCTCGACCAGGTCCTCCTGCTCCCACCCGCGCTGGGCGGTGCGCACCAGGCGGCGGGCGGCGGACTGGGGCTGGTCCGGCTGCCGAGCCGCCCCGGCCGGCGGGGCTAGCCGGCAGCCGGCGGGACGACCGCGTTGGCGAGCTTGAGGACGTAGCGGATGTCGGCGCCCCGGGTGGTGGTCGGGTTGAACGAGTAGACCAACCGGCGCTGGAGGTCACGGGTGGCGAAGGCGCCGCTGGTCCAGCCGGGCCGGGAGCCGGTCTTGCCCCAGAGGGTCACCCCGTTGATCTCGGTGCGGACCAGGCCCTTGCTCATGCAGGCCTGCTGCTGGCCCGGGAAGCACTGGGAGTTGTCCACGTTGGGGACCTCGGGCACGGTGAACAGCTGCTCCTCCTGGGCCGGGGGCAGCAGCCGGCCCTGGAACAGCGCGGTGAGGAAGTGGTCCAGGTCGGGGGCGCTGGAGATCAGGCCGCCCTCCGCCCACGGCCAGGGGCTCTGCTCGGTGACGTCGACCTGGCGGTCGGCGCCGTCCGGACCGGGCACGGTCAGGTAGGCGTGCGCCGCCGGGCGGGCGAGCCGGGGGTCGCGGCGGTCCGGGACGGCGGTGTCACGCAGGTGCAACGGCTCGATGATCCGGCGCTGGACCTCGTGGGGGTAGGAGCGGCCGGTGACCTTCTCGATCAGCAGGCCGGCGACGAAGGTGTTGAGGCCGTTGTACTGCTGGCCGGTGCCGGGCGCGAAGGCCATCGGCTGGCCGGCCAGGGTGGCGACCACCTGCTCGGGGGTCCAGCTGTCGAAGCGGTGCTCGACGAACCAGGTGGCGGTGCCGTCGCCCCAGGCGTCGCCGGAGCCGTGCGGCAGACCCGAGGTGTGGTCGAGGAGTTGACCGATCTTCACCGGCGGCAGGTCGGCCGGGAGCAGGCCCGGCAGATATCGCTGGACGGTGCCGTCGAGGTCCAGGCGGTGCTCGGCGGCGAGTTGGAGCACCACGGTGGCGGTGAAGACCTTGGATATCGACCCGATCCGGAACCGGCCCTGCGGGTCGGGTGCCTGACCGGTGGTTCGGTCGCCGACGCCCGCCGAGGTCTCGAACCGGCCGGCGCTGCCGGTGACGCGCACCAGGACGCCGTTCACGTCGGCGGTCGGGAATCCGGCGACCGCCTGGCGGATCGCGGCCCGGTCGAGCGGCGGCAGCGGGACCGCGGCGGCCGCTCCAGCGTCCCGGGGCGCGGCCACCGCCGCCCCTCCGGCCCCCACGACCACGGCGGCCAGCATTGCTCCAGCCACCACGAGACGGGGCCAACGACGATGGTGCACAAGGGTGTTCACGCTTCAGTACTCCAGAGTCGGTAGTCAGTCGCTTCCTGCTCGACCGAGTCTGGCCGACCGGACCCCCGCTGCCATCCGGGTCCGACCCTGACCGCACCCGAGCCCTGACCCCTGAGCCGCCGTCAGGGTAGGGACCACGCAACGGGGTTCCGGCACCGAGATCGCCGGCCATCTCGGTGCCGGTTGGTCAGAGGCTCCGGCGAGGCTGTGCTGCGCGGACAGAGGAGACATCGAGGGCCCGACAGCGAACGCTACGCCCGTGCCGAGGCGTCGCGAGCGAGCTCGGACGGCACAGTGGCGCCACCATGTTCGTCAACGGCCTCGCGCACCCGAAGGGCGGGGACAACCAGCCGCGCGACGGCTACCTGAACACCGCGTCCCACCCGGAGTCCGCAACCGTGCCCCACCTGCTGTCCCGCCGTCGTGTGCCTGCCATCGGCCGGCCCCCCGCTCTCGCCGATCGTGTCCAAGCCGCGCACTGTGGATCGGCCCCACGCGCATGTCACCGCCCTTGACCTGCCCCGTCCCCGGTCGCCGACGCGGGAGGCGGGCCGGTGGTGGTGTGACGGCGCGGTTACCGGGCTGATACGCGCCCTTCGTAGGTTCGTCCCGGACGTGGGCGGCCCGAGCGGGACCGCACGGGGGACCACGTCCCTCCGCCCGAACCGAAGGAAGTCTCATGGGAATCAGCCAGCTCGGCGGCTCCTGGCTGCGCAAGGCCGCCATCCGCACCGCCCTGGTCTGCACGGCGGCGGTCACCGCAGTCACCGCGTCCGGCACCGAAGCGATGGCCCTGGCCAGCGGCAGCACGGCAGCCCGCTTCACCCTCGCACAGCCGGACTGGTACCCCGGTGCCTCCGTCAGCGCCAGCTACTACACCCGGCTGACCTTCCAGTCCGACGGCAACCTCGTGCTCTACGCCCTCAGCGACACCCAGGACTGGCCGCTGTGGGCCAGCGGGACGAGCGGCATGGGCGTGACCCGGGTGGTCTGGTCGCAGTCCGGCTACGTCCGGTTGCTCAACTCCTCCGGCGGCACGGTCTGCACCCTCGGTGCGCTGAACCCCGCCCCCGGCGGAACAGCCCGGGTGCAGAACGACGGCAACTTCGTCTTCTACGACACCGACGGCGACCCGACCTGGGCCAGCGGCACCCACGGCTTCACCACGGGCAACCGCAACTACTGCAACACCTGACCACCCCTCAGCACCCACCCCCGCCACGCCCCGCGCCGCACCGGCGCGGGGCGTGGGGCGAATCCGGTGACCAACCCAGCGGCAAATCGGGGCAGCCGACGCGGGAGGCAACCGCGACCAGCCCTGCCGCCGGGAGGACTGATCTCTCGTCAGGACTACCGGCCCGACAGGCGTGGCACCCGGACGGGTGGGGCTGCGTGTCGGGACGCGGATCCACGTCCTCCGCAAGCTGCCGACACCTCCGACCTGCTGGGAGCCCCCCGCGATCGAACGCCCGGACTGACCGCACCGCCCCACCGGCTCGCAGGCAGCCCGACGATGTCGGCTCCCGCCATGGCCCTTCAACACGCGGACGGCATAGGGAATCGGCCTCTCCCCGCCGTGCCGCCCGCGTTGGCCTCGGTGCTCCAGGGTGCGGTGCCGGCGCTCTCCAGGCTCCGGTTGAGGTCCGGGGACTGTCGGTGCTGCGTGCGAGGATCGGCCCGCTCTCCGGCACACCAATGCCCGCTGGAAGAGTCCCGGCGTGGCCGGTCGCCGCCTGCTTGCACCAGGCCCAGCGACCGGCCAGGCCCCGGGCGTTCAGTGGGCGGAGAGGGCAGGATTCGAACCTGCGCGGACCCCGAGAGGCCCTGCTCGACCGTCACCGGCCAGGCACCCGATCAGCCACTCCGGGCACCTCTCCCAAACCTCCGGGGCGGTGCGTTGCCCCTTCGGCGTGACACCACTCTGCCCACCCCACCTGACACCGACCTGACCGGGTGCTGACGGACCTTGGTGGGCAACACCTGGCCGTCCCAGGGACACCGGCCGCCCTCACCCGTAAGACGACCACGCGGCGGCCGAACAGGCGGGGCCGTCGCGCGTGGCAACATTTCAAAGGAACAGGCAGCGGAGCGGCACGCATTTCGGCTCGGCAGAAAAGCCCTGATTACCCGTCAGCCACCGGCCCAGATCCACGTCATCTTGGACGAGAGCAGCATCCGGTGGCAGGTGGGCGGCCCTACTGTCATGGGTCCACAGCTTGACCACCTGGTGAGCTTGCCGAACTCCCTCACGTGATCAGCCAGGTAGTACCGTTCAGCCTCGGCGAGCGCAGGCCGTTCAACTCGGCGGTGACGCTGGGGCTTTCGCCCGGATCACACTCGCGTCGGTTATGTGGAAACAACCCAGCGCGGTTACGTCGAGCGAGATACAGCCACTGTCCAGCAGTGGGCCAGGGACGACGATCGCTTGCAGGTTGACGCGCCATCCGTAGCCGACTCGGTGGCGATGATCCGCGCAGCACCGAAGGAGCTGAACCGATGACCCCTGCTCCCGACTTGAGTACCGCGCAGTGGACTAAATCCAGCTACAGCAGTGGTGGCGGCCAGTGCATCGAACCCGCGCTGCACATTGTTCAGTCGCAGAACATCGTGCCCGTCCGCGACTCCAAAGACCCGGCCGGACCTGCGCTGATCTTCCCGGCTTCCGCATCGGCAGCCTTCGCCACTGCGACCGCCGAAGGCAAGTTCGGCGACGTGTGACAGTCCGCCCCGAGGCCCCACCACCCCCGCCGAGAGGGTGACGGGGCCTCGTTGTGCCTGCGCCGCCGGTGGGTACGAGATTTGCATCCGCCTCGGGCGGCTGTCGTCAAAGGTCATGCCCACATGAGGAGTGCGAGGGTGACAACTGCCCGGTAGGTCTCGGCGGCATCGTCGAACCTGGTGGCGATGCCACGCCACCGTTTCAAACGGTTGAAGCAGCGTTCGACGACGTTGCGGTGCTTGTAGCGGTGCTTGTCGAATGCGGGCGGGCGGCCGCCGGCTCAGGTCCCGGCACCCGCTGCGCGGTCGACGGCACCTCAGTGCCCCGCGAGCATCGTGGCCAGCAGCGAGTTGACGTACGCCGCACGGTCCGCCCCGCTCGGTACCAGGTCCGGGTCGGTGCGCTGGAGTTGCAGGAAGCCGAGGTAGGTCGCGTACCCGGAGAGAGCGGTCCGTTCGGCGGCATCGCCGGCCAGGCCGACGTCGGCGAGGAGGCCGCGCAGGATCGCCAGGCGGCGGCGGTCCGCCTCGGCCAGGACGCCGCGGACCTCGGGTGAGTCCACGTCCGCCTGCAACGCCACCTCCAGGCCGCGTCCGGGCCGCTCGGCGAACACCGTGCCGAGCAGTGCGCGCAACCGGTCCGTGGGGTCCGGCAGTTCGGCGAGGGTCTCGGCCACGCCTTCGGTGGTCTCCCGGAGCCAGTGCTGGAGCGCTGCCGTCACCAGGGCATCGCGGTTGGCGAAGTACCAGTAGAAGCTGCCCTTGGTGGCGCCCAGTTCGGCGGCGATCGGCTCGACCCGGACCGCTCCGACCCCGCCACGGGCCATCGCGGCGAGAGCGGAGTGCAGCCAGTCCTCGGCCGTGAATCGTGCGTTTCCGGTGCGCGCCATGCTCCATACGCTACCGTACGGAGCATGGCCATCACCCGTGTCGTGCCCGTACCCGCCGACTCCGTCCTGCCGGCGCAGCTCCCCCGGATCGACTACCGGGACGCCTACGCCGTCACCCTGCCGCCCGGCAGCAGCGCCGACCCCGAGGAGTGGATCCGCAGGCTCTTCACCGGCTCGCCGAGCTGGATCGGCCGGCTGATGCGCCTGCGCGACGCGCTGGTCCGCCCGTTCGGCCTGCGTACCGGGGACCGCCGGTCAGCCGCCCCGTTCCCGACGCTGCTGGTCACCGACCGGGAGGTCGTCTTCGGCACGGACGACCGCCACCTCGACTTCCGCGCCTCGGTCCACACCGACGGCTCCGACCTGACGGTCTCCACCGTGGTCCAGTTCCACAACGCCCTCGGCCGGGCCTACTTCCGCCCGGTCCGTCCCTTCCACCACGCCCTCATCCGCTCACTGCTCCGACACGCGGCGAGCTGACCGGACCGCGCCCCGTCCGCCACGGTGGCGATGCGCTGCGGCGGAGGTCGCGTTCTGTCGGTGCGTCAGACCGGCGCCGGAGCACAGCTCGCCGTCGGCCGAGCGGGGAGCCGGGCCTGCCGAGGGGTTCCCGCAGCCACTGCTCGACCTCTGCCACGTGCACCGTCGCCCGGGCGTGCGCGAGTGCGGGGCTGCGGCCCGCGAGCAGAGCGCCGTGCTGCCCGAGCCGGCCATGATCACGGACCCGGCACCTGGGCCGTACCCGAGCACTAACGAGACCGGATCCCCAGTACTCGGATGCCCGCCAGAGGCGCCGCTGTAGCTGCGCGGCTGGAGCTGGTCCGCATGCTGCCGCAGCACGGATGGGGGGCGTCATTTCTCGCCCGGTTTGGAATACCGCCAAACACAGCACCCGGCATCAAATGCTTTCTGCATTCGATAAATCCACTGCCAGTCACGGCTGCTGATACGTCGTCAGAATTTCCATGGCCTTCTCACAGAGACGGTCCGGGTGCCGATTCATCTTCGACCCCACTGTTCGGCCGCTCATCGGACAATCGTGCTTGGTCGCCAGCGATGTACGAGTGTGGGTGCGGGTCAGTATCACGGCCCGCAGGAAGGACCCGGCTCCGCATTCAGCTATGTCAATACAGCTATGTGGGGGGTTGACTGCCGTTCATCGGGATGTCAACGTACGCGTCATCAGTTCTTCGCCACTCAAGGGGGATCCATGCGCATTGCGCGTAAATTCGGCGCCGGTATCGGAACGCTTCTACTCACCGCCAGCCTCTCGACAGCCGGCGCCGGAAGCGCCAACGCCGTCCAAGCCACTGGATGTGGTTCGTCCACGTCCCCGATCCTGGTCTCCCACCCGGTCTCACTGATGGCCGACAAGGTCAAGCTGGGCGAGCTCTACCTTGGGTACTTCGGTGACTGCAAGGGCGTCTACGCCGAGATCCACTGGAACTACGGGGCTCCCAGCCCGGTCGCGCCGGACGCCGGCGGCCAGGGCGCCCAAGCCATGTTCCACGTCGAGGGGACCCTGTATGTCGAGGGGGAGAACAAGGACGCGCTGCTGAAGACTAACTTCCGACTGGACCACCCGGACGGTTCCTACACCACCTCGCCGATCATGAACATCTACACCAACCTGGCCGGCAAGGCCTATGCGGCTCCGCTGAAGTTCCTGCCCGACGTCGACCTCACCGTCTACAAGACGGACTACAGGTGGAGTCAGTCGACCCTGTGCGCAAACAAGCACATCTGGGGCAACTGGCATACCTTCTCCGACGGGGGCTGGGGCAGCGGCCGCTACGGCGACTGCAACTGACGACTGCTTGAAGTGCTGGCCCGGCAACCTCTGGCGAGCCGGGCCAGCACAGTGGCGGAACCAGGCAAAGCCCTCCGGCACCCGTCTGATTTCGCCACGGAGATGGAGCCGCTCGCCAGCGAGAAAGCCACAGGCGCAGACTCTGACACCGCAACAGGTACTCGCTCTGGTGGGCGTCATTGCTGCGGGCCCAGCGGCGGACTTCTTGCCGTTGTGGGCGGACAGGTTGTCCAGGATTACGCAGACCTGGGCTTGATCTGCTTTGGCGGACACCTGAGATCAGGGGCCTGGGGCCCCAGAAGGATGATGTCCATCATGGTGAGCATGGGGAAGAAGAAGCCGCGTCCTCGCCGCTCGTTCACGCCGGAGTTGAGGACCGAGATCGTCGAGCTGTGCCGTCGCGGGGACCGCTCAGCCAGCCAGATGGCCAAGGACTTCGATCTGACCGAGACCGCTGTGCGCCTGTGGGCCACCCAGGCGGAGGTCGACGCCGGCGAGCGGGACGGCCCGACCAGCAGCGAGCGCGAGGGACTGGCCCGGCTGCGACGGGAGAACCGCCGGCTGCGCGAGGACGTCGACATCCTCAAGCGTGCGCCGGTCAGTACACCAGCCATGAATTCGCCGCTCTGGCAAACGAGTTCGGTATTGGACCGTCAGTCGGCCGCACCGGCCAGTACTGGGACAACCCCGCTCCGAGTCCTTCTTCTCCACCCTGAAGAGGGAGTTGCTCGCCGATCGGCCGAGCCGGGCCGCGGCCCGCTCCGCGATCTTCGAGCGTATCGAAGCCTGGTACAACATACGAAGGCTGCACAGCAGCCTCGGCTACCGCAGTCCCACCGAATACGAGACCGTCCTCGCAGCCTGACCGCCACACCCATAGTGTCCGTCAAAGCGAAGCGAGCTCAGCCTCCCCGACGACGGGCGTCCGCCTCGGCCTGGTGACGGGCGGTCGAGTCGGCCGTGGCCACCGCGGATCCCGTGCGGGCAAGGCGTTGGAACGGCTTGACGCAAGTGAGGTCACCGCAAGCCCGCTGAGCCATTCCTGACCCACCGTCGGACGAATCGCACTGCGTCATCTCCGACGGCGGAGTCGGCGAGCTCAGCTGCGGCCCGCTACCGAGCCTCTGACCCGGTGTTACGTCCGTGATACCAGGGCTCGCCACGATGGCGTCAGGGGTGCCGCGGCCGGTGGTCATGCCGCTGGAGGCCGTGGATCCTCGGTTCGTCTGGTGAGTAACGGGAACGGAATGGGACAGATCATGAGGAAGCTCTTCAAGCGCATCGCCATGAGCACGGCGGTCACCGCGATGGCGGCGGGCGGCGTCGCGGTCATGCCGAGCGTGGCCGAGGCAGCCAGTTACAACGGCGCGTGCGGCAGCGGGTACTCCGTTATCGACTCGCTGCCGTTGGCGGAGGGGACCGTGTTCCTCACCTACAACAGCTCCAACGGCTACAACTGCGTGGTGACCGTCCGCACCAGCTCGAGCTCGTACCTGAAGTCGATGGACGCGGGCATCCGGCTCTCCGGCGGCACCTGGATATCGGACGGCGGCTTCTACACGACCTACGCCGGCCCGGTGCGCCTCTACGCGGCGCACTCGTGCATCGACTGGCAGGGCACCATCGACGGCGAGGTCAACCACCAGTACAACTCGCACTGCGGCTGACCAGGCCCGTGACCGCTTGCGGTAGGTGTCCAGGACGTCCTGCCGGAGCAGCTGGCCGAAGCCTGCCGATGCCAGCCGCATGCCGAACTGCTGATCACTGAGCCTTCTCGGAGCGGCCACTGATCGGGTGACGCACGCAGGTGCACGCCACGTTGAGCCTGCCGTCGGCGAACTGCTTCGCGAACGGCGGGTTCGACCAGTCCAGGGTCTCGGTGGGCTCGACCGCCCGGCTGAGGCGGCGGGCCTGCTCGACCCGGAAACCGAGCCGGTCCTCGGACGTCTGCGCGTACGCGGCCGCCGTGACGTCGGCGTCGGCCGCCGGCTCCGCCGGCGGAGCGAAACGACGCTCCTCCTTGAGCAGGTTGGCCGGGCTCTCGTTGCTCAACGCGCACTCCTCATCGCATTCTGAGCCATGGTCAGGCCCCGTCCAGGACCGACAGGAGCCGGGCCACCTCGGCCGTGACGGCAGCACGGGCGGGGCCGAGGTACTTGCGGGGGTCGGCGACCCCCGCGTGGGCGTCCAGGTGGTCGCGGACGGCCTGGGTGAAGATCTTGTTCAGGTGGGTGGAGATGTTGACCTTCGTCATGCCCGCCTGGACGGCCTTGGCGAGGTCCGGGTCGCTGACGCCGGAGGAGCCGTGCAGGACGAGCGGGACCGGCACGGCCTCGCTCAGCTGGGAGACGAGGGCGAAGTCGAGGACGGCGTCGCGGGTGAGCATGGTGTGGGAGCTGCCCACCGCGACCGCGAGCGCGTCCACCCCCGTCGCGGCGACGAAGTCCCGGGCCTCACCGGGATCGGTGCGCACCCCCGGGGCGTGGGCGCCGTCCTTGCCGCCGACCTCGCCGAGTTCGGCTTCCACCCAGACACCGCTGCGGTGGCAGAACGAGGTGACAGGGCTCGGTCATGATCCTCGACCTGTTCAGCCAAGTAGCTGATTGACCATGGCCGTTGGGGCGATGGTCGGGCCATGGACCTACAGGTCATGTCCGCGCTGGACGCGGACCTCGCGGAGTTCACCGGCGATGTCTTCAAGTACCTGGCCTACGAGGGCCAACGCGGCTACGGACACCAGTACTTGCGCGGGTTGATGCTCGACGGCAAACGCAAGTCGGTGGAGCCGATGGCTGAGCGCCTGGGCATCCCGCGACAGAATCTGGGCCATTTCGTAGCCCAGTCCACCTGGGACTACCGCGAAGTGATGCGGCGGGTCGCGGCACGGGCGGTCTCCGTGATCGCGCCGACCGCCTGGCTGATCGATGACCATCCGTTCGTCCGCTACGGGCACGGCACCGCAGGGGCGATCGTGCAGCACTGCGGCGAGCGCAACCAGCATCTGTGCCAGGTCGGGGTGTCCGTGCACGCGGTGTCCGCACGCGGGTCGAGCCCGCTGCACTGGCGCCTGTTCCTTCCACAGAAGTGGGCACAGGATTCGGCCCGGTGCGCGAAGGCCGGGGTCCCGCCCGGGCTCGCACACCGGACAAAGCAGCAGATCGCCCTCGACCTGCTCGACGAGCTCGCCGAGTGGGGGAATGTCCCGCCCCTGGTCATCGCCGACAGCGACTACGGCACCAACGTCGCGTTTCGCATGGGGCTCACCGCCCGCGGCATCCGCTGGCTACTGGCGGTCCAGGGGGACACGGTGATCCTGCCCGCCACGGGCACGCCGGTCACCGCCTGGGCAAAACGACGACCCACCATCGCCGTTGACACCATCGCCGAGGCCAACCGGCACCGGGCCACCCGGTTCATCTACCGCGTCAAGACCGCGAACCATCGAGCCCGCTCCGGCTGGTTCGCCGCCATTCCCGTGCATATCGCCGGGATCATCGAACGCGGACACATCGCGGAAACCGACAGCCGGCACCTGCCACAGCGCACCCTGCTGATTCAGTGGCGGCGCAAGCACGGCGGCGGGGTGTTCCGCTCCTGGATCACCGACCTGCCCCCGGACACTTCGCTGTCGACCCTGGTCAGACACGCCACCAGCCGCTGGCACATCGAGACCGACTACCGGGAGATGGAACAGGCCCTGGGCCTGGGCGACTACGAGGGCCGCACCTACGGCGGATTCCACCACCACGTCGCCCTAGTGTCAGCCGCGCATCTGTTCTGCCTGGAGCAGCACCTCAACCCAAAAGACCAGGACACGCCCTGAGCATGTATCAGGTCGTGTCCCTCCTACAGATCGCACTGATCACCGCCCTCTGGCGCTGCCCAGCCTGCCACCGCAACCCGAGCGACCTCACCGCACTTGGTCAAGGACCATGACCGAGCCCTGGGTGATCTCGCGGGTGGCGGCGAGGTTCTCCTCGTAGGGGAGCTTCGCGGCGTCGAACATGACCGAGGAGAAGCCGAGTTCGACGGCCTCGCGGACCAGGTCGGCCGACTCGGCGTGGTCGAGGTGGACGGCCACCGGCACAGCGGCCGCCCTGGCGATGGCGAGTGAGGCGAGTCCGATCGGCTCCAGCGCGCCGTGGTAGCGGGCGGTGTTCTCGCTGATCTGCAGGATCACCGGCAGCCCGGCCGCCTCGGCGCCGGCCACGATCGCTTCGGCGTGCTCGATCTGCACGACGTTGAACGCGCCGACGCCGCTCCGCTTCCGCTGTGCGGCCCGGACTGTCTCATCGGTGGGTGCGAGCGGCATGGGTCTCCTCCACGGGGACGGTGGTGCGCAGGCGGTGGTAGATCGCGGTGTCGAAGTCACCGGCGACCGGGCAGGGGACGGCTGCGGCCGACAGGGCCACCGCCTCGCGCAGCACCTCGGGCCACGGCGCACCAACGGCGAGCCCCGCGGCGAGCGCGGCGACACAGGCGTCGCCCGCGCCGGTCGGGTTGCCGCTGAGCTGGGCGGGCGGCGCGGCCTGCCAACTGCCGTCCGGGGTGATCGCCAGCAGCCCGTCCGGACCGCTGGAGGCCACCACCACGCTGGCTCCCAGCGCGCGCAGTGCGGCTGCCGCCAGGACCGTGTCGGGCTGTCCGGTGACGGCTGCGAGCTCTGCGGCGTTGGGTTTGACCACGTCCGGCCCCGCTGCGAGCGCGGCCAGCAGCGGTGGGCCGCTGGTGTCCAGCACCGTGACGGCCCCGGCGGCCGCAGCTGTCGTGACGAGCTGCGCGTACGCGTCCTCGGGCAGGCCCGGGGGCAGGCTGCCGGCCAGCACGACGACGTCGGCGTCGCGCACCAGCAGCGCGTACCGGTCGGTGAAGGCGCGCCACTCCCCCGGCTGCACGACCGGCCCGGTCTCGTTGAACACGGTGGCGTCGCCGTCCCGGCGGGAGACCACGGTGACGGTGCGCCGCGAGTCGCCCGTGATCGGCACCAGGCTGTCGTGCAGACCGGCCGTGCCCAGTTCCCGGCGGAGCAGCGCGCCGGTGGCACCGCCCACCAGGCCGGTCACGGTGACCGGGCACCCGAGTGCCCCGAGCACCCGGGCGACGTTGATGCCCTTGCCACCGGCGCGCTCGTGCACCTCGTCGACACGGTGCGAGGCGAGCGGGACCAGGGCGTCGACGAAGTAGGTGACGTCCAGGGCGGCGTTGAGCGTGACGGTGAGGATCATCGCCGGGCCGCCGCCTGCCACACGTACCGCCCGATGCCGGGGCCACCGGCCGCGTCGCTGGTCCGGCCGACGTCCGACGCGATCACGCACGCACTGTGGTCGAGGTCGTCACGCACCGGTGCTCTCCGATGCCAGGCGATTTCGGTCGTGGTGCGGGACGGGTCGGCGGTAGCCATGCGGAGGCTCCTTCTGGGGATCTGGCCCGTGCTAATGCTCAATACTGCTTGATTAGTAGCACTTTCAAGCAGTAACAAGCAAGACTTACTGCGGTTCTGCGCAGCAGAGCGGCCGTAGGAGCGCCCGTCGTCACCGCATGACGGTGGGCCGTCCGCCGGCTTCGTTCGAGCCGGCGCACGGCCCACGCGGGCCGCGCGGAGGAGGTCAACACCTCCGGTGCCTGGCGCGGCCCTGGCCCATCCTTCGGCTTGGGCCGCCGCCGATGCCGGCTCCTCCGCCGTGGGTTGTCAACGATCGCTGAAACTTGGCTCTGGCACGAGTTTGGGGAGCGATCACGGACCGCAACGTGCCGGTGTCAGCGGGCCCGCGTAGCTTTCGGTTGACCGCCCGGCCGGGTGGCGATGAGGGGGTGAGCCATGGAGTGGGTCGGGGACGCTCGGCTGGCAGCCGGGCCTGAGGCCACCTGAGCCACGCCTGGTGGGCCTTCTTCCTTGCCCGCAGCCGCTTGTCTTCGAGCGGACCCGGCGCATCAGGTAGGCGTTGATGCGCGTCAGGAGCCGATACAGCTTCGACCGGTAGAACCGGCCGCAGTGCCGCATTCAGCACGCCACGATCGGGTTGATCTCCTTGGCGAGCTCCTTCTCGGTGACGTTGACCCTCTGGTGCAGCCGCCAACTGCGGACGACTGCGCCGATTCTCGTGAGGGCGTCGTTGCTGATCGCAGGCAGGAAGGAGAGGAAGCGCCTCCCGTTCCTGTCCTGCGCCTTACGCGGCTGGAACGTGAACCCAGGAACGTGAACGCGACGTGTTGGTACGAGCCTCGCCGCGGACGGTCTTGCAGTACACGATCCGGGTCCTGCCGGGACGCAGCCGCAGCCCGACCTCCTCCATCCTGTCCCCGAGCGCCGCCAGGACCTCGCGGGCCTGGTGCTCGCTGACGCAGTGCACGACCGCGTCGTCGGCGTAGCGAAGACAGCGGCGAGAACCGCGACGATGACGCCGATGAGCGGAAGAGTGAAGTGGAAGTGCTGGTCACGGCCGGCTTGGGCGAGGTGCCCGTGATCACTTGCGCTGGCGTCCAGCCGGAAGCTGACGGTGTCGTCCTGCCGGCGGTCCGGATCCGGTTCGGGCTGTTGGGGCATCGCTCGTCGACCTGCCGGCCCCGCGCAAGGTTTAGGACTTCCGCCGCTGGTCTCGCCATGGCTATGTGCGCGAGCTCTACCGGCGGCTACGTCGGCTGCAGCGCGAGCGGGAGGGGCGGGCGGCCGAGCCGACCGCCGCCACCGACGCACGAGCCGGTCTGGAACCTCCCCGCAGGCGGCCTCGCGATCGTCCTGATCACCGGTGCCCTGCCCCACCCATCGCCCCCACCCAGCCTTCGAAACGACCCAACGGTTGGCTCTTTGATCTCCATGTGATCAAATGGTAGGAATTGGTCAGGCGGATCAGACTCTGTCATCGAAGGGGAGCACATGGCCATCGCAGCGGAGGTCCGTCACGCGTGGATCCTCAACGCGGTACGAGAGCTCGGCACCGTGCGCGTGGTGGACCTGGCCGCACACCTTCACATCCCCGCGGTCACCGTCCGGCGCGACATCGCCGTCCTGGCGGAGCACGGACGGCTGCGTCGCTCCCACGGAGCGGTCTCCCTCCCGGAGGAGGTCACGACCGATCCGTCCGACGGCCGTGAGCGGGCGATCGGCATGCTGGTGCCCACCGTCGGGTCCTACTTCGACGAAGTGATCGCCGGAGCGCGCACCGCCGCTGCGACGGTGGGCGCCCGGCTGGTCCTGGGCATCGCTCCCTACCAGGCCCGCAACGACCGCCTCCAGGCCGAGCGGCTGCTGGAGTCCGGGGTCGACGCGCTGATGCTGGCCCCGAACTGGCTGCCCGGCGGGCCGCACGAGGAGTTCGACTGGCTCGACGAACTGCCGGTCCCCGCCGTCCTGGTCGAACGCTGGGCCTCGCCGGTCGGGCCCGGCGCCGCACTCGACGCCGTCGGCTCCGACCACCACCACGGCGTCCTGCTCGCCCTGCGCCACCTCGCCTCGCTCGGTCACCGCGCGGTGACCCTGGCGGCCCGCGACGACACCTGGACCTCCCACCAGGTACGGACCGGCTACACCGAAGCCGTCCGGCTGCTCGGCCTCCCACCCCAACCGGTCATCGGCTTGCGGGTCTCGGACCCGGGCTCCGGCCACGGCAGCATCGAGACCCTCGCCGACCAGGTGGCCCACGCCGCCGCCTCGGGCGTACGAGCGGTGCTCGTGCACAACGACCACGACGCCATCCAACTGCCCGCACTGCTGCGCACCCGCGGCCTGCGGGTTCCGACCGACCTCGCCCTGGTCTCCTACGACGACGTGTACGCCGCACTCGCGGCACCCGCCCTGACGGCCGTGGCCCCGCCGAAGCGAGCCGTCGGCGCCGCAGCGGCCGAACTGCTGCTGCGGCGCCTCGACCACGGGCCTTCCTGGCCGGCCCGCCGGATCGTCATGCTGCCGGACCTGAAGATCCGCAGTTCGTGCGGTGGCCGGGGCTGAGAGCGCGGGGAGACGAGTGAGGTGGTGCAGATCAACCGATCTGCACCCCCACCCACCGCGCCCCCCGCGCGGCGCCCCCCCCCCGCGGCCCCCGCGCCCCCGCCCGGGGGCCCCCCCCCGGCCCCACCGGACCCCCCCGCC